>NZ_JBIVXJ010000007.1:0-238762 GCF_044769185.1 Pseudomonas sp. NPDC090592
AGGCGGGCAACGCCGCTTCCACAGGCATGGCCACGTTGCAACAAATGTGGGAGCGGGCTTGCCCCGCGAAGCGCCGCGCGGGCGGCGCTCGATCTCACAGGCAACAAAAATGCCACGACGAAAACCATCGGTGTAACACCAGAAACCGAGTTGTGCGAAGTTGTAACAACCCATCCCGCCTTACTGAACACTCGTTTAGTATCTCCCTCATCAAGCCCTCTCAAAATCATCACAACAACACCGAGGCCCCCCATGACCACCCCGTCATCGTCACTGTTGAGCAAGGTCGAAGCCGGCGTTGCCTGGATCACCCTCAACCGCCCCGAGCAGCGCAACGCGCTGGACATTCCCACCCTCAGGCAGTTGCACGCCTTACTCGACAACCACAACGGCGACCCGGCCGTACGCGTGGTGGTGCTGACCGGCAGTGGCCGCAGCTTTTGCGCCGGTGCCGACCTGGCCGAGTGGGCCGCCGCCGAAGCCGCAGGCACCCTGGAAACCTACGGCTGGACCGAAACCGCCCACGCCCTGATGCTGCGCCTGCACAGCCTGGACAAACCGACCATCGCCGCCATCAACGGCACCGCCGTGGGCGGTGGCATGGACCTCAGCTTGTGCTGCGACCTGCGCATCGCCGCCGCCTCGGCGCGCTTCAAGGCTGGTTACACCAGCATGGGCTACAGCCCCGATGCCGGCGCCAGCTGGCACTTGCCGCGGCTGATCGGCAGCGAACAGGCCAAGCGCCTGTTGTTCCTCGATGAACTGTGGGGCGCCGAACGCGCCCTGGCAGCCGGGCTGGTCAGCGAAGTGTGCCCTGACGAACAACTGCCGGCTGTAACCGCCGAGCTGGCCGGGCGCCTCGCCAACGGCCCGACCTTCGCCTACGCGCAAACCAAGCGGTTGATCCGCGACGGCGCCCGGCGCGAGCTGGCCGAACAGCTGGAGGCCGAACGCCACGCCGGCCTGCTGTGCGGCCGCAGCCAGGATGGCGCCGAGGCGCTGCAAGCCTCGGTTGAGCGCCGCGCCCCCCGTTTCACCGGCCAGTAACCCGATACCGACCCTGACCAGGACCTTCGCAGATGAATTTCCAACTGACCCAAGAACAAGAAATGTTGGTGGAAGCGGTACGCAGCTTTGTTGCCAGGGAGCTGCTGCCCCATGAAGAAGCGGTGGACCGCGCTGATGCCGTGTCGCCCGAGCTTGCCGCGCAGATCCGCGGCAAGGCCATCGCCGCCGGGTTCTACGCCTTCAACATGCCCGAGGAAGTCGGCGGTGGTGGCCTGGACTACCTGTCCCAGGCGCTGATCGAACGCGAGCTGTCCAAGGTGTCCTGGGCGCTGCACGTGTTCGTTGCCCGGCCTTCGAAAATTCTCATGGCCTGCAAGGATGAGCAGATCAACGACTACCTGCTGCCCTGCGTGCAGGGTGAGAAAACCGACTGCTTCGCCCTGACCGAGCCGGGCGCCGGCTCTGATGCCAATGCCATCAAGACACGCGCCGTGCGCCAGGGCGACGACTTTGTCATCAACGGCAGCAAGCACTTCATCAGCCATGCCGGGCATGCCGACTTCGCCATCGTCTTCGCCGTCACCGACACCTACGAGCACAACGGGCGCAAGCGCAACGCCGTCACAGCCTTCCTGGTGGACCGTGGCACGCCGGGCATGACCATCCGCCGTGGCCCCAAGTGCGTGAGCAACCGCGGCTACCACACCTACGAACTGTTCTTCGACGACTGCCGGGTGCCGGCCTGCAAGGTGCTGGGTGAAGTCGACAAAGGTTGGGAGGTGGCCAACGCCTGGCTCACCGCCGGCCGGGTGATGGTCGCCGCCAACTGCGTGGGCCAGGCCCAGCGCGCCCTCGACCTGTCGCTGCAATGGGCCGCTGACCGCAAGCAGTTTGGCCAGGCAATCGGCAGCTACCAGGGTGTGTCGTTCAAGCTGGCCGACATGGCCACGCAGATTCGTGCCGCTGAAATGCTCACCCTGCACACCGCCTGGAAGATGGACCAGGGCAGCATGACCGATGGCGAGGCCGGCATGGCCAAGCTGTTTGCCAGCGAAACGCTGGGCAAGGTCGCCGACGAAGCCGTACAGATTTTTGGCGGCATGGGCCTGATGGACGAAGGCCCGGTGGAGCGCATCTGGCGTAACGCGCGCATTGAGCGCATCTGGGAAGGCACCTCGGAAATCCAGCGGCACATCATCGCCCGCGAACTGCTGCGCCCGCTGCTGCGTTAAGCGCCAGGAGAACACCCATGTCGCATTCGATTCGTGACAACCTCAAGCGCCTGCTGGCGCCCCGGCACCTGGCCTTCGTTGGCGGGCGCAGCATGGCGCGGGCGCTCAGGCGCTGCGCCGAAGGGGGCTTTGGCGGCGAGCTGTGGCTGGTCAACCCGCAGCATGAAAGCCTCGAAGGCATCCCCTGTGTGGCGCAGGTAGCGGACTTGCCTTATGCACCGGACGCGGTGTTCATCGCCACCAACCGTGAGCTGACCTTGCAGTGTGTGGCCGAGTTGGCCGCACGTGGTGCCGGTGGTGCCATCTGCTATGCCTCCGGCTTTGCCGAAAGCGGTGAGGAGGGCCGACAGTTGCAGCAGCGCCTGCTTGAAGCTGCTGGCGACATGGCCTTGCTCGGCCCCAACTGCTACGGCCTGCTCGATTACCTGCATGGCGCCGCCCTGTGGCCAGTGGCCCATGGCGGTAAACAGGTGGAGAAGGGCGTGGCAATCCTCACCCAGAGCGGCAACTTCGCCTACAACCTGTCCATGAGCGACCGCTCGCTGCCGGTGGCCTACATGGCCTCTGTCGGCAACCAGGCGCAACTGGGCGTGGCCGAACTGATGGACGTTCTGCTCGACGATCCTCGGGTCACGGCCATCGGCCTGCACCTGGAAGGCCTGAAGAACGTGCCGGGCTTTGCCCGCGCCGCCTACAAGGCGCTGCAGCAGGGCACGCCGATCATTGCCCTGAAGACAGGCGTGTCGCAGATCGGTGCGGAACTGGCGCTTAGCCACACCAGCTCGTTGTCCGGTTCCGATGCCTTGTACGACAGCCTGTTCCAGCGCCTGGGGGTGATCCGCGTCAGTGGTCCGGTGAGCTTTGTCGAAACGCTCAAGGCCGCCGCTTGCGGGCGCTTGCCGGCCGACGGCGAGCTGATTGCATTGGCCTGTTCAGGGGGGGATGCCGGCCTGATTGCCGACTATGCCGAGCGCAACCAGTTGAACCTGCCCAAGCTGGAACAGGCGCAGGTGGCGCAATTGGCCGACGTGCTGCCGGCCTATGCCAACCTGGTCAACCCGCTGGATTTCACCACCGCCATCTGGGGCGATGAAGCCGCGCTGCAACGCATGCTCGACAGCACGCTCAGCGGCGCTGCCGACGCGGCCATGCTGGTGCTCGACTACCCGGCGCAATTTACTGGCGAACGCAAGGAGTGCGACCTGCTGCTGGCGCTGTACTGCGATGCGCTGGAGCGCCACGGCAAAATCGGCTTCGTGACCTCGGCCTTCCCGGAACTGTTACCCGCCAGCGCACGTGAGCGCCTGCATTCACGCGGCATTGCTGCTTTGCAGGGCGTCGAGGACGGCCTGGCGGCCTGGGGCCGAATCGTCGCCTACCAACGTAACCGGCAAAGGTTGTTGGGGCAGGGCGAGGCCGCAAGGGTACCGCTGTGCCCGCAGGCCCTTGGCGGCGAGAGCCGGCTGCTGGACGAATGGCAATCCAAGCAGGCCCTGCGCGCGTTTGGCCTGCCGGTCCCGGCAGGGGTGCTGAGCACGCCCGAGCGCGCCGTGGCAGACGCCGCTCGCGTGGGTTACCCGCTGGTGCTCAAGGCCGTCAGCGCACAGCTGCCGCACAAGACCGAAGCGGGCGCGGTGGCGCTGAACCTGGGCGATGCCGCCGCCCTGGAAGTTGCACTGGTGCAGATGCGCCAGCGCATCGCGGCCTACGCCCCGCAAGTAGCGTTCGAACAGGTGCTGCTCGAACCCATGGCTGAGCCGCCGCTGGCTGAACTGATCGTCGGCATCAAGCGTGAACAGGACTTCGCCCTGGCCCTGGTGATTGGCGCCGGTGGCGTGCTGGTGGAACTGCTCAAGGACAGCGTCAGCCTGTTGCTGCCCACCACCGACAGCGCCATTCGTGCTGCATTGCTGAACCTGCGCAGTGCCAGCCTGCTGCAGGGCTTCCGCGGCCGCCCGGCCGCCGACCTCGACGCCTTGGTCGCAGCCATCCGCGCAGTGGCCGACTATGCCTGTGAAAACGCCGCGCAACTGCTGGAGCTGGATGTGAACCCATTGATGGTCGGTGCCCACGGCACCACTGCGGTCGATGCGCTGATCCGCCTCGGCCAGGCGCAAGGAGAACGACATGAATGACCTGACCCTGACTGCCGGCCAGGCGCTGGTGCGCCTGTTGGCCAACTATGGCGTAGAGACGGTGTTCGGTATCCCCGGGGTGCACACCCTGGAGCTGTACCGCGGCCTGCCGGGCAGTGGTATTCGCCATGTGCTGACCCGGCACGAGCAGGGCGCCGGCTTCATGGCCGATGGCTATGCCCGGGTCAGCGGCAAGCCCGGGGTGTGCTTCGTCATCACCGGCCCCGGGGTGACCAACGCCGCCACCGCCATCGGCCAGGCCTATGCCGACTCGGTGCCGATGCTGGTGATTTCCAGCGTCAACCACACCGCCAGCCTGGGCAAGGGCTGGGGTTGCCTGCACGAAACCCAGGACCAACGCGCCATGACTGCGCCGATCACGGCGTTTTCTGCGGTGGCCCTGCGCGGCGAAGACCTGCCCCAGCTGGTTGCCCGCGCCTGGGCCGTGTTCGACAGCGAACGGCCGCGCCCGGTGCATATCTCGGTACCACTGGACGTGCTGGCCGCGCCGGTGAGCCGCGACTGGAGCGATGACGTGGTGCGCCGCCCCGGGCGTGGCCAGCCGTGCCGCGAAACCCTCGACCAGGCGGCCCTCAAGCTGGCAGCAGCCAAGCGACCGATGATCATTGCCGGAGGTGGGGCGCTGCATGCGGCCGAGCAACTGGCCCGCTTGAGCACCCGGCTGGCGGCACCGCTGTTCACCAGCGTGGCTGGCAAGGGCCTGCTGCCGCCGGACGCGCCACTGAATGCCGGTTCAAGCCTGTGCGTGGAACCTGGCTGGCAGCTGATCAGCCAGGCCGATGTGGTGCTGGCCGTGGGCACCGAAATGGCCGACACCGACTTCTGGCGCGAGCGCCTGCCGATCACTGGCGAGCTGTTGCGCGTGGACATCGACCCGCGCAAGTTCAACGACTTCTACCCTTGTGCCATTGCCCTGCACGGCGATGCCCGGCAAACCGTGGCCGGCTTGCTCGATCACTTGCCGGAGCTCGACCGCGACCCGGCCCAGGCCAGTGAAGCGGTGGCCAAGCTGCGTCAGGCCATCCGCAATGGGCACGCGCCCTTGCAGGCCACGCACCAGGCCATTCTTGACCGCATTGCCGCCGTGCTGCCCGACGATGCGTTCATCAGCAGCGACATGACCCAGCTGGCCTACACCGGCAACTATGCCTTCGCCAGCCGGGCGCCGCGCAGCTGGCTGCACCCCACCGGCTACGGCACCCTCGGCTACGGCTTGCCGGCCGGCATTGGCGGCATGCTCGCCACCGACCACCGCCCCGGCCTGGTACTGGTGGGCGACGGAGGTTTCCTTTATACCGCTCAGGAACTCGCCACGGCCGTAGAAGAGCTGGACCGGCCTTTGGTGGTGCTGCTGTGGAACAACGACGCCCTCGGCCAGATCCGTGACGACATGCTCGACCTGGACATCGAGCCGGTCGGCGTGCTGCCGCGCAACCCGGACTTCATCGGCCTGGCCCGTGCCTTTGGTTGCGCAGTGCGCCAGCCGCGTGATCTGGACGCCTTGCAGGCCGACCTGGCCAACGGTTTTGCCACACCCGGCGTGACCTTTATCGAACTCAAACACACCTGCGTCTGTTAAAGCGCGCACAACGACAAGAACAAGAGAAACCAACATGCCATTTCGCCGTACACTTCTGGCCGCATCCCTGGCCCTGCTGATCACCGGTCAAGCCCCGCTGTATGCCGCGCCGCCACTGTCGATGGACAACGGCACCAACGCCCTGACCGCGCAAAACAGCAACGCCTGGGTCGAAGTCAGCGCCAGCGCGCTGCAACACAACATCCGTACCTTGCAGGCCGAACTGGCCGGCAAGTCCAGGCTGTGCGCGGTGCTCAAGGCCGATGCCTATGGCCACGGCATTGGCCTGGTAATGCCGTCGATCATCGCCCAGGGCGTGCCTTGCGTGGCGGTGGCCAGCAACGAGGAGGCTAGAGTGGTTCGTGCCAGCGGCTTTACCGGGCAACTGGTGCGGGTACGCCTAGCCAGCCTGAGCGAGCTGGAAGATGCCTTGCAGTACGACATGGAAGAGCTGGTCGGCAGCGCCGACTTCGCCCGCCAGGTTGATGCCATTGCCGCACGCCATGGCAAGACCTTGCGGATCCATATGGCGCTCAACTCCAGCGGCATGAGCCGCAACGGGGTTGAAATGGCCACCTGGTCCGGCCGTGGCGAAGCGTTGCAGATCACTGACCTGAAGCACCTCAAGCTGGTCGCGCTGATGACTCACTTCGCCGTGGAAGACAAGGACGATGTACGCAAGGGCCTGGCGGCATTCAACGAACAGACCGACTGGCTGATCAAGCACGCCAAGCTCGACCGCAGCAAGCTCACCCTGCATGCCGCCAACTCGTTCGCCACCCTGGAGGTGCCGGAGGCACGCCTGGACATGGTGCGCACCGGTGGCGCGCTGTTTGGTGACACTGTGCCGGAGCGCACCGAGTACAAACGTGCCATGCAGTTCAAATCGCACGTGGCGGCGGTGCACAGCTACCCGGCCGGCAACACCGTCGGCTATGACCGCACCTTCACCCTGGCCCGTGATTCGCGCCTGGCCAATATCACGGTCGGCTATTCCGACGGCTATCGCCGGGTGTTCACCAACAAGGGCCATGTGTTGATCAACGGCCACCGCGTGCCGGTGGTGGGCAAGGTGTCGATGAACACGCTGATGGTGGATGTCACCGACTTCCCTGACGTGAAGGGTGGCAACGAAGTGGTGCTGTTCGGCATGCAGGCCGGGGCCGAAATCACCCAGGCCGAGATGGAAGACATCAACGGCGCGTTGCTCGCCGACTTGTACACCGTGTGGGGCAGTTCCAACCCGAAGATCCTCGTCGACTGAAACCGCCATTGAAGGGAGATTGCCATGCGCTACGCCAAGCTCACCCAACGCATCGCCGGCGACGGGGCTGCGGCCTGGGACATCCACTACCGCGCCCTGGCGCTGCAGGCCGAGGGCAAGGACATCCTGTTGCTGTCGGTAGGTGACCCGGATTTCGACACGCCTGCGCCGATCGTCGAGGCGGCCATCGACAGCCTGCGCGCGGGCCACACCCATTACGCCGATGTGCGCGGCAAGCTGGCCCTGCGCCAGGCCATTGCCAACCGCCACCGCCAGCGCAGTGGTCAGGCCGTCACCGCCGACCAGGTGACGGTGCTGGCTGGCGCCCAGTGTGCGCTGTACTGCGTCGCCCAGTGTGTGCTGGACCCCGGTGACGAGGTGCTCGTTGCCGAGCCCATGTACGTGACCTATGAGGCGGTGTTCGGTGCCTGTGGTGCCAAGGTGGTGCCGGTGCCGGTCAAGCCGGGAAACGGCTTCCGTGTGTGCCCGCGTGATGTAGCGGCGCGCATTACCCCGCGTACCCGCGCCCTGGCCTTGAACAGCCCGCACAACCCCTCTGGGGCGAGCCTGCCTCGCGCCACCTGGGAGGCCTTGGCCGAACTGTGCATTGCCCATGACCTGTGGCTGATCTCGGATGAGGTGTACAGCGAGTTGCTGTACGAAGGCGAACATGTAAGCCCCGCCAGCCTGCCGGGCATGGCCGAGCGCACGGCCACCCTCAACAGCCTGTCGAAGTCGCACGCCATGACCGGCTGGCGGATGGGCTGGGTGGTCGGCTCGGCGGAGTTGGCAACCCACCTGGAAAACCTTGCCCTGTGCATGCTGTACGGCTCGCCGGACTTCATCCAGGACGCTGCCGTGGTGGCGCTGGAGCAGCAGTTGCCTGAACTGGATGCCATGCGCGAGGCCTACCGCCAGCGCCGTGACCTGGTGTGCGAGCAGCTGGCCGGCTGCCCGGGCCTCAAGGCGCTGAAACCCGATGGTGGCATGTTCGTGATGGTCGATATCCGCGAAACCGGCCTTAGCGCCCAGGCCTTCGCCGACCGCCTGCTGGAAAGCCAGGGCGTCTCGGTACTCGCCGGCGAAGCCTTTGGCCCCAGCGCCGCCGGGCATATCCGCCTGGGCCTGGTGCTGGGCCACGATGCGCTGGTCGATGCCTGCCAGCGCATCGCCTGCTGTGCCGGCGAATTGATGCAAGGCTAGGCCACAGCGGCTCAACAACCTGTTTAGTGCAAGGAGAACACGAGTGAATGTACTGATCGTCCACGCTCACCCCGAGCCACAATCGTTTACCGCCGCGCTGCGCGACCAGGCTGTGGAAACCTTCCGCGCCCAGGGCCACCAGGTGCAGGTGAGCGACCTGTACGCCATGGGCTGGAACCCGGTGGCCAGTGCTGAAGACTTCACCCAGCGTGAAAACCCGCAGTACCTGGTGTATGCGCTGGAGCAACGCCAAGGGGTAAAGCGCGGTGCCATTGCCGGGGACATCCAGCAGGAGCTGGACAAGCTGCTGTGGGCTGACCTGCTGGTGCTTAACTTCCCGATCTTCTGGTTCTCGGCACCGGCCATGCTCAAGGGCTGGATCGACCGGGTGCTGGTGTCGGGGGTGTGCTATGGCGGCAAGCGCTTCTACGACCAGGGCGGCCTGGCGGGCAAGCGGGCGTTGGTGACCGTGACCCTGGGCGGGCGCGAGCACATGTTTGGCGAGGGGGCGATTCATGGGCCGCTGGAGGATATGTTGCGGCCGATCTTGCGTGGCACCCTGGCCTATGTCGGCTTTGACGTACTGGCGCCGTTCGTGGCCTGGCATGTGCCATATATCAGCGATGAGGCGCGGCAGGGCTTCCTGCAGCAGTACCGGCAGCGGCTGGAGCAGCTCAGCGATGACCAGCCATTGGTGTTTCCAAAGCTGGCGCAGTTCGATGAGGCGCTTTACCCACTCCCCTGAGCCGAACAACTGATGCTGGGCGCTCCGCGTACCCTGTGGGAGCGGGCGTGCCCGCGAAGAATCCAACGCGGTGCATGGCACCGGCTGCGCCGGTGTTCGCGGGCATGCCCGCTCCCACAGGGTCCTCGCTGAATCAGTAAGTTATGCGCAGTTCTATGGGACCGCGTGGTCCTTGAAAACATGCAGACAGTGTCTGAAAACGACCACCCACACATTCGGGGTATGTCCGCCCTCGGCAAATCCCCCGATAGTGAACCCATCGGCTCGAACCGGAGCATTCACACGATGGAGTTGCCATGCGCAAGGTACTGAAGGTGATGGGTGGCCTGCTGCTGGCGTCGGGCGTAAGCCTGGCCCAGGCGGCAGAGGTGGACAGCGGTAATACGCTGCGGTTGTACAACTGGACCGACTACATCGGCGAAACCACCTTGGCCGACTTCGAGAAGGCCACCGGCATCAAGGTCATCTACGACACCTTCGATGGCTACGAAACGGTGCAGACCAAACTGCTCACTGGCCGCTCCGGCTACGACCTGGTCATGCTCAACGCATCCTTGGTGCCGCCGCTGATCAGCGCCGGGGTGTTCCAGGCGCTGGACAAGCAGCAACTGCCCAGCTGGCACAACCTCGACCAGCAAGTCGTCGACAACCTGCAAGGCTACGACCCAGGCCTGAAGTACTCGGCGCCCTACACCTGGGGTAGCTCGGGGGTCACCTACAACGTCGACAAGATCACCGCACGCATGCCCGACGCCCCCATCGGTTCGTTGGCCATGCTGTTCGACCCCAAGATCGTCTCGCGCTTTGCCGATTGCGGCGTCACCCTGATGGACGCCCCCACCGAGGTCATCCCGCTGGCCCTGCAGTACCTGGGCAAAGACCCGCGCAGCGCCTCCGCAGCCGACCTCAAGGCCGCCGAAAAACTGCTGCTGGGCATCCGCCCCTACATTCGCAAGTTCGACTCGGTCAACTACCTCACCAGCCTGCCCAACGGCGATGTCTGCCTGGCCCTGACCTGGTCCGGCGACTACGCCACCGCCCAGGCCCGTGCAGTGGAGGCGAAGAAGGACATCGAGCTGTCGTTCTTCATCCCCCAGGAAGGTTCGCTGATCTGGTTCGACAACCTGTACATCCCCAGGGATGCTCCGCACGCGGCCAACGCCCATCGCTTCATCGAGTTCCTGCTGCAGCCGCCGACCATGGCCAAGGTCACCGACTACATCCACTACGCCAACAGCAACGCCGCCGCCACCGCCCTGGTGAGTGACGACATCCGCCAGGACCCGGCCATCTACCCCGACGCAAAAACCCGTGAGCGCCTGTTCGCGCAGAAAACCCAGAGCCCGAAAGACATGCGCGCCATTACCCGGGTCTGGAGCACGGTCAAGACCGGTTTCTAAACACTGCCCAACGATTCCCGCCAAGGAGCTGCCCATGGCTACCCCAAGCAAAGCATTCGCCACTGCCCACGACCCACTGGTGGAAGCCGACAAGGCCCACTACATGCACGGTTACCATGTGTTCGACGAGCACCGCGAGCAAGGTGCGCTGAACATTGTCGCCGGCGAAGGCGCTTATATCCGTGACACCCACGGCAACCGCTTTCTCGATGCCGTCGGCGGCATGTGGTGCACCAACATCGGCCTGGGCCGCGAGGAGATGGCCCTGGCCATTGCCGACCAGGTAAGGCAGCTGGCGTATTCCAACCCGTTCTCCGACATGGCCAACGACGTGGCCATCGAGCTGTGCCAGAAGCTTGCGCAGCTGGCTCCGGGCGACCTGGACCATGTGTTCCTCACCACCGGCGGCTCGACCGCTGTCGACACCGCCTACCGGCTGATCCAGTACTATCAGAACTGCCGCGGCAAGCCGCACAAGAAACACATCATCGCCCGCTACAACGCCTATCACGGCTCCACCACGCTGACCATGTCGATTGGCAACAAGGCCGCCGACCGGGTGCCGGAGTTCGACTACCACCACGACCTGATCCACCACGTCTCCAACCCCAACCCGTACCGCGCCCCGCATGACATGGACGAGGCCGAGTTCCTCGACTTTCTGGTGGCCGAGTTCGAGGACAAGATCCTGTCGCTGGGCGCCGACAACGTGGCGGCGTTCTTCGCCGAGCCGATCATGGGTTCGGGCGGGGTGATCATTCCGCCCAAGGGCTACTTCCAGCGCATGTGGCAGCTGTGCCAGACCTACGACATCCTGTTCGTCGCCGATGAAGTGGTGACCTCGTTCGGGCGCCTTGGCACGTTCTTCGCCAGCGAGGAACTGTTTGGCGTTACCCCCGACATCATCACCACCGCCAAGGGCCTGACCTCGGCCTACCTGCCGCTGGGGGCGTGCATCTTCTCCGAGCGTATCTGGCAGGTGATTGCCGAGCCGGGCAAGGGCCGCTGCTTTACCCATGGTTTTACCTACAGCGGCCACCCGGTGTGCTGCACGGCGGCGCTGAAGAACATCGAAATCATCGAGCGCGAGCGCTTGCTGGATCACGTAAAGGACGTTGGCGGCTACCTGGAGCAGCGCCTGCAAAGCCTGCGCGAGCTGCCGCTGGTGGGGGATGTGCGCTGCATGAAGCTGATGGCCTGTGTCGAGTTTGTGGCCGACAAGGCCAGCAAGGCACTGTTCCCGGACGAGGTGAACATTGGCGAACGCATCCACAGCAAGGCCCAGGCAAAAGGGCTGCTGGTGCGCCCGATCATGCACCTGAACGTAATGTCGCCGCCGTTGATCGTTACCCATGCGCAGGTGGACGAGATCGTCGAGACCCTGCGCCAGTGCATCATCGAAACCGCGCGGGAACTGACCGCGCTTGGCCTGTACCAGGGCCGATGAACCTGGCGCAAAGGGCTGTGCGAGGGCATGCCCGGCAGGCTAGACTGCCGGGCATGACCCAGGCCACTTCCGATACTCCGCTTACCCTCACCATGGGCGCGCTGCAGCAATGGCATGCAGCGTTGCAGCGTGCACTGGCCAATAGCGAAACCCCCGAAGCGCTGGCGTATGTTGCCGCTGCCATCGGCCAGCTGGTGCAGGTGGAATCGATGATGATCAGCCTGGAGTGCCAGGGGCGGGCGCCGCAGCTGCTATACCAGCAAGGCATTCCCGAACTGCACCGGGCCGCCGTGCTGGAACGCTACTTCAGCGCAGGCTACCTGCTCGACCCGTTCTGCCTGGCTGTGCAAGGCGGCCTGGCCGAGGGCTTTTACCACCTTCAGGAAATCGCCCCCGACAACTTCTTCGACAGTGACTACTACAAGGCTTACTACCTGGCTACCGGTTGCAGCGAAGACAGCTACTACATCGTCGACCTCAGTGCGGGCCGCAAGTTGTCGTTGAGCCTGTTCCAGGGTTGCAGTGGCACTTCGCTGAACGCCGGGCAGGTCGACCTGCTGCGGGCGCTGGAGCCGATGGTGCGTGAACTGCTGGGGCGCTATGCCCGGCACAACCTGGAGCCCGGCACTGCAACGGCCGAGCGCGGCGGCCTGCAAGCGGCGTTCGACAGCTTTGGCTGCCAGGTGCTGACCGACCGTGAGCGCGAGGTGGCACACATGATCCTGCGCGGGCACTCGGTGAAGTCCACTGCGCTGGAGCTGGGTATCTCGCCGGAGACGGTGCGCATGCACCGCAAGAACCTGTACCTGAAGCTGGAGATCAACTCGCAGTCGGAGTTGTTTGCGCGGTTTATCGACTGGTTGCGGGGTGATCAGCTGAAAATCTAGAAGTTATCGCGGTCCCTGTGGGAGCGGGCGTGCCCGCGAACACGGGCGTAGCCCGTGCCATCCATCGCGGTGCCTGTTTCGCGGGCATGCCCGCTCCCACAGGGATCGCGTCAAGTCTGAAATTCCGGGTAGGTCACGAAGCGGCCAGGCGAGCCTCCAGTGCGGCGATGTGCGCCTGCAGCCGCTCGTGTTCCTGGCGCTCGGCACTGATGTCTTCGAACACGCTGATCAGGTGCTCCGGCTCACCATTGTCGTGGCGCTGCAGCGATGTGCGCGCGCGCACCCAGATGTACTGGCCATTCTTGTGGCGCACGCGCTTTTCCACTTCGTAACGTTCGGTTTCGCCGGCCAGCATGCGTTGCAGCAGCTGCATGTTCAACGGCAGGTCGTCGGGGTGGGTGATGTGCTGGAAGGTCGTGGCATAGAGCTCTTCGGCGCAGTAGCCCAGCATGTCGCACAGGCTGCTGTTGACCCGTTGCCAGGTGCCGTTCGGGTCGATGTAGGCGAGGGCGCCCCAGGCCAGCTCGAAAATCGCCCGAAAGCGCTCTTCGCTTTGCCTCAGCGCCTGCTGCGCCACCTGGCGTTCGGTGTTGTCCATGCTGATGCCGACCATTTTCACCGAGCGCCCGGCACTGTCGCGTACCACCGTGGCGCGGGACGAAATCCAGCACAACGTACCGTCAGGGCGGGTGAGGCGAAAATCACATTCGCAACTGGTGCCGCTTTGCACCGTCTCGGCATACATCGCCTGCATGCGCGCCACATCTTCGGCCGGCAGGTGCTTCCAGAAGTCTTCGTTGTGGTGAACCGGCCAGCCGTACACCTGCTCGACGTTGGGCGAATAGGTGACTTCGTCGCTGATCAGGTTCCATTCCCAGGTGACGATGCGTGCGCCTTCCTGGGCCAGCTTCATGCGCGTTTCGCTTTCCATGATCTCGGCGGTCAGGCGCCGGCGCAGGTCGGTCATCGGCAGCTCGACCACCTGCGGTTGCTGGATGTTCTGCAACGCCTCGTCGCCATAGCGCAGCCAGATCCAGTTGACCTTGAGAAAGTCGGCCAGCTTGCGCAGGTTGTCGTAGTCGATCTCGCCGCCACGGGTCCACTTGTGCACGGCGGTGCGCGAAATGCCCAGGGCCGTGCCCACGGCTTGCAGGGTCAGCTTGTGATGCTCGAGCAGTTCCTTGAGGCGGAAGGCAAAGCTGTTTTCCAACATCGGCAGGGTGTCCTGATCTGGGCCAAGAACCTGCCAGTATACGCAACTTGTCAACTTTGGGTTGACGTTAGGGGTGAGGGGCGCAATACCTGTGGGAGCGGGCTTGCCCGCGAAGCAGGCGCCGCGGTGGATGGCACGGGCTTCGCCCGTGTTCGCGGGCACGCCCGCTCCCACAGAAGCCCGTGCACACCTTCAATACTTACAGGTCCAGCACCAGCCGCGCGGTGCGGGCGCGGGAGACGCACAGCATGATGCTCTGTTGCGCCGCCTTTTCTTCATCGCTCAGGTACTGGTCGTAATGCTCGGCTTCGCCCTCAAGAATGGCCGTCTCGCACGTACCGCAAACCCCTTCGCGGCACAGGCACTCGACCTTGGCGGCCTTGGATTTCTCGATGGCCTGCAGGATGGTCATGCCTTCTTCCACCTGCAACTCCACACCTGACTGCGCCAGCACAACGGTAAAGGCACTGCCGGTGACCGGCGTGGCGGCAAACTGTTCCCAATGCACGCGGTGCTCGGCAATGCCGGCCTTGGCGGCGCAGGCGATGACCGCATCGATCAGCGGCTTGGGGCCGCACACGTACAGGTGTGCTTGCTCATCCAGCCCGGCGCACAAGGCGGCGAGGTCTAGCTTGCGGTCGAGGCTGTCGATGTAGAAACGGGTATTGGCGGAATGCGGGCCGTTGGCCAACTGGTCCTGGAACGCGCCGTGCTCCGGTGCGCGGAAGGCATAGTGCAGCTCGTAGTCGGTGCTGCCACCTTCCAGTTCATGTAGTTGCGCCAGGAACGGGGTAATGCCGATACCGCCGGCAATCAGCACATGGCGGCCGGCCGCAGGGTCCAGGGCAAACAGGTTGTTGGGCGAAGAAATGGTCAGGCGCGTGCCCACCTGCACCTGCTGGTGCATGAATGCCGAGCCGCCCTTGGATTGCTCTTCCAGGCGCACGCCAATCTGGTAGCTGCGGGTGTCGCGCGGGTCGCTCATCAGCGAGTAGGCGTTGCTGTACTGGCTGCCGTCGGCGCTTTGCATCTGCACGATGACGTGGCTGCCACCGGTGAAGGCAGGCATCGCCTCACCGTCTTCGCGGGCCAGGGTAAAGCGCTTGATCAGCGGCGTGGCGTGTTCCACGTCGGTTACGCGGACGCTGAACATTTCATAAGTGTTGGCCATGGTTCACCTCGACTGCCTGGGCGCGCGGCAGGCCCTGCCGCGCACCTTTACGTGCACATTAACGTGGAGCGGTTGCCATCAATCGTCGAGGTGGGCCACGGCGATCAGGTTATGGAAGTGGGCAATGCCGTGCTCGCTCATGCCGCTGCGCTCGCGGTCGGCCATGATGCGGCCCTGGCCACGGTAGCCACGGGATTTCAAGCCCTTCTGCACGCTTTCGACCAGGCGCAGGTCTTCTGGGCGGAACACTTCGCGGTACCAGTCGATCAGCTTCTGCTGCTCTTCGGTGATGTCCTTGTTGAGGAAGTAGATGTCGTAGTGCTGCAGGGTGGTTTCGGCATCGACCGGGAACTCGTAGATCACGGTCATGAAGTTGGCCCCTGGCGGCACGTTGAACATGGTGCACGGCCAGGCCCAGAAGCCGGCGAACGACGGGTCTTTCACGCTTTCATCGAACTTGAACGACTGCTCCGATGGCTTGGCCAGGCCGTATTGCAGGGTCCAGTTGCCGTGCATGCTGTGGCTGTACTGGCCAACGTCCACCGAGTCCGAGAAGCCTGGGTGGGCAGGTGCGCAGTGGTAGCACTCCAGGTAGTTGTCGACGATCGACTTCCAGTTGGCCGGGGTGTCGCTGACGAAGCGTGCCGCCAGGTGCAGGTCGTCGATTACCGCGCAGGCTTCACGCATGCGTGCCTGCATGCCAGGCAGCTGGTCTTCGACGGAGCCGGCGTCCATGTCCATGTTGATGAAGATGAAACCGGCGTATTCCTCGACGCGCAGCTGCACCAGGGTGGAGTTTTCCTTGTCGAAGTTGACCACGTTATCGCAGTTGCGGGCGTGGGCCAGCTCGCCGTCGAGCTTGAAGGTCCAGGCGTGGTACGGGCAGGTGATGACGTTCTTGGCCTTGCCGCTGCCGCTAAGCAGCTGGTGGCCACGGTGCGGGCAGACGTTGTAGAAGGCGCGCAGCACGCTGTCACGGCTGCGCACGACGATGATGCTTTCGCCAATCACTTCGCGGGTGATGTAGGCGTTGTTGTCTGCCACTTCGCTGCGGTGGCCCACGCAGATCCAGCTGCGGGCGAAGATGGCTTCTTTCTCATGTTCGAACACCGAGACCTGGGTGTAGAAGTTGGCGGGGATGGTGAAGGCCTCTTCGGCATTCGCGCAGAAATCGGCGGGCAGGCGTTTGAAGTCGTTCATGACAGGTCTCTCACAAGCTCGGTTTATAGTTGTTGGTTAACGCGTATCTACTGGTTAACAGGTCAGGCAAAAAAATTTGCAGCCTTTCAAAGGGGCCGCAGTGCGGCCCGTTTGACTTGATCAATGCACGGCAGCGGCGCTGCGAGGTGCATGCTCGGCGGGTTCTTCGCCGGCCATGCGTGCAGCCTCTTCCTCGATGATGTGGGCCGGTACCTGGCCGTAGTCAGCGATCATCCACTTGATGAAGCCGTAGATCTTCACCAGCAGGATCACCATGAACGGGATCGCGGTCAGCACCACGGCCGTTTTCATGGTCGACAGCGAGGCCTTGGCGAACAGCATGGCCAGCGGCACCAAGGTCAGCACCACGCACCAGAACAGGCGGTGGGTTGGCGTCGGGTCGTCGCCTTCACGCAGGTTGCGGGTGCTGGTGGCCGCCACCGCGTAGGCGGCGGCATCCATGTGCGAAGCGCAGAAGATGGCCATGATGAACAGGTACACACCCAGGAACACCTGGCCCCACGGCAATGCCAGCAGCAGGTGTGTCACGGCCGATTCGCCGCCTTGTTCGGCGAGCATTTTCGGCACATCCACCGCACCGGTGATGAACTGGTGCATGCTGTAGCTTTCCAGCGCACCAAAGAAGAACCAGCAACCGAAACTGCCACCCAGCAGCAGGGCCAGGACCACTTCCTTGATCTGCCGGCCACGTGAAACGCGGGTCACGAACATGGCCACGCCCGGTGCGTACGACACCCACCACAGCCAGTAGAACACCGTCCAGTTGCGGGTAAAGGCACCGTCGCCGGCCGGGTCGGTGAACAGGCTCATGTGCACGTAGTTCTGCATCATCAGGCCAATCGAGTTGGCAGTGTTGTTGATGGTGAACTGGGTAGGGCCGATCAGCAGCACCACGGCGGCAAACACCAGCGCGCCGATGCATACCATCTTGCTCAGGCGCTGCAGGCCGCCATCGATGGTTGTTAACCGTTGATTAACAAATATCTAATGGTTAACAGATTTTGCATACAATCCACGCCGCTCGCAAGAGGCAAGGGGCCGATTGTCAGACAGTTCTGACAATCGGCCCCTGTGCATCAGGCTTCGACCAGCGCAGTGATGGCCTTGCCCACCTGCTGGGTGGACTGCTGCCCGCCCATGTCGCGGGTCACCTCGCCGGCGGCGATGACCTGCTCGATCGCTTTGAGGATGTCGTCATGGGCGGCGCGGTAACGTGGGTCGGCGCCGTCGTTGCCGAGGAAGTCGAGCATCAGTGCACCCGACCAGATCATCGCGATCGGGTTGGCGATGTTCTTGCCGTAGATGTCTGGCGCCGATCCGTGTACGGGTTCGAACAGCGACGGGAACTTGCGCTCGGGGTTGAGGTTGGCCGATGGCGCAATGCCGATGGTGCCGGCGCAGGCCGGGCCGAGGTCGGACAGGATGTCGCCGAACAGGTTCGAGGCCACCACCACGTCGAAGCGGTCTGGCTGCAGCACGAAGCGGGCGCAGAGGATATCAATGTGCTGCTTGTCCCAGTTGATTTCCGGATAATTGGCAGCCATGGCTGCGGTGCGCTCGTCCCAGTACGGCATGCTCACGGCCATGCCGTTGGACTTGGTGGCCGAGGTGACGTGCTTGCGCTTGCGGGTCTGGGCCACTTCGAAGGCGTACTTCAGAATGCGGTCGACGCCACGGCGGGTGAACACCGATTCCTGCAGCACGAACTCGTTCTCCGTGCCTTCGAACATGCGCCCGCCCAGCGACGAGTACTCGCCCTCGGTGTTTTCGCGGATCACCACGAAGTCGATGTCGCCGGGTTCACGGCCGGCCAGCGGGCACGGTACGCCAGGGAACAGGCGCACCGGACGAATGTTCACGTACTGGTCGAAATCGCGGCGGAACTTGAGCAGCGAACCCCACAGCGAGATGTGGTCCGGCACCTTGTCTGGCCAGCCCACGGCACCAAAGTACAGGGCGTCAAAGTCCTTGAGCTGTTCGAACCAGTCGTCCGGCATCATCTTGCCGTGGGCCAGGTAGTAGTCGCAGCTGGCCCACTCGAAGAACTCGAAGCTGATGTCCAGGCCATGCTTGCGCGCAGCGGCCTCGACCACGCGGATGCCTTCTGGCAGCACTTCGTTGCCGATGCCGTCGCCTGGGATTGCCGCGATTCTGAACGTCTTGCTCATGGGGGTGCACTCGTTGTCTAGGGAACAGGTGCTAGCCATGCTATAAGGGCTTGGACTGGAGATAATCTGGCCAATCATGGATTCTTGGAACACGCTACGTGAATAATCTGCCCAGCCTCGACGACCTCAATATCTTCCTGCAAGTGGCCAAGCGCGCCAGCTTCGCGGCCGTGGCCGACGAGTTGGGCATGTCGGCGGCGTACATCAGCAAGCGCATTCGCATGCTTGAGCAAACCCTCGAGGTGCGCCTGCTGCACCGCACCACCCGGCGGGTGACGGTGAGCGAGGAGGGCGAGCGGGTGTATCAGTGGGCCTTGCAGATTTTCGATGCGGTGCAGCGCATGGGCGATGACATCAGCGCCCAGCACCGCGAACCTGCCGGCCAGCTGCGCATCGCCAGCAGCCTGGGCCTGGGCCGGCGCTTCGTGGCGCCGGCGTTGTCCGAGCTGGCCGAGCGCTACCCGCGGCTGGACATTCGCCTGGATGTGCACGACCGCCTGGTGGACCTGATTGCCGAGGGCGTGGACCTGGACATTCGCGTGGGCAACGCCATCGCCCCCAACCTGATCGCCAAGCCGCTGGCGCGCAACCGCCGTGTGTTGTGCGCGGCCCCGGCGTATCTGGCCCGACGCGGCACGCCCAAGGTGCTGGGCGACCTGGCCAGCCATGATTGCCTGGTGATCAAGGAGCGCGACCACCCGTTTGGTGTGTGGCAGTTGATGGGGCCTGACGGTGAAGAGAGCGTGCGCGTGACCGGTGGCCTGTCGACCAACCATGGCGAAGTGGCGCACCAGTGGTGCCTGGACGGGCGCGGGATTTTGTTGCGTTCGTGGTGGGATGTGCACGACAGCCTGCAAGACGGGCGCCTGGTGCAGGTGCTGGAGGCCTATCACCAGCCGGCGGATATCTGGGCGGTGTACACCTCGCCGCTGGCCAGCTCGGCCAAGGTGCGGGTGGCGGTGGACTTTTTCCGGCAGTACTTTGCTGAGCGTTACAGCTTGCCGGGGTAGGTCGGGCCTAAATCATGCGCGGTCTGCTTTTGATTTTGTGTGGGAGCGGCCTTGTGTCGCGAAAGGGCTGCGAAGCAGCCCCAGCAATATCGGCTGCAGGCTGAAATCCTGGGGCCGCTTCGCGACCCTTTCGCGACACAAGGCCGCTCCCACAAAAGTCAAAAGCTGACCGAGTAAAACTTCAGGCCACAGGTATCCGCGACACCGCCTTCACCTCGCGCAACGCCAGGCTCGACTGGATCGAGGCGATCCCGGGCTGCCTGCGCAACACCTCTTCGACAAACCGCCCATAACTCTCCAGGTCAGTCGCCAGCACCGTCAGCACATAGTCAGCCTCACCGGTCACCTTGTGGCAGGACAGCACCTGCGGCAGCTTCAGGATCACCTGCTCGAACTCATCCGGCGCCTCGGCCGAGTGGTTGCCAAAGCGCACCTGGGCAAACGCCATCACGTCGTACCCCAGCTTGCGGCGGTCGAGGTTGGCCTGGTAGTCCTTTATGATGCCCAGCTCTTCCAGCCGTTTACGCCTGCGCCAGCACGGCGTCACGGTCATCGACAGGCGCTCGCCCAGCGCAGCGCTCGACAGGGTGCCGTCCCCCTGCAAAAGGCGCAGCAGTTCGCGGTCGGTGTCGTCCAGTTCTTCGATAGCAAAAGCTTTGCTCATGGCTGGCCAATCCTGTGATTGTTTTGCTCAAGCTTCCGGTTTGACCGAGCATAAAGCAAAGCATTTTCACCGTTCTCTCGCGAAAATTGGTTATCCGGTAACCCCTTGAAAAAGGACATTCGCGTGCTGACAGTCTTTAGCAACAACCACCGCTTGCACCATGGCTCGGAACTCAAGGATGGCGCTATCACGCCATCGTTCGAAAACCCCCGGCGCGCCGACACCGTGCTGGCCCGTGTACGCAGCACCGGCCTGGGCGATGTCATCGCCGAGCAGGCGTTCGACCGCGCCTGCTACGTGGCGGCGCACAGTGAGCGCTACGTCACCTTCCTGGAAAACGCCTGGTCGCAATGGGCCGCCACCGGCAAGACCCACGACGCACTGCCACTGGTGTGGCCAGTGCGCGACCTGGCCATCGACCGGGAACCCGGCTTCATCGACGGCAAGCTGGGGTTCTACGCCATGGACGCCGGCGCGCCGATTACTGCTGGCACCTGGGAAGCCGTGCGCAGCAGCGCCAACGTTGCCCTCACCGGCATGCAGCGCATCATCGACGGTGCCAACAGTGCCTTCGCCCTGTGCCGCCCGCCGGGGCACCATGCCGCCCGCGAATACATGGGCGGCTATTGCTACCTGAACAACGCCGCCATCGCTGCCGAGCGCTGCCTGAGCCAGGGCGCCAGGCGCGTGGCCGTGCTGGATGTGGACTTCCACCACGGCAACGGCACGCAGAACATCTTCTACGACCGGCCCGATGTGTTCTTCGCCTCGCTGCATGGCGACCCTCACGTGTCCTACCCGTACTTTTCCGGCTATGCCCATGAGCAGGGCGCAGGCGCGGGCGAGGGTTTCAACGCCAACTACCCGATGGGCAAGGGCACACGCTGGGCCGAGTACCAGCTGGCCTTGCACGACGCGCTCAAGCGCATCGTCGCGCACAAGCCCGAGTTCCTGGTGGTGTCGCTTGGCGTGGACACCTTCGAAGATGACCCGATCAGCCACTTCAAGCTCACCAGCGAAGACTTCCTGCGCATGGGCGCCGAGATCGCCAGCGCCGGCATCCCCACCCTGTTCGTGATGGAAGGCGGCTACATGGTCGACGAGATCGGTATCAATGCGGTGAACACGCTGCAAGGCTTCGAAAGTGCGCGCTGACCCGCGCAACCCGCAGTGGCGAGGCCTGTAGCAGGCCTTGCCACCGCGCTGCAACACGTGACAGACCAACAATAACAAGAGGTCGCCATGCAAGACACGCCCGCAAGCCTTGAGCAAGGCAAACACGTAACGCCCGCCCGTGACGGGCACCTGCAACGCACGCTGGAAAACCGCCACATCCAGCTGATTTCCATTGGCGGCGCCATCGGCACGGGCCTGTTCATGGGCTCGGGCAAGGTGATTGCGCTGTCCGGCACCTCGATCCTTCTGGTGTACGCCATCCTCGGGTTCTTCGTGTTCGTCGTCATGCGCGCCATGGGCGAGCTGTTGTTGTCAGACCTGCGCTTCAAGTCGTTTGCCGACATCGTCGCCCATTACCTGGGCCCGCGTGCAGGCTTTGTGCTGAGCTGGTCGTACTGGCTGAGCTGGAGCGTGGCGGTGGTCGGCGACGTGGTCGTGGTGGCCGGGTTCTTTCAGTACTGGTACCCGGACACACCAGCCTGGGTGCCGGCGTTCTTCACCCTGTTCGCGCTGTTGGGGCTGAACATGCTGGCGGTGCGGATATTTGGCGAGGTGGAGTTCTGGTTCGGCATCATCAAGATCGTGGCCATCGTGCTGTTGATCATTACGGCGGCGGTGATGATCGCCACGTCCTATACCTCGCCCAATGGCGTGGTCGCCTCGCTGGCCCACGTGGTCGCGCCGGGTGCGGTGCTGCCACATGGCATCAGTGGTTTCTTTGCCGGGTTCCAGATTGCCGTGTTCTCGTTTGCCGGTACCGAGCTGATCGGCACCACCGCAGCGGAAGCGAAAAACCCGCATCGCTCGCTGCCCAAGGCGATCAATACCATCCCGCTGCGCATCCTGCTGTTCTACATCCTGGCGCTGGTGTGCATCATCAGCGTGGTGTCATGGGCCGAGGTGCCGGCCAACCGCAGCCCCTTTGTCGAACTGTTCTTGCTGGCGGGCTTTCCGGCAGCGGCCGGCATGATCAACTTCGTGGTGCTGACGTCGGCTGCGTCTTCTGCCAACAGTGGCGTTTATTCGGGCTGCCGGATGCTGTTCGGCCTGGCTGAGCGGCGCAATGCACCGGCCCTGTTTGCCAGGCTTTCGGCACTCAGCGTGCCGGTGCACAGCCTGCTGTTTTCCGGGGTATGCATGGTGGTCGGGTTGAGCCTGCTGTTCATCATTCCCGAGGTGATGGCGGTATTCACGCTGATCTCGACGGTGTCGGCGATCCTGGTGATCTTTACCTGGTCGATGATTCTTGCTGCGTACCTGGCCTACCGCAAGCGCAACCCGGGTGCTCACCAGGCCTCGCAGTTCAAGTTGCCGGGTGGGGTGGTGATGGCCGTCACAACCCTGGGCTTCCTCGGCTTTGTGCTGGTGCTGCTGGCGCTGCAACCGGATACCCGGCTGGCGCTGTGTGTGATGCCGTTGTGGTTCGTGTTCCTGCTGCTGGCCTACCGCCGGCGCACTAAAGCACACTCCTGAGCCGATCACATACCTTGTGGGAGCGGGCTCGTCGAGGCGTCGAACCGCCGCGAACACCGGCGCAGCCGGTGTCATGTACCGAGTCGCCTGCTTCGCGGGCATGCCCGCTCCCACAGGGGCTGTGTCAGGCTGACAACCTTATATACCTCCCGGTATATGGACAGCCCATCACCTTGCCGCATAGCTTAACCCCTCGACGGGGCGCGCCTTGCATACGCCATAACAACAACGATGCCCCCGTGACCTTTCAGTCCTGCCAACCCCACAACTCTAAAAATGAGGCGGCAAATGGAAAGCATCGGTACCTATGTCATCTACGTCATCATGGTGTGCGCGGTACTGGGTGCCGTGGCATCCATCTACAACCCCGAGGGCGAACTGGGCCAGGAGTTCATCGCCGGCCTGCACAGCATCGGCCCCATCTTCATCCCTGTGGCCGGCATCATGGCGGCAATCCCGTATATCTCTGCGGGCATCAGCCACGTGATTGCCCCGCTGTTCCAGGCCATCGGCGCCGACCCGGGCATCGCCGGCCCCATCTTCATCGCCTCGGACATGGGCGGCTACCAGCTGGCAAAGGCCCTGGCGCAAAGCCCCGAAGGCTGGATCCTCGGCCTGATCACCGGCTTTCAATGCGGCGCCACAATCATCTTTGTCATCCCGGTGGGGCTGGCCATGTTGCGCAAGGTCGACCACAAGTACATGGCCCTGGGGATCATGGCCGGGCTGCTGACCATCCCGGTCAGCATCATGATCATCGCCATGGCCATGCAGGCCCTGGGCCTGAACGTGCGCCCCGACATCGCCACCACCGGCGCGGCAACCCAGGCACTGAACTTCACCTGGGCGATGTTGCTGCGCAACCTGATGCCGCTGATCCTGTTCTGCATCGCCCTGGCGGCGGCATTGCGCTACTTCCCCACGCTGATGGTGTACCTGTTCCTCAAGCTCGGCCAGTTCATGTACATCGCCGTGGTGCTGGTACTGGTGGCGTCGATCGTGCAGTACTTCACCGGCCTGTTCAGCCACTTGTTCGGCAGTTGGGGCTTCGCGCCGATCATTGCCGATGCCGATGACCAGTTCCGCGCCCTGGAAATTGCCGGCTACATCGGCCTGATGCTGTGCGGAGCGTTCCCCATGGTGCACTTGCTCAAGCGCTTCCTGGCGCGGCCCATCGAGCGGGTGGCCTCGCGTTTTGGCATGTCCGGTGTGGGCGCTGCCGGGGTGCTGGCAGCCTCGGCGAACATCCTGGCCATGTTCAGGCTGGTCAGCGAAATGCCGCCCAAGGACAAGGTGCTGGTGATTGCCTTCTCGGTGTGCGCCGCCTTCACCTTTGGCGACCACATGGCTTTCTCGGCCAACTTCCAGCCCTCGCTGATCCTGCCGCTGATGATCGGCAAACTCAGTGGTGGCCTGATCGCCATGCTGCTGGCCAGTTGCCTGGCGGTGCCCAAGGCGCAGGAAATGGGGCGCCAGGATGACGCCGCAGGCGCCTTCAAGGTAGTGCCCGAAGCGTCCTGAGCCAAAAACGCCATGCACATGATCCGGAGCGTCCAGGGCGCCCCGGATTTTGTGTTTTTTGCCAATCAAGCCGGTATGGTCGCACAAGCACTTGCGTGCACGAGAGCGTGGTGAACAATGACAAGAGATGAGGCAAATGGGCTGGCGGCGGTGATCGAGGCGATCGGCAGCGAACAGTTGGGGCCGGCGCTGGATGCGTTGCTGCGCAGCAAGCTGGCGTTCGAGATGAGTTGCGCTTACCTGTTCCGTTTCAACCAGCCGGCATTGCTGGTGCACAACGGCTACAACCATTCGGTAACCCAGCGCACCCTGAATGCCTACGTGCGGGGCGGGTACCTGCTTGACCCTTTTTACGTTGCCTGCGTCAACGAACACCCGGCCGGGCTATGGCGCATGAGCGAACTGGCACCGGACTGCTTCTTCTCTTCAGGCTTTGCCATTTCCAGGGACATCCACCCTTGCGTGTCGTCCGACTATGGCACGGCGGTGGAGGAGGTGGGCTTCATCATCCCCTTGCAGCCGCAGGTGGCGATCGTTTATTCGCTGATGCGTAACCACAGCAGTGGTGATTTTTGTGCTGCGCACATGGACCTGCTGGCGGGCATGGCGCCTTTGCTGGCTTCGGTGTTCGGCCAGCATTGCCGGTTGCGCTATGCCGACTGCCTGCGTGCGGCGCCGGAGGGGGCGGTGTTGGAGGATGCGTTTGTCGAGATCCTGCAAGGGCAGTTGACCGAGACCCAGCGCCTGATCGCCAAGTTGCTGTTGCAGGGGCACAGCAATGCGTCGATTGCGCGGCAGCTGAATATTTCCGATGGGACGGTGAAGGTGCACAAGCACAACATCTACCAGCGCCTGGAAATTTCCACCAACGCCGAGTTGTTTCGGCTGTTTATCGACTACCTGGCCAAGGCCTGATGAAGCAGGGGCCGCTGTGCGGCCCAATCGCCGGCAAGCCAGCTCCCACACCGACCGCGCTGACCTCAAGCCTTGCGCTGTTCCTGTGGGAGCTGGCTTGCCAGCGATTGGGCTGCACAGCAGCCCCAAGGATGTGAGGGCTGCAGGCTATTTGAACAACGGGCTCAGGTGCTCACTGAGGTAGATCCCCTGCGGATCCAGCTGCCGGCGCAGCTTGCGGAAGTCCTCGGCCCGCGGGTAGATGGCACTCACATCCTCCCCGGTCAGGAAGTGCAGCTTGCCCCAGTGCGGCCTGGCGCCATACGAACGCAAAATCTGATCCACCGCCCGCAGGTAGTCCCAGTAATCGGTCCCCGGTTGGCCAGACACCGAAATGGTCACGCTGTCCTGCTCGAAGAACGGGCTCATCCAAGCCCCGTCACCGGCAGTGAAGCGGTATTCGATGGGGTAGATCGCCTCGGGGAAGTCTTCCAGCATCAGCTTGCGTACTGCGCGCAGCGCTTCCTTGCTGTGGCGCACCGGCACTGCGTATTCCAGTTCGTGGAAGTTGGGCAGGTACTCGATCGGGTACACATCCGAGCTGTACGCCACCTTCTCGAATTCGCTTTCCCAGGCCGGGCGGTCGGTGATGTCCATGACCTTTACTTCGCACACGTCGGTGGTGCGCCCGCTGGTGGAGGTGGCGGCGGTATCGGGCAGGCAATAGCAATGCCGGCTCTGCTCGTAGGGGCACCAGAAGAAGCTGAAGTGGCGGTGCTTGCGCGCCAGTTCGTCGTGCTTTTCCATCACGCTTTCGAAGTCTTCCCGCCAGATCCGCTCGTGCAGGTTGAAGCTGTCCGTCACCTGCAAGGTCAGTTCGGAAACGATGCCCAGTACACCCAGCGACACTCGGCTGGCCTGCAACAGGTCGGGGGTGCTTTCGTCCACCACCAGGATTTCGCCATTGGGCTGCACCAGCTTCATGCCCACGATCGACGAAGCCAGGTTGCCCAAGGTCAGGCCGGTGCCGTGGGTTCCGGTGGTCAGGGCACCGGCAATCGACTGGCTGTCGATGTCGCCCTGGTTGACCATCGACAAGCCGGCCGCACGCAAGACCTTGCCGAAGGCGTTGATGGTGGTGCCGGCGGCGGCGGTGACGCGTTTTTTCTCATGGTCGATATGGCGCACGCCACTCATGTTGGCCAGGGTCAGGTGCAGGCCGTTGGTCAGCGCCACCGGGGTAAAGGAATGCCCGGAACCGGCCACGCGCACGTTCATGCCATTGCTGCTGGCCTGGTTTACCATCGAGCACAGTTCGTCTTCGCTGGCCGGTGCCCCGCGAGCTGCACGAATGCAGGACTGGTTGCCGGCCCAGTTGCGCCAGTGCGCGTGTTCCAGGCCGAATTCGTTGATGTGCATGTTGTTGGAAGAGGTGGTCACGTAGATCTCTCCTGCTTGTTGTTCTTTTTGTCAGATGGCCGTGTAGCCGTTGTCGGCAAACAGGTGTGCGCCGTTGACGAAGCTGGCGTCGTCACTGGCCAGGAACAAGGCTACGCTGGCAACTTCCGAGGGCTCGCACAAGCGCCCTTGGGCAGCAGCGATGGCTGCTTCACTCACGTCCACGCCATGCCTGCGCAGCATGTCGATCTCGCGCAGGCCGTGGGCGGTGGCGATAAAACCCGGGCAAATGGCGTTGGCGCGGATGCCCCGGTCGCGAAACTCCACCGCAATGGCCCGGGCGAACATGTGCGTAGCGCCCTTGCTGGTGCAGTACAGCACCTCCATCGGTGTACCCACCACGGCCGAGATGGACGAGGTGCAGACGATGCTGCCGCCACCGGCTGCCAACATGCCGGGCAGTACGGCGCGGGTGACCAGGAACATGCTCTTCACGTTCACCGCCATGACCCGGTCCCACTCTTCTTCGCTGGTGTCCAGGAAGGGCAGGGCTGCCAGGATGCCGGCGTGGTTCATCAGCACGGTAATGTGCCCGAAGGCTTGCTCTACGGCCGCCACCGCGGCCTTTACTTGCTGTGCATCTGACACATCGGCCGCGGCAAAAACAACCTCGTGGCCTTTATCGCGCAGTTCCCGGGCCACCTCGGCACCCTTGCTGCCAGGCAGGTCGACAATGCCGACCCGTGCCCCTTCTGCTGCGAACAGCTGCGACGCGGCCAGCCCGCAGCCACCCGCGCCGCCAGTAATCAGCGCTACCTTGCCGTTGAGACGTCCCGCCATGTTCGACTCCCGATGTCTTTTATTGGATTGTTTGCAGCCCGGGCGTTTCGCGATTCGCGTGGCGGAGCATGAAACAGATCAACGGGAACATCCATATACCGATGGGTATACAGGGCAGGGATAGCTGTGGAGCAGGCGTACTGGGCCCTTGTGGGAGCGGGCACGCCCGCGAAGCAGGCAACTCGGTGGCTGGCACGGGCTTCGCCCGTGTTCGCGGGCCCGCCCGCTCCCACAGGGTGCGTGGCTTACCTACAGTGCCTGCTGTTCGATCAACGTCAGGCAGCGCTGCACGACCGGGCTCATGTCACCCTTGCGGCGGCTGAGGATGATCGGGCTGACCGCGCCGCTATCCAGCAAGCCGACATACTCGATATCAGTACGGTGCTGCTGCTGCACCGACGCCGGTACCAGGGTAACCCCCACGCCAACCGCCACCAGGCCAATGGCCGTCTGCAGCTCGTTGGCCCACTGGCTGACCTGGATGCTCATGCCGTGCTGGGCGAACAACGCCAGCACGTGGTCGGCATAACTGGGCCGGGGGTTGGCCGGGTACAGAATGAATGCCTCGCCTGCCAGCTGGGCAAGGCTGAGCGGGCTGCCCGCCAGCGGGTGGCCCTTGGGCAGCACGGCCACCAGCGGGTCTTCGCGCAGCACCTGCTGGTGAATGGCTGAGTCGTCGATGCGAATGCGCCCGAAAGCGATGTCAATGCGCCCGCTCTTCAACGCTTCCACCTGTTGCAGCGTGGTCATCTCGCTCAAGCCAAGCTCCAGTTCGCTGTCCTGGCGCAGTTCGCGGATCAGCTCTGGCAGCACGTTGTACAAGGTCGAGGGGGCAAAGCCGATGCCCAGCCACTGGCGCTGGCCCTGGCCGATGCGGCGGGTATTGTCGCTGATGTTTTGCAGCTGCTGCAGCACGGTGCAGGTCTGCTCGTAAAAGAACCGCCCGGCCTCGGTCAGCCGCAGCGGGCGTTCGCGCAGCACCAGCAGGGTGCCGAGCTGGTCCTCCAGCTGGCTGATCTGCCGGCTCAGCGGTGGCTGGGCAATGTGCAGCAGTTCGGCGGCGCGGGTGAAATTCAGGGTTTCGGCCAGGACCTTGAAGTAACGCAGGTGGCGCAGCTCCACAAGACCTCCAGGGTATGGTGGGAGATTCATTTGATATTGGACGCTTATCAGAGTCTCGCGCAATCTTCGAACAATCAAGTAAATGCACCATTTGGGCCTGCAACTGGCAGCCCGACCTGACGGGACCTGGCAACAATGACAAGCGCGCTGATTGAACGCATAGAAGCAATTATCGTCGACCTGCCGACCATCCGCCCGCACAAGCTGGCGATGCACACCATGCAGCAGCAGACCCTGGTGGTATTGCGCGTGCGCTGCAGCGATGGTGTGGAAGGCATCGGCGAGGCCACCACCATCGGTGGCCTGGCCTATGGCTATGAAAGCCCCGAGGGCATCAAGGCCAATATCGACGCGCACCTGGCGCCTGCGCTGATCGGCCTGGCGGCGGACAACATCAACGCTGCCATGCTCAAGCTGGACAAGCTGGCCAAGGGCAACACCTTTGCCAAGTCAGGTATCGAAAGCGCCTTGCTCGACGCCCAGGGCAAGCGCCTGGGCCTGCCGGTCAGCGAACTGCTGGGCGGCCGTGTGCGCGACAGCCTGGAAGTGGCCTGGACCCTGGCCAGTGGCGACACTGCCCGTGACATCGCCGAAGCCCAACACATGCTGGAGATTCGTCGTCACCGGGTGTTCAAGCTGAAGATCGGCGCCAACCCAGTGGAGCAGGACCTCAAGCACGTGGTGGCAATCAAGCGCGAGCTGGGCGACAGCGCCAGCGTGCGCGTCGACGTCAACCAGTACTGGGACGAATCCCAGGCCATTCGCGCCTGCCAGGTACTGGGCGACAACGGCATCGACCTGATCGAACAACCGATTTCGCGCATCAACCGGGGTGGCCAGGTGCGCCTGAACCAGCGCAGCCCGGCACCGATCATGGCCGACGAGTCGATCGAAAGCGTCGAGGACGCCTTCAGCCTGGCCGCCGACGGTGCGGCCAGCATCTTTGCCCTTAAAATTGCCAAGAACGGCGGCCCGCGCGCCGTGCTGCGCACCGCACAAATCGCCGAAGCCGCCGGCATCGCCCTGTACGGTGGCACCATGCTTGAAGGCTCGATTGGCACGCTGGCCTCGGCCCATGCCTTCCTTACCCTGCGCCAACTCACCTGGGGCACCGAGCTGTTCGGCCCGCTGCTGTTGACCGAAGAAATCGTCAACGAGCCGCCGCAGTACCACGACTTCCAGTTGCACATTCCCCGTACCCCAGGCCTGGGCCTGACCCTGGACGAACAGCGCCTGGCGCGCTTCGCCCGTCGCTGATCCGCAAGCAAGGAGATAATCATGCTGTTCCACGTGAAGATGACCGTGAAACTGCCGGTCGACATGGACCCGACCAAGGCTGCCAGGCTCAAGGCCGATGAAAAGGAACTGGCTCAGCGCCTGCAGCGCGAGGGCACCTGGCGCCACCTGTGGCGCATCGCCGGCCACTACGCCAACTACAGCGTGTTCGATGTGCCCAGCGTCGAGGCCTTGCACGATACCCTGATGCAGCTGCCGCTGTTCCCGTACATGGATATCGAGGTGAACGGCCTGTGCCGGCACCCTTCGTCGATCCACAGCGACGACCGCTGATTCGCACGTGACTACCCGACAAGAACAATACGAGGTAAGCAAGATGACCGTGAAAATTTCCCACACTGCCGATGTTCAAGCGTTCTTCAAGAAGGTGGCTGGCCTGGACCATGCCGAAGGCAACCCGCGCTTCAAGCAGATCATCCTGCGGGTACTGCAGGACACTGCGCGCCTGGTAGAAGACCTGGAAATCAGCGAAGACGAATTCTGGCACGCCATTGATTACCTCAACCGCCTGGGCGGCCGTAACGAGGCTGGCCTGTTGGCCGCAGGCCTGGGTATCGAGCACTTCCTCGACCTGCTGCAAGACGCCAAGGACGCCGAAGCCGGCCTGGCTGGCGGTACCCCGCGTACTATCGAAGGTCCGCTGTACGTTGCCGGAGCTCCGTTGGCGCAAGGTGAAGCGCGCATGGACGACGGCACCGACCCAGGCGTGGTGATGTTCCTCCAGGGCCAGGTATTCGATGGCGAAGGCAAGCCGCTGGCCGGTGCCACCGTTGACCTCTGGCACGCCAACACCCAGGGTACTTACTCGTACTTCGACTCGACCCAGTCGGAATACAACTTGCGCCGCCGCATCATCACCGATGCCGAGGGCCGCTACCGTGCGCGCTCCATCGTGCCATCGGGGTATGGCTGCGACCCACAGGGCCCCACCCAGGAGTGCCTGGACCTGCTCGGCCGCCATGGCCAGCGCCCGGCGCACGTGCACTTCTTCATCTCGGCACCCGGGCACCGCCACCTGACCACGCAGATCAACTTCGAGGGTGACAAATACCTGTGGGACGATTTTGCCTATGCCACCCGTGACGGGCTGATTGGCGAGTTGCGCTTTGTCGAGGATGCTGCTGCGGCGCGTGACCGTGGCGTACAAGGCGAGCGTTTTGCCGAGTTGGCGTTCGACTTCCACCTGCAGGCGGCTGCAGCGCCGCAAGCCGAAGCGCGTAGCCATCGGCCGCGGGCGTTGCAGGCAGGCTGAGTTCGCGCCGGAATTCACCGTGTTTTGGCCTGGGCCTTTCCGTGCGGGGAGGGCCTGGGCTTTTTGCTGTCAGCCGCTTGTCATCTAGAATCGGCCTTTTCCCCGAGCCCGCACCATGCTCCCGATCGCACTGTTACCGACTACCGCCGACCAAGCCCCGCTGATTCGCAACCTTTACCAGTTCTATTCCTATGAATCCTCCGACTGGGAGCAGGAAGACGTCGAAGTGGACGGCCGCTTCTATGTCCACGACGAGCACCTGCAACGTTACTGGCAGGATGACGGCTGGGGCGCCTACCTGGTGCTGGCGGATGGCTTCATCGCTGGTTTTGTGCTGGTCGAGCGCAGTGAGCTGCCGGGCATCGACGCGCTGGAACTGGCCGACCTGTTCATTCTTAAAAAGTATCGCCGCCAGGGTATTGGCCAGGCGGTAGCGTTGCAGTTGCTGGGCGGCGAGGGCGACTGGCTGCTGCGTTGCTATTCACAAGACCCGCCCGCTGTGGCGTTCTGCAGCGCCGTGCTGGCGAACCTGCCGCGCCCGGCGCAGGCCATTGCCCTGCCTGATGAGCCCGATTTGCTCAACTTCCTGGTGACAGGTGCTCGTCATTGAGGGCAGGCCGGCTTGGGCTCGTTCCTTGAGGGCATGACGGCATTTTTGTGAAGCACTTCACAAAAAATTCATCGAAGGCATAATGCCACTAATCCAGTTCATTACCCGGCCCCGTCATGCCGGAGCCCTTTTCACGCCCTTCGAAGGTTCAGGTAAAGTTCATGTCGCTAGTCGCAAGCCCCGACATCATGTACCGGCTGTTGATTCAGAGTGTGGTGGACTATGCCATTTACATGCTCACTCCCGAAGGTATCGTCGCCAACTGGAACCCTGGCGCCCAGCGTGCCAAGGGCTATCATGCCGAGGAAATCGTCGGCCAGCATTACTCGTTGTTCTATTCCGAGGCCGAGCGTGCTGCTGGCCTGCCCACATTCAACCTGGAGCAGGCGCGCAGCACCGGGCGCTTCGAAGAGGTCGGCTCACGCTTGCGCAAGGATGGCTCGGCCTTCCACGCCCATGTGGTGATCGATGCGGTGTACGACGATGCTGGCCAGCTGGTGGGGTTCGCCAAGGTCACCCGCGACATTTCCGAGCGCCATCGGCAGGAGGAGGAACTGCTGCAGGCCAAGGAGCTGGCCGAGCAGTACAGCCAGGAAATGGCCAACCTGTCGCAGTTCCTTGATTCGGTCATTGCCAACATCCCCGCCAGCGTCATCGTCCAGGACCTGGAAAGCCAGCGCATCCTGTTGGCCAACCAGCAGGCCGAGCGCCTGTTCGGCGGGCCGGGGCGCAGCATGATCGGTCAGTTGCCGGGCGATTGCCTAAGCCCGGCGGCGGCAGACTACCTGGAGCAGCAATTGGCGCGTGGTGCCCGCAGCAGCAAGGGCCATGCCGCGGAAACCTGCGTTGACACCGCCCGCGGTCCGCGCACCCTGCGCAGCCGTACCCTGCTTAGCCAGAACCGTGAGGGCCAGGCCGACTATGTGCTGTTCGTGGCTGAAGATGCCACCGAAGAGCTGGCCGCCCATGCGCAGATCCACCACATGGCTCACCATGACGCGCTCACCGGGCTGCCCAACCGAACGCTGTTCAACGAACGGCTGCGTCAGGCGCTTGTGCGTGGCGACGAAAACGCCAAGTTGACCGCCGCCCTTTGCCTGGACCTGGACAACTTCAAGAACATCAACGACTCACTGGGCCATGCCTTTGGCGACAAGCTGCTGCGCGAGTTGGGCAAACGCCTGCGTCGCGAGCTGCGTGAGCACGACACCCTGGCCCGCCTGGGCGGTGACGAGTTTGCCGTGGTGCTGACGGGGCTGGATGGGCGGGATGCGGCGTGCAACACCGCACAGCGGCTGATCAATGCCATTTGCCCGCCATTCCAGATCGAAGGCCATCAGTTCACGGTAGGGGTGAGCATCGGCATTGCCATCGCCCCGGATGACAACGACCAGGCCGAGCAGTTGCTCGGTTATGCCGACATGGCGCTGTACGAGGCCAAGCGTAATGGCCGCAACCGCTTCGAGTGCTTCGACGTCGAGCTGGATGTCGCCGCCCGCCAGCGCCGCCTGGTGGAGACCGACTTGCGTACCGCGCTGCACCTGGGCCAGCTGCAGTTGCATTACCAGCCAGTGGTCGACCAGCAAACCAGCAGCGTGACCGGTTACGAAGCGCTGCTGCGCTGGGAGCACCCGACCCGTGGCATGGTCATGCCCATGGACTTCATCCCCATTGCCGAAGAAACCGGGCTTATCCACGAACTGGGTATCCGGGCGCTGAACCTGGCCTGCCAGGAGGCAGCCAGCTGGGGCAGCGACCAGACGGTATCGGTCAACCTGTCGGCGGTGCAGTTCAAGAATGCCAACCTGGTGCATACCGTGGCCCTGGCGCTAGCCGACTCGGGCCTGCCGGCGCAGCGGCTGGAGCTGGAAATCACCGAATCGGTGCTGCTGGGCAACAGCGAAGAAAACGTGCGCACCTTGCGTGCGCTGAAGGACCTGGGTGTGTCCATCTCGCTGGACGATTTCGGCACGGGGTATTCATCGCTGGGTTACCTGCGCTCGTTCCCGTTCGACCGGATCAAGATCGACAAGTCGTTTGTGCATGACATGTGCGACAGCCGCGAGGCAATGTCGATCATCCGCGCCATTACCGACCTGTCCAACAGCCTGATGATCAAGACCACGGCCGAAGGGGTGGAATCGGAAGAGCAGATGCGCCGGTTGGCGGCGGAGGGGTGTTCGCACTTCCAGGGTTACCTGTATGGGCGGCCGGCGCCGGCGAGCGAGCGCTTGAAGCAGGTGATTACGCTACGCTAGAGCCCCTTGGTGGGCGCAACTGTCTTGTGCAAGATCTAGAAGCCTGCGCCATCTCTGTGGGAGCGGGCATGCCCGCGAACACCGGCGCAGCCGGTGCCAGTCACCGAGTTGGCTTCTTCGCGGGCACGCCCGCTCCCACAAGGTCCGTGTCGCGCTTACGAATCAGCTATTCCAGTCCGGCGCAAACGCCGGGCTCACCACCCGCTGGTCCTTTGGCAAGCCGGCAATTGCCGCGCGGTCTTCATCATCCAGCTGCACTTGCAGCGCGGCCAGGTTGGCCAGCTGGTTCTCGCGGCTGCTGGCCTTGGGAATGGCTGCTACACCGTCCTGTTCCAGCAACCACTTCAATGCCACCTGGCTCGGCAGCACAGCATGTTTGCGGGCAATCGCCTGGATCACCGGCTGCGCGGCCGCCTGTCCACGGGCCAGCGGGGTGTAGGCTGTGAGCAACAGGTCACGCTGACGGGCGTAGTCCAGCAGCGGCTGCTGGCCGAGCAGCACGTGGTACTCCACCTGAATGGCTGACAATGGCGCGCCCAGGGTTTCCACCACCTGGCGCAGCAACCCCAGCGGGAAGTTGGCCACGCCGATGTGGCGCGTCTTGCCTTCGTCACGCAGCGCTACCAGGGTTTCGATGCTGCGGGCCAGGTCCCAGTCCTGGCCAGGCCAGTGGATGTGAAACAGGTCGACCTGTTCGGTGCCCAGGGCGCGCAGGCTGTCTTCCAGCGACTGGCGCATGGCTTTGGGCTCCAGGCGGTCCCACCACACTTTAGTGGTCAGGTGAATCTGTTCGCGCGGCACGTCGCTGTCGCGCAGGGCCTGGCCGACGGCTGCTTCATTGTCGTAGGCAGTAGCGGTGTCGATGTGCCGGTAACCCACGTCCAGCGCCTGGCGCACGGCCTGGGTGCATTCGTTGCCAGTCATCGGCCAGGTGCCCAGGCCGATTGCGGGCAGGGCCAGGCCGTTACGGGTGGTGAGCCTTTGCATGTAAATTCCTTGTAGGTTTTGCAGGGTTCACCTCGATGGTCGACGATCAGCACGGCACGGGCCATGCGTGCAAGGCACAAAGTGGTCGATCAGCGAACGGAAATTGCACTCATCCTGCACAAGCGGCAATTGAACTTCCTTATGCTGCGCCATCTCTTCTAGAATCCGAACTGTTGCACCCGCCGGGCCATGCCTGTGCGGCCTTCCCTGGGCGCTGGCTGCAGCCGCGCCGTCATCGAGAGAGCCATGAGTTCCAGCACACCGCTGTCCGGCGTCAACCAACCCTTGCGCGGCATTGCGCTGGTCGTGGTGGCAACGTTCCTGTTTGCCAGCCACGATGCCCTGTCCAAATTCCTTGGCGGCCTGTACCCGATCATCATGGTGGTGTGGGCGCGTTACGTGGTGCATACGCTGTTGATGGCCGGCATCTTCCTGCCCAAGTCCGGCTTGAACGTGCTGCGTACCCGTCGGCCGTTGCTGCAGACATTACGTGCCCTGAGCCTGCTCAGTACCAGCCTGCTGTTTACCACCGGCCTGCAATACCTGCCGCTGGCCGAGGCCACGGCGGTCAACTTCCTGGCCCCGGTGCTGGTCACCGCGCTGTCGGCGCCATTGCTCAAGGAGCGGGTGACGGTAGGGCAGTGGGTGGCGGTGGTGCTGGGCTTTATCGGTGTGCTGGTGGTGGTGCACCCGGGCGGGGCGATGTTCACCCCGGCCATTCTGTACCCGTTCGGTTCGGCACTGGGCTTCTGCTTCTATCAACTGCTCACGCGCATTCTGGCGGCCCATGACAGCCCGACCACCAGCAACTTCTATGCGGGGTTGTGCAACACGCTGGCGATGAGTGCGCTGGTGCCGTTCTTCTGGGAGGTGCCGCGCTGGGACCATGCGCTGTTGATGCTGGCGCTGGGGGGCTTTGGCATGACGGCGCACCTGCTGCTGACCCAGGCCTTCCGCCATGCAGCACCGGCGCTACTGGCACCCTTCAGCTATTGCCAGATCGTGTTTGCCGGGTTGCTCGGGTTGGTGATCTACAGCCAGGTGCCGGATACCCTGAGCCTGGTGGGTATTTCGGTGATCTGCCTCAGTGGGCTGGGGGCGGCGTGGATGCAGCGGCGCAAGTGAGGATTTTTTGCAGTGGCGACAGTGTTGGGGCTGGTAGGTGATTGCCTTGAGGTTTTTGGCGCCTGTGAGATCGAGCGCCGCGCGGGCGGCCCTCGATCTCACAGGCGCCAAACTTCTTGAGGCGAACACCTACCGAGCCATGAATTGCAGGATGCGTTCGCGCAGCCAGCGCTCGGCCGGGTCGTTGTCCTGGGCGCCGCTCCACACCATCGACAGCTCGGCCTCGGTGATATCGAATGGCGCCGGGTCGGCGCGCAGGCTGCCGTCGTCGGCCAGGGCGCAGGCGGCATAGTCCGGCACTGTGGCGATCATCTCGGTGTTGCGCAGCAGGGCGCGCAGGCTGCCGAACTGCGGCACCGCCAGCACCACTTTGCGGCAACGGCCGATGCGTGCCAGGTCCAGGTCGATGTTGCCGCTCATGTCGCCGGAGAATGACACCATTACATGCGGGCGGGCGCAGTATTCGTCGAGGGTCAACGGGCCTGGGCGGTCGTCGGCGCGCAGCACCCGCACGCCAATATTGCGCAGCTTGCGACGCTTGGCGGTGGCCGGCAGGTCGGTGGTGTAGCTCACGCCTACCGAGATCTCGCCGCTGGCCAGCAAACCGGGCATCAGCAGGAAGTTGGCCCGGCGTACCACCACACTGATGTCCGGGGCCTCTTCTTGCAGGGCCTGCAGCAGGGCCGGGAACAGGCCGAACTCGGCATCGTCCGACAGGCCCAGGCGGAACACGTTGCAACTGCTGGCCGGGTCGAATTCGCGGGCGCGGCTGATGGCGGCGGAAATCACGTCCATGGCCGGGCCCAGCTCGGCAAAGATCTGCATGGCCCTGGGGGTGGGCTCCATGGCCCGGCCATTGCGGATCAGCAGCGGGTCGTCGAATAGCTCGCGCAGGCGGGCGAGGGCGGCGCTGACGGTGGACTGGGTGATGAACAGCTTTTCACCGACCCGGGTCAGGTTGCGTTCGATCATCAGGGCTTCGAACAGCACCAGCAGGTTCATGTCGACGCGGCGCAGGTCGTTGCGGTTCATTGGGCTCAGGTTCCGGGGGTAGAGGGCTTGGCGGTGTATTGAAGCATGTGGGCGGCCTGCTTGCCTTGTATGGATGTGCCGGCCTCTTCGCGGGCACGCCCGCTCCCACAGGGACCGCACAGTTTTCAGGGGCTGTGCAGAACCTGTGGGAGCGGGCGCGCCCGCGAAGAGGCCAGTACAGGAAAGCGCTGACAGAGCCAGCCTATCACCCCCTAACAGCCACTCTATTAGAACTCTGCCCAAGCTCGGCTAGTCTTTCCCCTGGCCCCGCGAATTGCGCGAGTGGGCGGCGTGGCAGCACCTGTGTGCAAGACCGCGCCAACCTGCCGTGACAGCTTCGCAAGCCCCGTGTAGACCTGATGAGGGGTAGCACGAGCGCACACGCTCGGCTGAAAGAACACCTGGCATAGACCGGAAATCTGGATAACCGACCCAAAGGTACCCGCAGATGTCGAACGAATCGAAATGCCCGTTCCATCAAACCGCAGGTGGCGGCACCACCAACCGTGACTGGTGGCCTGACCAGCTCAACCTGAGAATTCTTCACCAGCATTCGTCCAAGTCCAGCCCCGACCCGGACTTCGACTATGCCAAGGCGTTCAAGAGCCTGGACTTCCAGGCCTTGAAGAAAGACCTGACCGCCTTGATGACCGACTCGCAGGACTGGTGGCCCGCCGACTTCGGCCACTACGGCCCATTGTTCATCCGCATGGCCTGGCACAGCGCCGGTACCTACCGCATTGGCGATGGCCGGGGCGGCGCGGGCTCTGGCCAGCAGCGTTTCGCCCCGCTCAACAGCTGGCCGGACAACGTCAGCCTGGACAAGGCCCGGCGCCTGCTGTGGCCGATCAAGCAGAAGTACGGCAACAAGATTTCCTGGGCCGACCTGATCGTGCTCACCGGTAACGTTGCCCTCGAATCCATGGGCTTCAAGACCTTCGGCTTTTCGGGCGGGCGCGCCGATGTGTGGGAGCCGGACGAAGATGTGTACTGGGGCTCGGAAAAGGTCTGGCTGGGCGGCGATACCCGCTACGGCAAGGACCAGGTCAAGGCCCAGCCGCCAGGCCAGGGTGACCTGGTAGCCGAGCCGGCCAAGCATGGGGAGGAACAGAACCGCGACCTGTCGGCCGAGCGCAACCTGGAGAACCCTCTGGCTGCTGTGCAGATGGGCCTGATCTACGTGAACCCGGAAGGGCCGGAAGGCGAACCTGACCCGGTGAAATCCGGCAAGGATATTCGCGAAACCTTCGGCCGCATGGCCATGAACGACGAAGAAACCGTGGCCCTGATTGCGGGCGGCCACGCCTTCGGCAAGACCCACGGCGCAGGCCCGGCCGACAACGTCGGCCCTGAACCGGAAGCGGCCGGCCTGGAGTTGCAAGGCCTGGGCTGGGCCAACAAGTTCGGCAGCGGTAAGGGCGGGGACGCCATCACCAGCGGCCTGGAAGTGATCTGGACCTCCACGCCCACCCAATGGAGCAACGAGTACCTCAACAACCTGTTCAACTTTGAGTGGGAGCTGACCAAGAGCCCGGCAGGCGCGCACCAATGGCGGCCGAAAGAGGGCAAAGGCGCCGGAACGGTGCCGGATGCGCACGACCCGGGTAAAAAGCATGCGCCCTCCATGTTGACCTCCGACCTGGCGCTGCGCTTCGACCCGATCTACGAGCCGATCGCCCGCCGCTTCAAGGAGAACCCCGACCAGCTGGCGGATGCGTTTGCCCGCGCCTGGTACAAGCTGATCCACCGCGACATGGGCCCGCTGGCACGTTACCTGGGCCCGGAAATGCCAAACGAGGAGCTGCTGTGGCAAGACCCGTTGCCCAAAGCCGATCCATCCACGCTCAGCGAGCAGGACATCGCGGCCCTCAAGGCCAAGGTGCTGGGGGCGGGCCTGAGCGTGGGCGAGCTGGTTGCCACCGCCTGGGCATCGGCCTCGACCTTCCGTGGCTCTGACAAGCGCGGTGGTGCCAACGGCGCCCGCTTGCGCCTGGCGCCGCAGAACGGCTGGGCTGCCAACCAGGGTGTAGACAAGGTGCTGGCGGCGCTGGAAAAGATTCAGGCCGAGTTCAACAACGGCGGCAAGAAGGTCTCGCTGGCCGACCTGATCGTGCTGGCTGGTACCGCAGCCGTTGAAAAGGCCGCCAGGGATGCCGGCTACAGTGGCAACGTGGGCTTCCGACCGGGCCGCGTCGATGCGTCCCAGGCGCAGACCGACGTTGAGTCGTTCGCGGTGCTGGAGCCGTTGGCCGATGGATTCCGCAACTTCACCAAGGCCCGCTATAGCGTCAAGGCCGAGAAGCTGTTGCTGGACAAGGCCCAGTTGCTGACCCTGACTGCGCCGGAGTTGACCGTGCTGATCGGTGGCCTGCGCGTGCTGGGCGCCAACCATGGCGGCAGCAAGCAGGGTGTGTTCACCGACAAGGTCGGCACCTTGAGCAATGACTTCTTCCGCAACCTGCTGGACATGGGCGTGGAATGGAAGGCGACGTCGGCGGACAACGAAAGCTTCGAAGGCCGTGACCGCAAGACCGGGCAGGTGAAGTGGACCGGTAGCCGGGTTGACCTGGTGTTCGGTTCGCATGCCCAGTTGCGGGCATTGAGTGAGGTGTATGGCAGCAGTGATGGCGGTGACAAGTTTGTGCGGGACTTTGTTGCTGCCTGGCAGAAGGTCATGGAGCTGGATCGCTTTGACCTGAAGTAGCAGTGTTATCGGTGGGACGCTTGGCGTCCCATTCGCGGGCTTGCCCGCTCCCACAGGTACCGCGCTGCCTTTCAGGGTGCTGAAAACCTGTGGGAGCGGGCAAGCCCGCGAATGGGCTGCAAAGCAGCCCCGACGCCAGTGGCGATAACGCCAATTTGAGGTCGGATAGATACAAAAGCGTCCTCGTCGGTTCTGTTGCAATGCTTCTCAGGCGGCAAGCCTGAACAGCGTGCTCACAACGACAAGGAACCCCGACCATGCAAATGCCCAAGACCCTGAACATCCGCAACGGCGACAAGGTGCAGCCAACCTTCTCGGCACAGGAATACGCGGCCCGTCACGCTCGCCTGCGGGCCTACATGGCCGATCAGGACATCGAGGCAGCCATCTTCACGTCGTACCACAACGTCAACTACTACAGCGATTTCCTCTACTGCTCGTTCGGCCGCCCCTATGCGCTGGTGGTCACCCAGGACAAGGTTGTCTCGATCAGCGCCAACATCGACGGTGGCCAACCCTGGCGGCGCACGGTCGGCACAGACAACATCGTCTACACCGACTGGCAACGCGACAACTACTTCGTTGCCATCCAGCAGGCGCTACCGCTGGCCTCGCGCATTGGCGTGGAACACGACCACCTCAACCTGCAGAACCACGCCAAGCTCGCCGCCTGCTACCCCAAGGCCGAACTGGTGGACATCGGCGCCCCGTGCATGCGCATGCGCATGATCAAGTCGGCCGAGGAGCAGGCGCTGATCCGCCATGGCGCGCAGGTGGCCGACATTGGCGGTGCGGCGGTGGTGGAGGCGCTGCGTGATCAGGTGCCGGAGTACGAAGTGGCGCTGCATGCCACCCAGGCGATGGTGCGTGAAATCGCCAGGCGCTTCCCCGATGCAGAGCTGATGGACACCTGGACCTGGTTCCAGTCCGGGCTCAACACCGATGGCGCGCACAACCCGGTCACCAGCCGTCGCGTTGGCAAAGGTGAGATCCTCAGCCTCAATTGCTTCCCGATGATCGCCGGCTACTACACCGCGCTGGAGCGCACACTGTTCCTTGATCACTGCCCGGACGAGTACCTGAGCCTGTGGCAGGCCAACGTCGAGGTGCACGAGGCCGGGTTGAAACTGGTACGCCCGGGCATGCGCTGCAGCGACATCGCCCGTGAACTGAACGAGATCTTCCTGCGTCACGACCTGCTGCAGTACCGCACCTTCGGCTATGGCCATTCGTTCGGCACCTTGAGCCACTACTACGGGCGTGAAGCGGGGCTGGAGCTGCGCGAAGACATCGACACGGTGCTGGAGCCGGGCATGGTGGTGTCGATTGAACCGATGATCATGCTGCCTGAAGGGCGACCGGGGGCGGGCGGGTACCGCGAGCATGACATCCTGATCGTCAATGATCACGGGGCTGAGAACATCACCAAATTCCCGTATGGGCCGGAGCACAACATCATTCGCAAATAAGCATCGGCGTCGCCTGCTTCGCGGGCACGCCCGCTCCCACAGGGGCCTCACACATCCTGAAGGAGCGGGCCTGCCCGCGAAGAGGCCAGCCTGGACAATAAAAAAATCACTGTATGACCACCAGACCCTGCCTCCAATTAAAAGAACCAGAGGGTACCCGTCATGTCCAGCACCACCCTGAATGCACCCACCCTCGACGGCGCCGCCCCCAGCGCCGAACGCCAGGCCCTGCGCAAGGCCGCCCGGGCCAGTTTCATGGGCAACTTCGTCGAGTGGTTCGACTATGCCGCCTACGGCTACCTGGCCACCATCATCGCCGCCACCTTCTTCCCGCAAACCGACAAAACCACCGGCCTGTTGGCAACCTTCGCCGTGTTTGCCCTGTCGTTCCTGGTACGCCCGCTGGGCGGCATCGTCTGGGGGCACTTTGGCGACCGCCATGGCCGGCGCAATGCACTGTCGTGGTCAATCCTGATCATGTCGGTCTCCACCTTCTGCATCGGCCTGTTGCCCGGTTATGCGCAAATCGGCCTGTGGGCGCCGGCCCTGTTGCTGTTGATCCGCCTGGTGCAGGGCTTTTCCGCCTCGGGCGAGTACGCCGGTGCTGCGGCGTTCCTGGCCGAGTACGCGCCACCCGGCCGGCGTGGCCTGTACACCAGCATCGTGCCGGCCAGCACGGCGGCCGGGTTGCTGTTCGGTGCGGCGTTCGTGGCGGTGCTGCACGAACTGCTCAGCAGCGAAGCCCTGCATGAATGGGGCTGGCGCCTGCCGTTCCTGCTGGCGGCGCCGTTCGGGCTGGTTGGGCGCTATATCCGCATGAGCCTGCAGGACACGCCCAAGTTCCTGGAGATGGAGCAACGCCTGGAGCACAAGGCTGGCATGGCGCCAATGCCGCTGCGCGAGCTGCTGGGCCAGCACCGCCGCAGCCTGGCCATCGGCATTGGCGTTACCTGCCTGAACGCCGTGGCGTTCTACCTGCTGCTCAGCTATATGCCAACCTACCTGTCAACTGAAATGGGCATGAGCGAGCGGGATTCGTTCATTGCCTCGACGGTGTCGCTGGCCACCTACATCGGCTTGATCTTCCTGATGGGGCGGTTGTCCGACCAGTTTGGCCGCAAGACCATGCTGGTGGTGGCTTCGCTGTTGTTCCTGGGGCTGACCGTGCCGTTGTTCCGCCTGCTCGATGGGCAGCCGCTGGTGGTGATCCTGGCTATCCAGATTTGCTTCGGGGCGATACTGGCGATGAATGACGGCACTTTACCGTGCCTGCTGGCGGAAATTTTCCCGACCCGTGTGCGCTTCAGCGGCTTTGCCCTGAGCTTCAACCTGGCCAACGCACTGTTTGGCGGGACTGCGCCGTTCATTGCCACCTGGCTGATACAGATGACGGGCAGCAAGTTGGCACCGGCGGGGTATTTGCTGGCGGCGGCGCTGGTGGCGCTGGTGGCCATGCTGATGTGTCGGGAAACTGCGCACTCTGCCCTGGAGGATTGATCAGCCTGTACCGGCCTCTTCGCGGGCACGCCCGCTCCCACAAGGCAGCGCAGATCCTGTGGGAGCGGGCGTGCCCGCGAAGAGGCCGGTACAGGCCGGAGCAAATCATGAATCAATGCAAAGAGGCCTGCCGCCGCTCCCCCAGTGGCGACAACCCAAAGAACCGGCTGTAACTCTTGGAAAAATGTGCCGGCGAACTGAACCCGCACGCCAACGCCACCTCACGCACCTGTACATCACTGCGCAGCAGCAGCTCCCGCGCCCGCGACAGGCGCAGCTCCAGGTAATACTGGCTGGGCGTGCGCTGCAGGTACTTGTGGAACAACCGCTCCAGCTGGCGCACGGTCACCTCGTTGAGGCTGGCCAGCTCTTCCAGCCCCAGCGGTTCTTCCAGGTTGGCCTCCATGATTGCCACCACCTGGCTCAACTTGGGTTGGCCGCTGCCGAGCAGGGTGCGCAGCGGCACCCGCTGGCGCTCGCGCTCGCCACGCACCCGGTCGCACAGCAGCAGCTCGGCCGCCTTGGCCGCGATGTCCTGGCCACCCGGTTCGCGAGCGATCAGTTGCAGCATCATGTCCATGGCCGCCACACCGCCCGAGCAGGTGTAGCGGTCCCGGTCCAGTTCAAACAGCTGGCTGGAGATGACGATGCCGGGAAAATGCGCCTGCAATGTCGGCAGGTCTTCCCAATGGATGGTGCAACGGTAGCCCTTGAGCAATTCGGCCTTGGCCAACAGGTAGCTGCCTGTGCAGATACCGCCCAATGGCAAGTGCTGGCGTGCCAGCTGGCGCAACCAGTCGATCAGCGGGCGGTTGCCACGGCCACGGTCAATCGGGTTGGCACCGACCACCAGTAGCGCATCCAGCGCGGGGGCGTTGGCAATGCTGTAGTCGGGCAGTACGCGCATGCCGTTGCTGGCGGCCACCGGTGCATCGCCTGCGGCAATCAGTACGCTGCGAAACAGGGGCTTGCGCGCGGCCAGGTTGGCCATGCGCAGGGTCTCCACCGCCGAGGCCAGGCCGATGGTGGTGAAATTGGGCAAGATCAGAAAGCCGAAGGTCTTTACGGAACAACTCTTTACAATAGGTGGCGATGGGGGTGCTGAAGCGGGGTGGACCATTGCGCTGTTCCTGTGCAAGCTGAGGCATAGTTCGTCAGGGGCAGTGAGAAAATACGGCCTCGCGTGGGTCTTGTTGTTATGGGTCGTTGCCGGGTCGATAGTACACCCCGGGCGCAGCGGCCAGGAATGGCCCTGCCGGCTGGCAGGGCCGACAGTGATTGCACAGAGAAGGTGATCGTTCGTGAACCCCGAATCCATGCTGGCGGCATTGCCAGGCTACGCCATGTCGCCCGAGTCGATCCAGGTGCTGCCTGATGCCAAGGCCTACCGCACCTGCCTGCTCGAACGCATCCGCGCCGCGACCCGGCGCATTGTCATTGTTGCGTTGTACCTGCAGGAAGACGAGGCCGGCCAGGAAGTGCTGGATGCCCTGTACCAGGCCAAGGCCGAGCGGCCAGGGCTTGAAATCACCATCGTGGTCGACTGGTTCCGTGCCCGCCGGGGCTTGCTCGGGGCCGGGCGCCAGCCGGGTAACGCGGCCTGGTACCAGGCCCAGCGCCAGCTGCGTGGGCTGGACATCGCCATTCACGGGGTGCCGGTGCAAACCCGCGAGCTGTTTGGCGTGCTGCACCTGAAGGGCAGCATCATCGACGATTGCGTGATCTACACCGGCGCCAGCGTGAACAACGTCTACCTGCACCGCTTCGACCGCTATCGCCTGGACCGCTACCACCTGTTCCAGTCGCCAGCCCTGGCCGACGCCATGGCGGGCCTGGTGCAGCGCCTGCTGCACCACACCGCCACGCCGCGCCTCGACTTGCCGGCGCCCCCCACTACCCGCAGCCTGCGCGGCGACATCCGGCGCTTGCGTGCACGCTTGCGGCGCATGGCTTATGAGGCTCCGGCCAGCGTGGCGGGGCAGGGGTTGCGGGTGATTCCGCTGTTGGGCGTGGGCCGTGGCAACCCGTTGAACCGGGCGCTGTGCGCCATGCTGGCGGCGGCGCGCACCCAGCTCGTCATCAGCACGCCGTATTTCAACCCGCCGCGGGTCGTGATGCGCGAACTTGACCATGCGCTGGAGCGCGGTGTGCAAGTGGAGTTGATTGTCGGTGACCGTACGGCCAACGACTTCTATATAGCGCCTGGCGAGCCGTTCAGTGCCAGTGGCGCGTTGCCTTATCTGTACGAAGACAACCTGCGGGCCTTCGCCCGGCGCCGCCATGGCGCAATTGCCAGCGGCCAGCTGCAAGTGCGCATCTGGAACGACCCCGGGCACACCTTCCACGCCAAGGGCGTGTGGGTAGACCAGCGCTATTCGCTGTTGACCGGCAATAACCTGAACCCGCGCGGCTTCAACCTGGACCTGGAGAACGGCCTGCTGATCGACGACCCGCAAGGGCAGTGGCTGGTGCCACGGGAGGCGGAGCTGACCGAACTGCGCCGGTTTGCGCCGAAAATCGGTTCGGCAGAGGCGTTGGGGGTCAAGGCCGAACACCCCAAGGAAGTGCGCAAGTTCCTGCGCAGGTTGCGTTACAGCCGGCTGGAGCCGTTGATCAAGCGGGTACTGTGACGCCGCCTGGTGCGTTTTTTGTAGGAGCGGCCTTGCGTCGCGATCGGGCCGCAAAGCGGCCCCTCGATTTCAGTGTCACCGCCGCTATTGTTGGGGCTGCTTTGCAGCCCTTTCGCGACACAAGGCCGCTCCTACAGGGACCGCGCCAGGCTGTGTACCCTTCGGCTTGAGCTGCGACACGGCAAGCAGCACCACCGCCAGCCCGACGATCTGATAGAGCGAAATCTCTTCACTCAAGATCGCCCACGACGCCAGCACCGTCAGCACCGGCCCCAGGTTGCCTACCGCCGCGGTGTGGGTAGGCCCCAACCGCTGAATCGCCAGCGCCACCCAGTAGATCGGCAACACCGTGGAAAATACCGCCATCAACCCGGCATTGGCCCACACCGCGCCGGGCAATTGCCACAGCTGCCCGACCGGCGCCACCAGCAGGTAATGCGCCAGCACCATCAGCGAGGAAGCAGTACCACACAGGCCGGCCAGGCGCATCGAGCCCATGCGTTTGAGCATCATCCCGGTACCGGCGTAGTAAAGTGCGTAGGTTACCGCACTGGCAAACACCCACAGCGAGCCCAGCACCACCTGCTGGCCTGCCCCGGCGACACTGATGTCATGGACAAAGGCGATGCCCAGCCCCAGGTAGCACAGGCCCATGGCCGACAAGGTGCGCAGGCTTGGCCTTTCACGCAGGGCGATGGCCTGGAACACCAGCACCAGCGTCGGGTAGGTGAACAGAATCAGCCGTTCCAGCCCGGCACTGATGTACTGCAAGCCATAGAAATCGAACAGGCTGGCCAGGTAATACCCCAGCAGCCCAAGCAACGCCACACGCAAACCGTCGCCCAGGTTGAGGGGGGCGCTGCCTTGGCTGCGGCTAGCCCATACCAGCCAGGCGAACAGCGGCAGCGCCAAGCCCATGCGCATGGCCAGAAGGCTGATGGCGTCCACCGGCCCTGCCGCATAGGCGAGCTTGACGAAAATGGCCTTGAAGCTGAAGCCAAGGGCGGCCAGCACGGCGTACAAGGCGCCGCTCTGCAACTGGCGTTGGATCAGGCTGCGTAGTGCATTCATGGAGTACCTGCGGCAGAAAAGGGCATGGCTTATTCTGAACAGAAGGCTGTCGCGCTAGAATCGCTTTTTAGCGAACAGGGTCTTCTGTTTTGGAGAAAGGTATGCGATTCGACCTGACAGACCTGCGCCTGCTGCTGGCCATTGCCGCTACAGGTAGCCTGAGCAAGGCCGCTGCGACCTTCCCGGTGGCCGTATCGGCTGCCAGTAATCGCCTGAGACTGCTCGAAGAGCGCTGGGGCCTGGCGTTGTTCTTGCGCAAGGCCGATGGCATGCAGCTGACGCCTTCCGGACGCCTGGTGCTGGAGGGGGCGCGCAATGTGCTCGGCGAAGCGCAAAAACTGCAAGAGACCTTGCAGCAAATGGCTGGCGAGCAGCGCATCACGTTGCGCCTGGCGGCTTCGACGGTGGCCAACAGCACATTGTTGCCGGCGATACTTGGGCCGTTTCTGGCGGACTACCCGGAAGTCGACCTGCAACTGATGGAACACAAGAGCGTGGACGTGCTGCGGGTGGTACTGGCCAACGAGTGCGAGATTGGTGTGTACGACGGCATTCTGCCCAGCGGGGGTGTGGTATCGCTGCCGTTTCGCACCGAGCGGTTGGTGATGCTGGTGCCTGCGGACCATCAGCTGGCCGGGCGCGAGCAGCTGCGTCTGGTGGATGCGCTGGGCTATGCGTTCATCTGCCTGCCGGCCGGGCGGCCGATGCAGCGCTTTGTCGAGGAGCTGGCGATGAACCTGGCCATGCCGCTGAAGGTGCGTGTGCGCGCCCCCAGCTTCGAGGCCATCGCGCAACTGGTTGCACAGCGTGCGGGCGTGGCCATGCTGCCTGAAACCGCCGCCGTGCGTGCCGAGCAGGAGCTGCCGGTGCGCCGGGTGGCCCTGGCGGAAAGCTGGGCCACCCTTGAACTGCGCCTGTGTTTCCGTGACTGGGAGCGCCTGAGCTCACACGGGCGGCAGCTGGTGAGCTTCCTGTCGGGGCGGCAATTGACTGCCCCAGCTTCGGGTGAGCCCTATGAAGGGTGACTGATCGTCAGGTCAGCTACCCAGTAAGCGATGATATCAATATGATATCTATTCTCCCGAGGCAGCCTTGAAGGTGAGCCATATTTTACAGGCTCCTGACCAAGGTCCCTCTGAAAAGTCATCACAAGCGCATACAATTGCGCCTTTTCCTCGTTAACCAGATAGGCCAAAGCGTATATGGCGCTAGATCCACCCACGATGCTGACCATTTCGGTCGCCCTGGCAGCCGCGGCTGCCCTGTACCTGGCGATTGAATGGCGCAGTGTCCGCGAGTCCTCGTTGCTGTTCTGGAGCGCAGGTTTCGCCACCATTACTGTTGGTTGCATCCTGGCGTTGTTGCGCGGGATCGGTTTTCTGTTTATCGGCATCTGGTTCGCCAATGGCTTGCTGGTGGTGGCGCACGCGTTCTTCCTGATGGGCGTGCTGCGCTTTACCCAAGAGCGCTTGTCGCGTGCCTGGCTGATGATCGTGGTGGTCTGGTTCGCCTTGCTGCTGTTGCCCGCGGGGCCGCAGTGGTCGAAGGTGATGTTGATGGCCAACTCGTTGCTGGTGGCTGCGCTGACGCTGAAGGCCAGCTTCCTGCTGCGGCCCCACGGCAAGTCGCTGAGTGTTGGCGCCGTGCAGTTGCGCTATGTGCTGCTGATCCATGGCCTGTTCTATGTGGTCAAGGCAATCATCGCCATTACACCGGGTACGGTGATCGACCTGGCCACTTTTGGCGGGCTGATCATTCAGATTTCCCTGGTCGAGGGGGCGATGGCGATCATGCTGATTGCCTTGTCGATGACGGGCACCGTGCGCTATCGGCGCGAGGAGCGGATTGCCCGGCTGGCCGCGCGTGATCCGTTGACCGCGCTGTACAACCGGCGTGCCCTGGAGGTCAGGGCCGGGCATTTCTTCAAGCAAGTAAACCCGGCCCAGCCTGGGGCGTTGCTGCTGATCGACATCGACAATTTCAAGCTGGTCAACGACCTGCACGGGCATGTTGCGGGTGACCGCTTGCTGATTGCCTTGAGCGAGATCATTCGCACGGTGCTGCCCGAGCGCTCGCTGGCGGCGCGGTTGGGCGGCGATGAATTCGTTATCTTGCTGTGCGGGGCCAGCAACGAGCGGGTCATGGAGCTGGGCGGGCTGCTGCGTGAGCAGTTCCAGCAATATGCCAGCAAGACCGTGCCTACGCCGCAGGCGGTCACCCTGAGCATTGGTGCCAACCTGTTCGACCAGCCACCCGCGAGCCTGGCGGCGTTGATCGAGCAGGGGGATGTGGCGTTGTACCAGTCCAAGCGCAGCGGGCGGGACAGTATCCGCTTTGTCGAACGGTCGATGGCCGATATCAGCCAGTAAGCTACCGGGGCCGCGAAGCGGCCCTGATGGCTTGAAGGCAGGGGGTCAGGTCGCCACCTGGTAGCACGGCACATACGCAGCGCCGCCGGGCAGCTTCATGCGGTGCTGGTCGACGAAGGCCTGCAGCAGCCGGCCCAGCGGGTCGAGCACGGCGCTGTCACCGTGGATCTGATACGGCCCGTGCTCTTCGATCAGGCGGATGCCCTTGTCCTTCACGTTGCCCGCCACAATGCCGGAGAACGCCCGGCGCAGGTTGGCCGCCAACTCATGCGGTGGCAGATCACGGCGCAGGTCCAGCTCGGCCATGGCCTGGTGGGTCGGGTCGAACGGGCGCTGGAAGCTCTCCTCGATCTTCAGCAGCCAGTTGAAGTGGAAGGCGTCGTTGCGCTCACGGCGGAACTGCTTGACCGCCTTGAGCCCTTCGACCATGTGCCGGGCAACTTCTGCCGGGTCGTCGATGATGATTTCGTACAAGCGGTGCGCCGCCTCGCCCAGGGTGGCGCCGACGAAGGCATGCAACTGTTGCAGGTAAGGCTCGGCGCTGCGCGGGCCGGTGAGCACCACCGGGAACGGCAGGTCGTGGTTGTCCGGGTGCATGAGGATGCCCAGCAGGTACAGGAACTCCTCGGCTGTGCCGGCGCCGCCCGGGAAGATGATGATGCCGTGGCCGACACGCACGAAGGCCTCCAGGCGCTTCTCGATGTCTGGCAGGATCACCAGTTCGTTGACGATAGGGTTGGGGGCTTCGGCAGCGATGATGCCTGGCTCGGTCAGGCCCAGGTAGCGGCTGCCGTGCATGCGCTGCTTGGCATGGGCAATAGTGGCGCCCTTCATCGGGCCTTTCATCACGCCTGGGCCGCAGCCGGTGCATACGTCCAGCTTGCGCAGGCCAAGCTCGTGGCCGACCTTTTTGGTGTACTGGTATTCCTCGGTGCTGATCGAGTGACCGCCCCAGCACACCACCATTTTCGGCTCCACGCCCGGGCGCAGGGTGCGGGCATTGCGCAGCAGGTGGAAGACGTAGTCGGTGATGCCCTGGGAGCTTTCCAGGTCGATACGCTGGCTGGCCAGTTCGCTCTCGGTGTAGACGATGTCACGCAGGGCGCTGAACAGCATTTCACGGGTGCTGGCGATCATCTCGCCATCGACGAAGGCGTCGGCCGGGGCATTCAACAGCTCCAGGCGAACACCGCGGTCCTGCTGGTGGATTTTTACCTCGAAGTCCTTGTAGGCCTCAAGGATGGTCTTGGCATTGTCGACATGGGCGCCGGTGTTGAGGATAGCCAGGGCGCACTGGCGGAACAGGGTGTAGAGGCTACCGGTACCGACTTCACTCAGTTGCTGCACTTCACGTTGTGACAGCGTTTCCAGGCTGCCTTTGGGGCTGACGGATGCATTGATGACATGGCGTTGAGGCATCTAAGTCTTTCCTGTGCGGGTAAAACATCCTTCTTTGACAACACCATACCGAGAAATGTGGGCGGCAACGAGGGGGGGCTGTGAAAAAGCTTGAGACCGGCTTGGCTGCTTCGCGGGCTTGCCCGCTCCCACAGGGACCGCGCTGCCCTGAAGGTTTGCGCTGTACCTGTGGGAGCGGGCAAGCCCGCGAAGCAGCCAACCCGGTCTCAAGTCAACCCAACAGTTTCTGCACACCAAGGGTAATCGCCAGCCCTCCACCCACCAGCCACAGGTTGAGAATCGCCCCGGTAGCCAGCGCCTTCGGCCCGGCCTGGCGGATCTGGCTGAAGCGGGTCTCCATCCCCAGCGCAGTCATGGCCATGGTCAGGGCAAAAGTGTCCAGGCTGTTCACCGCCTGGGTCACACTGCCAGGCAGCACCTGCAGCGAGTTCACCAGCACCAGTGCGAGGAAGCCAAAGGCAAACCAGGGCATCGCAATGCGCCCATTGCCTTGTGCCTGGCCGGCTTTGCGCGAGCGGCTGATCCACAGGCCCACCACCAACAGTACCGGCACCAGCAGCATTACCCGGGTCATCTTGACGATGGTTGCGACATGGGTGGCTTCGGGGCTTACGTTACTGGCTGCACCAACAACCTGCGCCACTTCGTGAATTGTACCGCCAAGGAAAAGCCCGGCGCCCAAGGTGTCCAGGTGCAACCAGCCGGCGTTGATGGCCAGCGGGTACAGGAACATCGACAAGGTGCCGAACAGCACCACGCTGCCGACTGCCATCGCGCTTTTATGCGGGGCACTGCGCAGCGCCGATTCGAAGGCCAGCACCGCAGCGGCGCCGCAGATGGCACTGCCGGCGGCGGTCAGCAGGGCGGTGTCACGGTCCAGCTTGAACAGCTTCATGCCGCACCACAGGCCGATCAGCAAGGTGCTGGACACCACCAGTAACGACACGATCAGCCCCGACCAGCCGACTTCGGCAATTTCCTGCAGGCTGACGCGCAGGCCAAAGAAGGCCACGGCAATGCGCAGCAGGCCGCGGGCCGAGAAGTTGATGCCGGCAGCCCAGCTGGCCGGTACGCCGTCACGCAGTGCGTTGCCATACAGCGCCCCGGCGACGATGCCGACGATCAGCGGGCTGATGCCGAGGTTGGCGATGGCCGGCATGGCCGCCAGTTGCGTGACTGCCAGGGCGAACAGGGCAACGAACAGGATGCCGTTGAGCCGCCCTTTGGTGGAAAGGGTAGGGGCAAAAGCAGGGTTGGACGGAACCGTGGCCATGTGAGTCCTCCGGAAAAGGTGTTTCGACAAGGCTTACGTTAATCTGGTTATAAGCTTATAAAAAATCGTAATTTAGAATGGCAAATATCCGAATAGCTGATATTTTTAAAAAATGACCCCAGAACAGCTGATAACGTTTGCCACCGTTGCCGAGCATGGCAACATCAGCCATGCGGCCCAGGCCCTGCACCTGTCGCAACCGGCAGTGTCCGGCCAGCTCAAGCTGCTGCAGGAGACGTTTGGCGAACCCCTTTACCAACGTGCCGGCCGTGGCGTGCGGCTGACGGCGGCTGGCGAGCAGTTGCTGGCACATGCCGAGCGCCTGCGCGAAACCTTCCGTCAGGCGCAGGCGCTGCGCGAGGCCATGCACGGCCTGGAGCGCGGCACCTTGCGCATCGGTGCCAGTACCACGCCGGCCAGTTACCTGCTGCCTTACCTGATTGCCGATTTTCATGGGCGTTATCCGGATGTGCTGGTGACCACTTCGCATGGCAACACGGCGGAGATCGTCGCTGCACTGGACAGTGTCGATATCGCCCTGATCGAGGGCCCGCCCGGGCAGGAGCTGCCTTTGGGGACCGAAGTGACGGCGTGGCGTGAGGACGAGATCGTGGCGATTGTGCCGCGTGGGCATCCGCTGGCGGACAATGATCAGCATGCGCTAGCGTCGCTGGGCGCCTACCCGCTGGTCCTGCGCGAGAGCGGTTCGGGCGTGCGGCAGATTGTCGAGCGGGCGTTTGCCCGGGATGGCGTGGCGATGCGCGTGGCGTTGGAGATTGCCGGGGTGGAGGGGGTGAAGGAAGCCGTGCGGGCGGGGATGGGGGTTGGCTTTGTGTCGGCAATGTCCATCCGCCATGAAGACGGGGCACTGCACCGGTTGCAGGTGGCGCCGCAGCCACTGGTGCGGCGGTTTTCCATTCTGGTGCCGCATGCGGCTACGCCGTCGCGGGCCGCCTCGCGGTTTCTTGAGTTGTGCGTTGGTATGCAAGAGGTGGGTTGATTGTACCGGCCTCTTCGCGGGCACGCCCGCTCCCACAGGTACAGCGCTGCTTTCAGGTGGGTACGCCATCCCTGTGGGAGCGGGCGTGCCCGCGAACAGGCCCGCACAGACGCCATCAACTCAACTGGAATACATGCTTCATATAGGCCACAAAATTCTCATCCCGGCACTGCGTCTTGCCCGGGCTGTCAGAAATCTTGGCCACGGGCGCCCCGTTGCAACCGGTCATCTTGATCACGATGTTCATCGGCTCCACCCCCGCAATATCGCAAGTCAGCCGGGTACCAATGCCAAAACTCACATTGATCCGTTCATGCAACGCCCGGTACAGGCCCAGCGCTTTAGTGAAATCCAGCCCGTCGGAAAAGATCAGTGTCTTGCTCCTGGGGTCGATCCCCAGCCGCTCATAGTGGGCAATGGCCTTTTCCGCCCAAACCAGCGGGTCACCCGAGTCGTGCCGTAGCCCATCGAACAGTTTGGCAAAGTACAGGTCGAAGTCACCCAGGAATGCGTCCATGGTGATGCAGTCGGTCAAGGCGATGCCCAGCAGCCCGCGGTACTCGCGCACCCAGCATTCCAGCGCAGCGGCCTGGCTGTCGACCAGGCGCGGGCCAAGCTGCTGGTGGGCCATGAACCATTCGTGGGCCATGGTGCCCAGCGGCTTGAGTTCGAACTCGCGGGCCAGGTGCACATTGCTGGTGCCCACGAAGCGCCCCGGGAAGTCGTGCTTGAGGATGTGCACCACTTCTTCCTGCACCCGGTAAGAGAAGCGTCGGCGGGTGCCAAAATCCGCCAGCTGGAAGCCGGCCAGCTCGTCAGCACTGGCCGCGGCCTTGAGCCAGTCCAGTTTCTGGTACAGGCGTTCGCCCACTTGCTCGATGACCACGTCGCGATAGCGATACCGATTGCGTACCTCGCTGATGATTGCCAGCAACGGGATTTCATAAAGGATGACATGCAACCACGGCCCGCGCACACGGATCGCCAGTTGCCCAGCACCGTCAAGGCCGACCTGGACATAGCGCAGGTTGAAGCGGAACAGGCTGAGAAAACGGATGAAGTCGGGCTTGAGGAAAGGGATTTTCTCCAGATAGGCCAGCTGGTCGTGGGTAACCGTCACCTCCGCCAGTTGCTCTACCTGGTAGCGGATCTCGGCCAGGTAGGGGGAAAGGTCTTCACCATTGCGGCAGCGGAACTCCCACTCCACTTCGGCATTGGGGTAGTTGTGCAGCACCGCCTGCATCATGGTGATCTTGTAGAAGTCGGTGTCCAGCAGGTTCTGGATGATGCGCGGGCCGAAAACACTGTCGCTCATGGGCGGTCTTCCTTGATCTGGGCAAGCTGATAGTCCAGCGCGGCCTCGTCGCCGCACAGGATCACGCCTTCGGCAGCCAAGGCGCCGCAGGCCTCGATGGCACCTGCCTGGGTGAGGGCGCGGCAGGCTGGCAGGTAGAGCAGTACCTTGAAGCCGGCCTGGCGCAGCTGGCGGGCGGTGGTCTTGACGCAGTAATCCAGGGCCAGCCCGCCGACGATAACCGTGTCAACCTGTTGCACCGTGAGGTACTCGATCACCCCGGTGGAACGGCGCTCGGCCAGGTCGTGGTAACAGGCGCCGTAAGGGTGCAGGTCGGGTTCCACACCTTTCCAAACGAAATAGTCGTAGTCGATGGGGGCGGGCAGGCCGGCCAATAACTCGAAACCCGGCGTGCCTGGCACGCAGTGGCTGACCCAGGTCAGGTCTGCGTTATCCAGTTGCAGGGGTTGCAGCATGTGCGCAGGGTCGCTGACCACCCAGGCGGCGTTGGCCGGGTGGGCATCCTTGCTGCCCAGGCGCAGGTCGGCGCGTAGCGCCATGGCATTCAGATCAGCCGCGATTTCGTCGCCTTCGGGGACGGGCAGTTCATGCGGGGCGTTGGCCGTGAAGCCGTTTTGCGCGTCGACATCGAAACTGGCGATCTTCATGGCGGTTCTCCTTGCTGGAATGCCTATATAATTCACCTGGTGTACTAAGTGTGTCAAGTGACAGCATTCAAAAGGTTAAGGATTGCCTTATTTAGATGCTCTGGTGGATTATTGTGTTACTGAACAAGGAGCTGCATGGTGAGTACAGTCGAAGTCCTGGCCAGTGTCGATATCGTCGCCCTGCGCATGGCCCCTGATGCCCAGCATCTGCAAGTGTTGTTGCACCGTCGTGAGCGCGAGCCGCATGCCGGCCAATGGGCCTTGCCCGGGGTTATCGTAAATGGCCGAACCCCGGACACCAGCCTGGAAGACGCCGCCAGCCGGGCCCTGCGCGAGAAGGCCCGGGTTGTGCCGTGCTACATGGAGCAGGTGGGTACTGAAGGCAATGCATTCCGCGACCCACGAGGTTGGTCGTTGAGCACCTTTTACCTGGCGTTGCTTGACCCGGCGCAGGCTGTGGAGGGCGAGCAACTGGCGTTTTTCGACCTGGACAGCGTGGTGGGGCGCAAAGTGCTGTTGCCGTTCGACCACAACCTGTTGGTGGAGCGCGCCCGTGAGCGACTGGCGGCAAAGACGGTGTATAGCAGCCTGCCGCTTTCTCTGGTGCCGCAGAAGTTCACTGTGCTGGATGCCCTCGGTGCGGTGCAGGCGTGCCTGGGGCAGGCGGTGAACGGCACGTCTCTACGCAAACGTCTGGAGCGTTTGCGCGAACTGGGGTGGGTAAGGGATACCGGGGAGAAGCACCAGCCCAAGCTTGGCAGGCCACAACAGTTGTACCAGTACACGCCGCAAGGGGCGCGGGCATTCATGTTTGATCGCAGTGTGTTACCTGAAGGCGGATAGCTCGACGGCCAATTGACCTGGTAGAACTGCCAGTGTGGACCGTGCCATGTACCGTGTACTGTAAAGAACCCTCTGCCAGGTGTGGCCTTGAAATGAGCACGATTGATAAGAAGGACCCCGGTGTGCGCCTGTTCTACGCCGATAACAGACTGGTTTGCCAAGTTGGCCCGGAAACTACGCGGTTGATGCGGGCTGGTGGCACGGCGCTAGCTCAGCTACAGGCATTGGCCAGTTTATTGCAAAGCGACGGGGCCAATACGGTGCTGGCAGCCCACGCTCATGGCCAGAGCGCTTGCCAGGCTTATTCAGCTTATGGTTTTTCGCCTGCCCAAACGAAACTGGCAATGATCGGTTTCACTGGCGAATGGCGTGATGAGCGGACAGGCTGTTATCCGTTGGGGAAAGGACATCGACTGTTCAGCCCTTTACTCTGTCGATTGGCTGCGCCTGACGTATTGAGCCCGTTTGACAGAGGCGGGCTAAATGCATACGCCTATTGTGCAGGAGATCCGGTCAATTACTCAGACCCTTCAGGCCAGCTCAGAGTTAGTTTTTCTGGGATGGCTAAAGCCTTTGGTGCGATGAAGAAAACCGGTGCTACTGCTCTGCTGCGGGAGAATAAAGCGCCAATGAGTCTTAAGCCTTTCATCCGACATTTGGCTCAAGAGCCGGACGGTGTTACAGCTTTACTGGCCGTACCCATTGGAAATGGTTTGGCAGTTACAAAACTGACGAAGCTTGAAGGAAAATTGCACTTAGGGCGTCCAGATAATAGTTTTGTTGAAAACTTTGTTGACGTCGCAGCGGTGCAGAAAGACGGGCATATCTTCGCAGTGGACAGAGGGCGGCTTCCCACCGGTGTCAAGGGATATGAATACCTATCCTCTTCTGACAATACCCCTCACTTCACTTTTCGGCGCACTAATCGTTCGGACAATCATCCTCTGCCATCCTATGAAGACCTCCTTCCGCCAGCCTATGGTGAGCATCCGCCATCCTATGCTTATGCGACTACACAAGCCTCTGCTATCAGGAAAGCAAGCAGCTAATCCATTTGTCTCCAAGGGTGCGTGCTGGGAAAAATTGATATGCCTGGCCCTGTTCAACAGCATAGGGCCAGGCTAGTCATCAATGTGCGCAGCGGCTGGTATCCCCTTGCGCCGCCGGTGCCTTGCGCGCCGCAGCCAGAATGGTCGCCAGCACAATCAAGGCAGCCCCCGCCGCCATGCGCAGGCTTGGCTGGTCACCAAACAACCACCACGCACCGATGATTGCGTACACCGGCTCCAGCGCGATGATCATGCCGGCGGTGCGGGCCTCCAGGCCTTCCAGGCTCTTGACGAACAGGAACTGCGACAGCCCGGTGCAGAACACCCCCAGCAACGCCAGGTTGACCCAGTCACTGCCTGCCAGGCTGGTGCTGCCCAGGTGGGTGAAGGCAAATGGCGCCACCAGCGCGGCCACTACCACGTTCTGCCAGAACGCTACCTGCATGGCGTTCATGCTCGAACCGTTGCGACGGTTGGCCACGGTCAGCAGGGCGAACGCCAGGCCCGAGCCCAGGCCCCACAGCAGGCCGATGGTGCCTTTGTCGAGCAGGTCAAAAGTGGGTACTACCAACACCAGGCCGGCCGTGACCATCAGCAACAGCAACGCTTGCACGGCACCGATTCGCTGGCCGAACACGCCGCGTTCGATCATGGCGATGAACGCCGGGAAGCTGGCAAAGCCCAAGGTGGCCACGGCCACGCCGCCCACTTTCACCGCAATGAAGAAGGTGACCCAGTGGGTCGCCAGCAAAGCGCCGGTCAGGCCCAGCACCGGCAGGTTGCGCAAGGTAAGCGCGTCGAGCAGGCGTGTACCCTTGAGCCCGGCGACAAAGCCCAGGGCAATGAAGGCGAAGGTGGCGCGGCCGAAGGTGATGATGCTGGCGTCGGCCTCGATCAGGTGCCCGAGGATACCGGTCAGGCCGAACAGCACAGCCGCAATATGAGCAACGCACAGGGCGTTACGGTGGCCGGTGGCAGCACCGGCTACGGGGACTGAAGTCGCGATCATGGCAGTCAAGTCTTCACAATGTGGCGCGCGCATACACTCCCGGCTGCGCAACGCGGGTCTTTAATACTGGGAGTTTTATCGTTATGAGCCCGGACGAACTGCCCGGTGCAAAAAGGCGCCACAGCGTTGGAATTGTGAAGCGAGGCTGTTTTACTCGCGGATACCACGTCCACCAGCCCACGGCGCGGGGCTGGTCGATGTGTGTATTATCTTTGTATACAGGCTTGTCAGGCGATCGCGGGCGACGTGTGCTTGTCTGATTGCGACATCGGCTGTTGCCTTGCAGCGCCGCGTCATTCGTCGCCGTAGTTCATGATCGACAACAGGCGGATGGGTACCTGTACCAGTTGCTCAGGGCCGTGCGGCGTCTCGCCGTCGAAGGTCAGGCTGTCGCCGGCCTGCATGTGATAGAGCCGGTTGCCATGGCGGTACACCAGTTCACCTTCCAGCAAGTGGAGGAACTCGGTGCCGGGGTGGGCGAAGGTCGGGAACTCCTCACTGGCGTCGTCCATGCTCACCATGTACGCCTCGAAATTCTTTTTCGGCCCCCTGGCGTGATTGAGCAAGTGGTAGGTGTGGCCCTTCTCGGTGCCGCGGCGCACCACTTCCAGCCCTTCGCCGGCTTTCACCAGCAAGGCATTGCCGTCGGGCTGGTCATATTGGCTGAACAGCTTGGCCATTGGCATGCCCAGTACGTCGCACAGGCGGCTGAGGGTATCGAGGCTGGTGGACACCTGGGCGTTCTCGATCTTGCTCAGCATGCCCTGGCTGATGCCGGCGATGCGTGCCACATCGGCGAGCTTGAGGGACTGGGCCTGGCGCTGGCGCTTGATCTGCAGGCCCAGGTACTGCTCCAGGCGAAGGCGCGGTTCGGTTTCGGTCGACATCGAATGTCCTGCACAGTTTCAGTTCAAGAATAAATATTGCGCACTGGGAAAGTGCGAAATGCAGCTGCGTTGACCGCTTCTTTCCTCGGGTGAAAACAAGTTTCCCATAAATAGCGCATAAAAACCTGCGTGGCTTTTGTGCTGGCTGTGCCGGCCTCTTCGCGGGCATGCCCGCTCCCACAAGGCTTTGCGGCGAACACTGTGGGAGCGGGCGTGCCCGCGAAGAGGCCGGCACAGGCAACGCAAGGCAGCACCCTGAACAAAGTTGGCAAGCGCATTGCATTCCTGTGAAGAAAGTAAGTTTCTCAAGCGGAATCATTGCCCCTTGCCCAGGAGTGTTCAACCCATGTTGCCAGCAGAAACCCAGCGCACCCTCGACCAGCACGGCATCAAGTACGTGCTGGCGCAGTTCGTCGATATCCATGGCTCGGCGAAAACGAAATCGGTGCCGGTCTCGGGCCTGAAGATGGTGGCCGAGGAGGGCGCCGGCTTTGCCGGGTTCGCCATCTGCGGCATGGGCATGGAACCGCACGGCCCTGACTTCATGGCCCGCGGCGACCTCTCTACCCTGATTCCGGTGCCGTGGCAGCCAGGCTATGGCCGGGTGGTTTGCGTGGGCCATGTGAACGGCCAGCCTTGGCCCTACGACACCCGCCATGTGTTGCAGCAACAGGTGCAGCGCCTGGCTGACAAGGGCTGGACCTTGAACACGGGCCTTGAGCCGGAGTTCAGCCTGTTCCGCCGCGACGAAGGCGGCAAGCTGCAACTGGTGGATGCCTCCGACAACCTCGACAAGCCGTGCTACGACTACAAGGGCCTGTCGCGCTCGCGGATGTTCCTTGAGCGCCTGACCGAGGCGCTGCAACCGGTAGGTTTCGACATCTACCAGATCGACCACGAGGACGCCAACGGCCAGTTCGAGATCAACTACACCTACAGCGACGCCATGGAGTCGGCCGACCGCTTCACCTTCTTCCGCATGGCCGCGGGCGAAATCGCCAACGACCTGGGCATGATCTGCTCGTTCATGCCCAAGCCCGACCCCAAGCGCGCTGGCAATGGCATGCACTTTCACCTGTCACTGGCCAGCAGCACCAACAAGAACCTGTTCCACGACCCGTCCGACAGCAGCGGCATGGGCCTGTCGAAACTGGCCTATCACTTTGCCGCAGGGCTGATGGCCCACGGCCCGGCGTTGTGTGCTTTTGCGGCACCCACGGTCAACTCCTACAAGCGCCTGGTGGTGGGCCGTTCATTGTCGGGTTCGACGTGGGCCCCGGCGTTCGTCGCCTGGGGGGCCAACAACCGTTCGGCGATGGTGCGCATTCCTTATGGTCGCCTGGAGTTCCGCCTGCCGGACGCTGGCTGCAACCCTTACCTGGTCACTGCCGCGATCATTGCCGCCGGCCTCGATGGCATCGACCGCCAGCTGGAACCGGGCGAGATGTGCAATGAAAACCTCTACAACCTGAGCCTTGAAGAAATTGCCGCACGCGGCATCAAGACCCTGCCGCAATCGCTGAAGGAAGCCGCCGACGCGCTCGAAGCCGACCCGCTGTTCCGCGAGGTACTGGGCGCCGAGATCGTCGAGGAGTTCATCAAGCTCAAGCGCATGGAGTGGGTCGAGTACTGCCGCCATGTCTCCGACTGGGAAATCCAGCGTTACACCGAATTTTTCTGAGCTGCAAGCTTCAAGCCGCAAGTTGCAAGAGAAAGGCAGTGCGCGGCGAACACAAAGATCCCGTTCAACACGGACAACTTGCAGCTTGCCGCTTACAGCTTGCTGCCGAACGTAGTGAGGCCCTTTTATGTGTGGAATCGTAGGTCTGTACCTGAAAAAGCCCGAGCTGCAAGCCCAGCTTGGCAAGCTCTTCGAACCCATGCTCCAGGCCATGACCGACCGTGGCCCGGACAGCGCCGGCTTTGCCATCTATGGCGACGAAGTGGCCGATGGCTGGGTCAAGCTGACCCTGCAAGCCACGGATATCAACTACCCCTGGACCACCCTGATGGGCCAGCTGGAAGGGCGCCTGGGGTGCTCGCTGGACTGGTTCCAGAACGCCAGCGCAGCGGTGCTCAAGGTGCATGCCAGTGAGGCGGCCGCACGCCAGGCCCTTGGCGAACTGGCACCGGACGTGCGCATCATGAGCGCCGGGCAGAGCATCGAAATTCTCAAGGGCATGGGCCTGCCGGCGGACATTTCCAGCCGCTTCGGCCTGGCCGGCATGAAGGGCAGCCACATCATTGGCCACACCCGCATGGCCACCGAAAGCGCCGTGACCATGGAAGGCAGCCACCCGTTTTCCACCGGCGCCGACCTGTGCCTGGTGCACAACGGCTCGCTGTCCAACCACTTCCGCCTGCGCCAGGTGCTCAAGCGCGAAGGCATCAGCTTTGAGACCGACAATGACACTGAGGTGGCCGCCGGCTACCTGACCTGGCGCCTGCAGCAAGGCGACAGCCTGGCCCAGGCCCTGGACGGTGCGCTGCAGGACCTGGACGGCTTCTTCACCTTTGCCATCGGTACCCGCAACGGTTTTGCCGTGATTCGCGACCCGATTGCCTGCAAACCGGCGGTGCTGGCCGAGACCGAAGACTACGTAGCCATGGCTTCGGAGTACCAGGCCCTGGCCAGCCTGCCCGGCATCGAGCACGCCAAGGTCTGGGAACCGGCACCCGCCACCCTGTACGTCTGGGAACGCGAAAGCGCCTGACCTGTCACCGAACATCCGGAGAACCTTATGAAGACGATCGACCTTTCCAGCACTTCGGTGCGCGTGCTCAACCAGGCCCTGCACGGCGAGGTGCAGGACCATGAATGGCGGGTGACCCACCCCGATGGCAAGCACAACCTGGCGGTGGGCATCACCGCCGCCGTGGCGGTGGATATCGAAGGCCACGCCGGCTACTACTGCGCCGGCATGAACCAGCAGGCCAGCGTGACCGTGCACGGCAATGTCGGGGTGGGGGTGGCCGAGAACATGATGTCTGGCTCGGTGCGGGTCAAGGGCAGCGCCTCCCAGGCCGCGGGTGCCACGGCCCATGGCGGGCTGCTGGTGATCGAAGGGGACGCCGGTGCGCGTTGCGGCATTTCCATGAAGGGCGTGGACATTGTGGTGGGCGGCAGCATCGGCCACATGAGCTGCTTCATGGGCCAGGCCGGGCGCCTGGTGGTGTGTGGTGATGCCGGCGACGCGCTGGGCGATTCGCTGTACGAGGTGCGTATCTACGTGAAGGGCTCGGTGCAGTCGCTGGGCTCGGACTGCATCGAAAAAGAGATGCGTGCCGAGCACCTGCAAGAGTTGCAGGCGCTGCTGGCCCAGGCCGGCCTGGACCACAAAGCCGCCGATTTCAAACGCTACGGCTCGGCCCGCCAGCTGTACAACTTCAAAGTCGACAACGCCAGCGCGTACTGATCCAGGAGCATTCCCATGAGCGAACAATTCCCCCCGGTACTGCGTGAATCGGCTACTTTCGATCGCCTGACCATCCAGGAAATCCAGCGTGCCGCTGAAACCGGCATCTACGACATTCGCGGTGGCGGCACCAAGCGCCGCGTGCCGCACTTCGACGACCTGTTGCTGCTGGGTGCCAGCGTGTCGCGTTATCCGCTGGAGGGCTACCGCGAAAAGTGCGGCACCGACGTGGTGCTGGGCAACCGCTTTGCGAAAAAGCCGATCCACCTGAAAATTCCGGTGACCATCGCCGGCATGAGCTTCGGTGCACTGTCGGCCAACGCCAAGGAGGCGCTGGGCCGTGGCGCGACCATCGCCGGCACCAGTACCACCACGGGCGACGGCGGCATGACCGCGGAAGAGCGTGGTCAGTCGCAGCATCTGGTGTACCAGTACCTGCCATCGCGTTACGGCATGAACCCCGATGACCTGCGCAAGGCCGATGCCATCGAGATCGTCCTTGGCCAGGGCGCCAAACCAGGTGGCGGCGGCATGCTGCTGGGCATGAAAGTGACCGAGCGGGTAGCCGGCATGCGCACTTTGCCCATCGGTGTCGACCAGCGCAGTGCCTGCCGCCATCCGGACTGGACCGGCCCGGACGACCTGGCGATCAAGATTGCCGAGATTCGCGAGATCACCGACTGGGAAAAACCCATCTACGTGAAGATCGGCGCCAGCCGCCCGTACTACGACGTCAAGCTGGCGGTGAAGGCCGGTGCCGATGTGATCGTGCTCGACGGTATGCAGGGTGGTACTGCGGCAACCCAGGAAGTATTCATCGAGCACGTCGGTATCCCGATTTTGCCGGCCATTCCGCAGGCGGTGCAGGCGCTGCAGGAAATGGGCATGCACCGCAAGGTGCAGCTGATTGTGTCGGGCGGTATCCGCAACGGCGCCGACGTGGCCAAGGCCATGGCCCTGGGGGCGGATGCGGTGGCCATTGGTACGGCGGCGCTGATCGCCCTGGGTGACAACCACCCGCGACTGGACAGCGAGTTGAAAAAGATCGGCTCGGCGGCCGGTTTCTATGACGACTGGCAGAACGGCCGCGACCCGGCCGGCATTACTACCCAGGACCCGGAACTGGCCAAGCGCCTGAACCCGGAAGAGGCTGGCCGCCGGTTGGCCAATTACCTGCGCGTGCTGGTGCTGGAGGCGCAGACCATGGCGCGGGCGTGCGGCAAGTCGCACTTGCATAACCTTGACCCGGAAGACCTGGTGGCGTTGACCGTGGAAGCGGCGGCGATGGCGCGGGTACCGCTGGCCGGGACCACCTGGGTACCGGGGCAGGCCCAGTATTGAGTTGACCATTGGGGGCCGCTTTGCGGCCCTTTCGGGAAGAGGAAGAGGAAGAGGAAGAGCAGGGCCTGGACCTGACGGAGCACAATGAGCGGGCGTACAACCTCTGATTGATCTGTTGCCTGTGCCGGCCTCTTCGCGGGCAAGCCCGCTCCCACAGGGATGTCACAAGGCTTGGGACCTGTGCTTTTCCTGTGGGAGCGGGCTTGCCCGCGAAGAGGCCGGTACAGGCTGAATCAATGCCCCATGGCCAACTTGGCACTCATCTGCCGACGACGGTAAGCACTGTCACGCGAAGCCAGCCACCAGTACAGCGGCGAAGTCACCGCCAACCCCACCAGCCACGACAGGTCAGCACCTTTGATGTGCTCGGAAATCGGCCCGACATACAGCGGCGTGTTCATGAACGGGATCTGCACCACGATACCCACCGCATAAGCGATCAGCGCCTGCGGGTTGTAGCGCCCATAGATACCGCCATCGACCTGGAAGATCGACTGGATGTCATAGTCGCCTTTGTGAATGGCGTAGAAGTCGATCAGGTTGATCGCCGTCCATGGCACCAGCACCACCAGCAGCACCAGCACCATGTCGACGAAGTGGCCGATGAAGTCTGCCGAAGCGAACACCGCCACCACGCAGCAGGCCGACAGCACGATCAGCGACAGCACCGCACGGCTCTTGGCGGTGGGGATCCAGCGGTAGGCGAAGGTCTGTACCAGGGTGATGATCGACAGTACCGCGCCATACAGGTTGAGGGCGTTGTGGCTGATCACGCTGAGCAGGAACAGCACCAGCATGACCGGGCCGAGGGTGCCGGTGGCCAGCTTGACGGCGTCCATGGTGTCCATGCCGGCCGGAATTGCCAGCACCGCCACGGCGCCGAAGATGAACGACAGGCTCGAACCCAGGGCCGAGCCCAGGTAGGTGGTCCAGAAGGTCGAGCTGACTTTGACATCTGCCGGCAGGTAGCGCGAGTAGTCCGACACATAGGGCGCAAAGGCGATCTGCCACAGCGCTGCCAGCGATACCGTGGCCAGCCAGCCGGCCAGGTTGAAGCCGCCGCGGGTCAGGAAGTCGTCGCTTTGCACGTGGGTGAAGATGTAGCCGAAACCGACCACGATGCCGATGCCCAGCACCCAGGTGCCGATGCGGTTGAGCACGTGGATGAAGCGGTAGCCGATGATGCCGATGATGCCAGAGCCCAGCGCACCGATGACGATGCCCACCGGCACCGGCACAGCGTCGACCACGCCGTGCAGCGACTTGCCGGCGAGCACGATGTTGGAGGCGAAGAAGCCGATGTACATGACGCCGGCGATCACCACCACCAGCAACGCGCCAAGGGTGCCGAACTGGGCGCGGCTCTGGATCATCTGCGGGATGCCCATTTGCGGGCCCTGGGCCGAGTGCAGCGCCATCAGCACACCACCGACCAGGTGGCCCACCAGGATGGCGACGATGCCCCACACCAGGTTCAGGTGGAACAGCTGCACGCCCAGCGCGCCGGTAACGATGGGCAGCGGCGCGATGTTGCCGCCGAACCACAGTGTGAACAGATCCCTTACCTTTCCATGGCGGTCTTGCGGGGGCACGTAGCCGATCGTGTGTTTTTCTATGAGGGGTGCCGAATTGGCTGCACTGGTCATGACTGACTCCAAGGCAAGGTAGGGCATCGGGAATTGCCCGGGGGCGTGCCGGCGAAGGGCGACGCGTTCTTGTTGGAGCGATGATGCGGGGCGCGGGGATAACGAGAAATTAGTAAATATGTACCCATAAACCTTAAAAAACCTAAGGCTGACAAAAGCTTAAGCGGGTGACGGTAGCAAGGAGGGTGCCAGCTGGCGGGAGGGCTTGAAGTAGAGGGGTTTGCGGTTTGGCGCGGCGTTTTTGTTGGACTGTGCTGGTGCATTGTGCGCGTTAACAGGGCAGATGAAATCATCGACTGCGCCGGCCCTTTCGCGGGTAAACCCGCTCCCACAGGTATGGCGCAGATTTCAGAATCTGTGGTGACACTGTGGGAGCGGGTTTACCCGCGAAAGGGCCGGCACAGGAGAAAACCGCTACATCGGAAGCAACCGGTCTTGAATCACCTCTTTCATCACCAATGTCGAGCTCAAGCGCTTCACATTGGGAATGCTGGTCAGCTTCTCGTCATACAGCTTCTGAAACGCCGGCAAGTCCCTGGCCACCACATGCAGCAGGTAGTCCGGGTCACCAAAAAGGCGCTGCGCCTCGACAATCTGGGGAATCTCGGCCAGTGCCGCTTCAAAGTCTGCCACCGGTTGGCGGGTGACCTCGCGCAGGGTCACGAACACCAGCGCGGCAAAGTTGAGCCCCAGGGCGCTCGGCGCCAGGCGTGCGTGATACCCCAGGATTGCTCCGGACTCCTCCAGCGCCTTCAGGCGCCGATGGCAGGGCGACAGGCTGAGCCCCACACGGTCAGCCAACTCGGTCACCGACAGGCGACCGTCTTTTTGCAGCTCGGCAAGAATCTTTCGATCAGTCCTGTCCATTGAGAAGGATCTTCCAGTAATTGAATGATGAAGGGGAATATACGAAAGAAAATCCCCGGCCGGAATCCGTAATCTTTCGATATCCCAAAGCAGTGGAAAAGGAAGATTCAAGTGGCTATCAGTGTGCTGACGGCGTTCTGGGCCGTGTCGATGCTGTTCGTGATAACCCCAGGGGCAGACTGGGCCTACGCCATATCGGCGGGCATGCGAGGGCGCTGGGTGATGCCGGCAGTGGCAGGGATGTTGTCGGGGCATTTCCTGGCAACCCTGGTCGTGGCGGCCGGTGTCGGCAGCCTGCTGGCCGGCCACCCGCTGGCGCTCACCTTGTTGACCCTGGCAGGTTGCAGTTACTTGCTGTGGCTGGGCGGTAACCTGTTGCTCAGCCCGGCACTGCCGGAGGCTGGGCAGGGCGGCGTGGGGGAGTCGGGCTCGCGCTGGGCGTTGAAAGGGTTTTGCGTGAGTGGGCTGAACCCGAAAGTGTTCCTGCTGTTCCTGGCCCTGTTGCCGCAGTTCACCGACCCGCAGTCAAGCTGGCCGGTGCCGTTGCAGATCCTGTTGCTGGGCCTGGTACACCTGTGCAGCTCGCTGGTGATCTATTCGCTGGTCGGCTATGGCGCAAAGGCCGTGCTGAGTACCCGGCCGGGGGCCGCCAGGCTGGTCGGGCGGGTATCCGGGGTGGCGATAATCGCGGTGGCCCTGGGTTTGATTGCGGGGCAAATCAACTGAGTTGACCGGTAGCAAACGGCTTCAGATAAACTCGCCAGCACCCCACCGCACAATCAGGACGTGCCCCATGCCCGAAACCACGCAACTGCTCACCTTTGCCCTGATCTGCCTTGGCATGGTCCTGACCCCCGGGCCGAACATGATCTACCTGATTTCCCGCTCGATCTGCCAGGGGCGCAAGGCTGGCTTGATTTCCCTTGGCGGCGTAGCGCTGGGCTTCGTCATCTACATGTTCTGCGCCGCACTGGGCATTACCGCCCTGGTGATGGCTGTGCCCTTCGCCTACGACGCGCTGCGCATTGGTGGCGCGCTGTACCTGCTGTACCTGGCCTGGCAGGCCCTGCGCCCGGGCGGTCGCTCACCATTCCAGGTCAAGGACCTGCCGGCAGACAGCCCGCGCCGGCTGTTCACCATGGGCTTCGCCACCAGCCTGTTGAACCCCAAGATTGCCGTCATGTACCTGTCGCTGATGCCGCAGTTCATCGCGCCCGGCCACGGCAGTGTACTGGTGCAGTCACTGGTGCTGGGCTCGACGCAGATCGCCATCAGCGTCTCGGTCAATGCATTGATCGCGATCATGGCCGGTTCCATTGCCGTGTTCCTGGCCGGTCGGCCGCTGTGGCAACAGCTTCAGCGCTGGTTGATGGGCACGGTACTCGCCGGGCTGGCTGTACGTATGCTGGCTGAAGGGCGCCGGTGACCTGGCAGGCGCGCCGCCGGTTTCAGCTGCCCAGCACCTTCTCGAGTATCTGGCACACCTGTTCTGCCGAATAGGGCTTTGCCAGAAATGCAAAGCCCTGGTGCCCACCCTCGGCAATCGCTTCGCTGTAGCCCGAGGTGAGGATAACCGGCAACTGCGGCCGCTGAAGCCGCAGTTCACGGGCCAGTGCCAGGCCGCCCATGCCCGGCATCACCACGTCGGAAAACACCGCATCGAAATCACCGGCTGGCCCCGCCAATTGGGCCAGGGCATCTTCGGCTGAGCGCGCATAGCTGATCCGGTAACCATGGTCTTCAAGGATTTGCGCAGTGAAGTTGCCAAGGTCGGGGTTGTCTTCCACTACCAGTATTCGCCGCTGCTCACCTTGCGCCTGTGACAGGGGGCTGGCCGGGGCGTCTGCGGTGGGGGCTGCAGATGCTGCTTCCTGGGGCAGGTACAGGGTAAAGGTAGTGCCTTGGCCGGGGGTACTCTGCACCTGTACATCACCGCCGGACTGCTTGGCGAAGCCGAACACCTGCGACAGCCCAAGCCCGGTGCCTTCGCCCGGTGCCTTGGTGGTGAAGAACGGGTCGAAGATACGTTCCAGCAGTTCAGCAGCAATGCCGACCCCGCTGTCACTCACCGAAATCGCCGCGAACGGGCCGCCCTGCGAAGGCTGGCCACGCAGGGCGGGCAGGCTTTGGTCAGCCTGCAAGCGCAGCTGCAAGGTGCCTTCACCGGCCATGGCGTCACGGCCATTGAGCATCAGGTTGATCACTGCGGTTTCCAGCTGACTGAGGTCGGCGCGGATGTGGCAGGGCACGTGTGGCAACTGCAACTCGACCTGGATACGCGCACCGGTGGCGGTGTCGAGCATGTCGGCCATGGCTTCCAGCCTTGGCCCGGCTTCGAACACGTGCGGGCTTAGCGCCTGACGGCGGGCGAAGGCCAGCAGCTGGCCGGTCAGCTTGGCGCCGCGGTCGACCGTGTCGGACATGGTCTTGAGGTAGCGCTCGCGGCGCTTCTCATCCAGGTTGGGCCGCTGCAGAAAGTGCAATGACGAACGAATGATGGTCAGCAGGTTGTTGAAGTCGTGGGCTACCCCGCCTGTGAGTTGGCCGATGGCTTCGAGCTTTTGCGTCTGGCGCAGCACGGCCTCGGTGTGCAGCAACTGGGTGGTGCGCTCTTCGACGCGGTGTTCGAGGGTGGTATTGAGTGCTTCCAGCGCTGCCATGGCTTCGCGCACCTCGGCGTTAGCCTGCACCCGCTGGATATGGGCCCAGGAGCGCTCGGTGACTTCGCTGAGCAGGGCCTGGTCGTAATCGGTCCATTCGCGCGGCACGCGGTCATGGATCGCCATCAATGCGGTCAGGCGACCGCCTTTGATCAGCGGCATGCAGATGGTCGCGGTGATGCCGATGGCCTGAAAGGTGGCTGCCTCGTCGGCGGCCAGTTCGCGCAGGTTGTTGTTGATCACCAAGGGCAGGCCGCTGCGTAAACGGCTGAGCGCCAGTTGGCCGAAGTCATGCAGTTGATACTGCCCGACCAGCCGAGGCGAGCCTTCGACCACCGCGTCGCCGCAGATGGTGAAGCCGTCCTCGTCCGGGTCCATCACTGCATACGCGCAGCTGGAGAGGCCCAAGTGCTCCACCAGCATGCGCGTGGTGGTGGCCAGGATCTGGTCCGGGGCAGTAGCCTCGGCCACGGCACGGCCGAGTTGGTCAAGAAAGTTCAGGCGCTGGTTGGTTATTACGCTGGCCGTGGTTTCGGTAACGGTGTCGAGCATGCCAAGCACCTGGCCATCATGGCCGCGGATGGGGCTGTAGCAGAACGTGAAGTAGGCCTTTTCCGGGCCGCCGTTGCGGTCGATGGTGAGCGGGAAGTCTTCGATGTACACCGCCTCGCCGGCCAGCGCGCGGTCGGCCATGTTGCCGATGTCGGCCCAGGCTTCCTGCCACACGTCGCGGAAGGGGATACCCAGTGCCAGGGGCTTGCGCCCGAGAATCGCGGTGAAGGCATCGTTATTGAAGGTGAGCAGGTCCGGGCCCCAGAGCACGGCCTGGGGAAAGCGCGAGGCCAGGCACAGGGCCAGGGTGGTTTTCAGGGCGTCTGGCCAGTGTTCGAGCGGGCCCAGGGGCGTGGCGGCCCAGTCGTGGGTGCGGATGCGCTCGGCCATCTGTCCGCCGCCGTCTAGCCATTTTGCCATGTGCTCTGCCGGTCCTTTTGCCTAGGGGTTTCAGGGTGTACCGAGAATAGGCGATTGGCTAGAGGTTTGTGCACGCTTGTGCTGACCTGCGGGCGGGTGGCAACGGTTCAGAACTGGTAATCAACCTGGGCCAGCAGCGTTCGCCCTGGCATCGGCTGCAGGAAGGTGTTGGTGGAGCCGGCCAGGCCGCTGACGAAATTCAGCTCGTCGGTGGCGTTGAGCATGCGCACCGTTACCCCCCACTGCGGCTGGCGGTAGTACACGGCCAGGTCAAGGTTGTACTCATCGGGCACTTTCACGGTCTTGCTCAGGTTCAGGTACCAGCTGCTGGTCCACCACCCCGACAGCTCCACGCCAAACCCTGAATCGAAGCGGTAGTCGACATAACCACCGGCGTTGTATTCAGGAATCTGCACTGCATCGAACTTGCCGGACGGCCGTTGGTTCAGGCTGTTGTTGTCGCCGAACACCGTACCGTTGTCGGGGATGAAACCGGCTGAGGCAAATCCGGCCTGGCTGGTGAATTCGTTGTAGGCACTGATGCGGCTGAGGTTGAGGCCACCGCGCAGGTGCTGGTCCTGGTAGCGCAGGGTAGCCTCCCAGCCTTTGACGATCAGCCGGGCGATGTTGTTGTTGCTGTCCGGCGACTGGTCGCGGGCCTGCTTGTAGGCGGCCAGGGTAAGGAATACCTGGTCAGGCACGGCCTCCACCTTCAAACCCACCTCGTGCAACACGCTCAGGCTCTCGAAGGCCAGCGGGTTGAGCTGGTTGGCGCCGGCACCGCTGCCCCAGCCCAGGCCATTGGTGAAGAAACCGGTGTTCACTGCCAGCGAACGGTCGAAGGTGTAGTAAAGGGTGCTGTTTTCCGTGGGTTTGACGTAGGGGCTGACCTGCACCGAGAACAGCCGGTAGTTGCCCGAGTCCTTGCGTGGGTTGCCGCCGGGCAATACGAACGGGTTTTCGATGCGGGCATCGATCCAGCTGCGGCTGGCGCCCACGTTCAGGCCCACGCGCTCGCCCAGGCGCAGGTTGTGCGGGCTGAACAGGGTCTTGGTGGTCCAGGTGCTGTCGGCGGTGTAGGGCGCCACCGACTCGGCGTACAGGCCATGCCCGGCAGGGTACATGGCCGGTAGGTTGAGCCAGCCGTAGTAGCTGGAAAGCTGCGGCACGCCAGGCTGGCCGATCCACGCAGCGTTGCCGCCAGCGGGGTTGCGGCCGGCCAGCCCGAGCAGGTCGCCGGGGTTTTTCAAGGTCGGGTCGAGGGTCAGGTCGTAGGCGTTGATGGTGCTGCCAAAGTTGTTGTTGGCGGCAATCGACTCGTTACGCTCGCGGCGGTAGATCAGCCCGGTATTACTGTCGTCAACCAACGTCAGGTCGCCCAGTTGCAGTTGACCACGGGTGCGGAACTCGAAGCGGTTGTCGAAGATGTCGTCCTTGCCCTGTACCTGGAATGCGCCCACCACGTCGGTGGTGTCGGTGGAGTGCTGGTAGAAAGTACTGTTGGCCAGGGTAATCGACGGTGTCAGGTCGCCTTCGACACGCAGTTGCGTGGTAAAGCGCCGCGAGCGGTTCTCGTCTTGCGAGCGCTGGCCGTTCTGTGACGATAACGAGGTCAGGCCGTTGCCCGCCAGTGACGGGTCGTAGACCCAGCCGCGCAGGCTGCCAGGGTTGGCCTGCGTGTTGGGCGAGGCGCCTTGGAAACTGCCGTTTACTACCTGGTATTGGCCCTGTGCGTTGCGCTGGCGCTGCACCCAGCCGAGCACCTGGGCATCGGCGGCGCCGGAAGACAGCACCGGCGACCACAAGGTGTTGCCGTTCTGGATAACCGGCGTGGCGCGGCCGGCGTAGTACTTGCCGTGGTCGACCAGGGCCTGCGTGGCGCGGTTCCAGCCGTGGGTGATGTTGTAGTCGTAATAGTCGTCGTAGGCGGCGTTCCAGTCCACCCGCAGGTTGTCGTTGCGCCAGGCCAGCGCGCCGTAGAAGGCGTCGAAATTGTTCTCGACATTGTCGTAGAAGTCCTCCTGGCGCTGACGGGTGATGCTCACCCGGTAGGCCAGGTTATCGGTAAGCGGGCCGGTATTGTCGATACTGAACCGGGTGGCATCGCGCGATTCACCATCGGGGATCCAGCTGCCGATTTCACCGCTGAGCCTGGTGCGGAAACGGTTGAAATCGGGCTTCTTGCTCAGGTAATTGACGTAGCCGCCGCTGCCGCTGACCGAGCCGTAGGTCACTGAGGACGGCCCGGCGACGATGTCTGCGCCCTCATAGGCGTTGAAGTTGGCCGGGTGGCGCACGCCATAGGCGCGCTGGCCGTCCTGGAACACTTCGGTGTTCTGCCCGCGCATCTGCGGGGCGATGCCGGCGTTCTGGCCGCCACCACGGGTGATGCCGGGGGCATATTTGACCAGGTCGTCGGAACTGCGGATCGGGTCGTTGGCCAACTGTTCTGCGTTGACCTGGGTAACCGAGCGCGGGGTGTCGAGCACCTTGGCTTCCAGGCCGCCGTAGATCGAGGCTGGCGGGCGGGTGGGCAGGGCGTCGTCGTCGGCCTGCCCGGCCTGTACGGTGACGGTTTGCAGCTGGGTGTCTTCGGCGTAGGCCAATGACGAGCTGGTGGCCAGGATGGCCAGTGCCAGGGCGCTGGGTTGGAATTTAGGGTGCAGCAAGGTAAGGCGGGGCATTGGCTGGGCCTCGTTCGATAAAGGGGGGATGAGAAACGAGGGCGCAGCCGCGCCTGCGGTTGGTTTGGTTGTTGTCCTGCCTGTCCCGGCCCTATCGCTGGCAAGCCAGCTCCCACAGGGATAGCGCAAGCCTTCAGTCCTGTGCAGGCCCTGTGGGAGCTGGCTTGCCAGCGATAGGGCCGGGACAGGCGATAGGGGGCTTCAAAGTCAACTTCTGAGCCACAGGCTCTCGAACCGCCAGGTGCTGAACAGCGACTGCTCGGCCTGCGCGCCACCCACGCGGGTGCTGACGCTGTCGAGCAAATCGGCAAAGCCCCAGATCAGCATGCCGCCGCGTTCGTACTGGATACGCTGCGCCCGGTGTACCAGCGCCTTGCGTTTTTCCAGGTCTGGCTGGGCCATGGCGGCGAGAAAGGCCTCGCTGAATTCGGGGTCGTGGAAGTGGGTCTTGTTGGCCACGGCAAACGGCGCATCGGTGTGAATGGCGCTGGCCAGGAACGGCGCGCCGATGCTGCCGCCGGTACTCAACGTCCAGTCGTCGCGCTGCGGCCCCTGGAACGTGGCCAGGTCGACCTGGCGTACGTTGATCGTCACACCGATGCGTCGGGCCTGTTCGGCCAGCACCAGTGCCGAGGCCAACCCCGGCCCTGGCGTAGTCACCAGTTCCACCTGCAACTGCTCATGGCCGGCCTCGCGCAGCAACTGCGCCGCCCGCTGCGGGTCGTGCGGGCGCGGGCCGAGGCTGCGGTCGAAGGTAGGGTCGAATGGCGCATACAAATCGTTGGCTACCCGGCCTTGGCCGTTCAACGCACGGCGTACCAGCTCGTCGCGGTCGGCCAGCAGGCGGAACGCCTCCCGTACTCGCGGGTCGTTGAATGGCGCCTTGGCAGTGTTCATGTCGAACGACAACCAGTTGCCACTCACCGACTTCAACAGCCGCAACCGCGGGTCAGCCTGGAGTACTTGCAAGTGCTCGGTGGACATGACATTGGCCATGTCGATCTGCCCCGCGCGCAGTGCCGCCAGGCGCCCGGTCTGGTCTTTGAAGTCGATGATCTCCAGTTCATCGGCATAGGGCTTGTCGGGTTTGTAGTAGTTGTCGAAACGGGTAAAAAGCGAACGCTGGCCCGGCGTGAAGCTTTTCAGCTTGTAAGGCCCGGCACCGACCGGGTTGGTGACCGGGTGATAATCCACTGGCACGATGCCGCCGAAGTTGACCCAGGTTTCCGGCAGCGGCAGGTAACTGCGCCCGTTGCGAAAGCCCAGGCGCACGGTGCGGTCATCCAGCCTGTGCAGGTTGTCGCGGTCCACCCAGTGCAGCAGTGCGGCGTAGGGCGAGGCCAGCTGCGGGTCGGTGAGGCGGCGGATGGAGAAGATCAGGTCGTCGGCGTCGATGGTCTTGCCGTGGTGGAACTCCAGCCCGGGCTTCAGGCGCAGGGTCCAGCTGCTTGCATCGGCATTGGGCTCGGCAAACTCGGCCAGGGCCAGGCGCGGCTGCATCTGCTCGTCCCATTCCCATAGCTTGCTGTACAAGGCGAAGCCACGAACGATGCCGCTGCCAACGGGTTTGTGGGCGTCGAGGTTGCCGCTTTGGTTGCCGTCGATGATGCCTAACCGCAGCCGCCCACCATGGCGCGGCTGGTCGGCTGCGCCATGGCTTGGGCTGTCGGTGGGGCCGCAACCGGCCAGCAACCCGCCGGCCAGCACGCCAGCGTGGCCAAGAAAGCTGCGCCGGCTGAGTGGGTAACCGTCCCTGGCCATGGCGTCAGGCCCCGTTGCTGGCGTGCAGTTGCACGGGTTCGGTTGCCGGGCGGGCAAGGGCTGCGCGCTGCGCACGAAAGTGCGGCAGGATGTGCTCGCCGATGCGGTAGGCCTCTTCCAGGTGCGGGTAGCCAGCCAGGAAGAACAGGTCGACGCCGATGCCGTGGTACTCGCGGATGCGCGCCACCACGTTGGCGTAGCTGCCCACCAGCGCGCAGCCTGGCGGGATGCCGATGTAGCCGAAGCCTGTCCACACATTGGGGTGGATGAAAAAGTCGTCGAAGGCCTGTTGCTCGTCCTTGTCGTTGTAGCCTTCTTCGTAGCTCAACTTGCGTGCAGTGCGCAGGCCAGCGTGGGCGGCACGGGCCTTGACCGTGCCTTTGGCCACGCCTTCGTCGAAGAAGCGTTTGGCTTCGGCCAGTGCGGCCTCTTCAGTGTCGCGGGCAATCACGTCGATGGACAGGCCAAAGCGGATATCGGTGCGCCCCCACTTCAACGCGCGGGCGCGGATGTCGGCGATCAGCGCGGCAATCTCGTCCGGGTGCTCGGCGCGCATCAGGTAGAAGTCGGCGTGCTTGGCGGCAAACTCCCGTGCGGCCACCGACGAGCCGGCGGTGCAGATCAGCGGTAGCTCGGCCTTTTTCAGCGGGCCGCGCAGGCCACCACCTTCGGCACGGTAATACGTACCGTCATAGTGGAACTGCTCGTTGTGCCAGTAGCCGCGCACCACGTCCATGAATTCGGTGGCACGGGCGTAGCGTTCGTCGTGGCCTTCGAAATCGCCGACCTGGCGCTGGATGGCATCCGAGCCACCGTTGATGATGTTCCATACCAGGCGGTTGCCGGTGGCGCGCTGGTAGGTCGCAGCCTGCTGCACGGCCACCCAAGGGGTGTAGTGGTAGGGCTGGAACGCGGTGACGAACTTCAGCGTGCGGGTTTCCCGGGCCAGCAGCGAGCACACCGTCCATGGTTCCTCGCCGGTAGGCGCATTGACCATCAGCGCCCCGCCGAAACCGTTGATTTCCGCCGCGCGGGCGATCTGCCCGAGGTAGTCGATGTAGGTGAAGTGATCACCCACGGCAAACCCCGACACCGCACCGCTGCTGGGCCCGCCCGCGTGCCAGTCGCCGCGGTTGCGCGGGTCGCCGGGCAGGAACTGGGTTTCGCCGTGCAAGGGCAGGCGGGTGAAGAATTCGATGCTCATGGGGCGGCCTCCTTACTGGACGCTTGGGCTGCAATTTGGCGTGACCGGCTGGCCACTGATGACCTGGCGGGCGAAAGGGATCGAGTCTTTCAGCGAGGCATTTACCGTTTCGCTGTGGCCCAGGCCCTTGTACAGGTGGCCCTGTACCACCGAGCCGGCCTTGCAGGCGTCCTGCATCAGTGCCACCTGGGTGGCGGCAGCGGGGGTCTTGTCCTCGGCGCCGGTGCCGATGAAGATCGGCTGGGCCAGTTTCAGGGTCGGGTACGACACCTGCGCCAGCCATGGCTTCAGCTTGTCGCCCTTGTAGTCTTTCTTGGCATTGGCCGGGGTCAGGCCGGTGGCAACCACGTCGCTGACCAGTGATGACAGGCAGCTGGTGCGTGCCTGCTCGAACAGCGGCAGGGCCTTGTCGGTGTAGAACTCGCGCGGGTCGATGCTTGGGTCGTACTGCTGCGCTGCAAGCAGGGTGTAGAAGCCGTAGGCCAGGGCCGGGTCGACCTTGTCCTGATCCTGCTCGCCTACGTTTTTTGCGCCGATGGTATAGATGACGCCAGTGCCGATGCTGCCCTTGACTCCCAGCTTGGGCGCATAGGTGGCGGCGTAGGCACCCGCGGCAAAGGCCCCGGCACCGCCCTGCGACTGGCCGATGATCAGCACCTTGTCGGCCAGCCCAGGTACACCGGCCACCACGGCTTTGGCTGCATCGAGAATGCCGTAGGCGGCCATGCGGTTGTTCAGCAGTGGGTGGCCACCAGGTACGCCCAGGCCCTGGTAGTCGGTTGCAACAATGGCGTAACCCTCATCGAGCCAGCGGTTGAGGTACTGCACGTCACGGTAGCTGCGCCCGGCCCAGGACGGCGCGCAGATATCGGCCACCCCGACCGTGCCATGGCCCCAGCTGGCAACCGGCCAGCCGCCTGCCGGTGCCTTGCCTTTGGGAATGAACAGCGCGCCGGAAACCACCACCGGGGTCTTGCCGTCGATGCCGTCCAGCGAGGTATAGAGGATGCGTTGTGCACTGGCGGCGTTGGGCAGGCTCAGCGCTTGTTCCAGCGGTTCGCTACGCAGCAGCTTGCCAGGTGTGGCGGGGATGGCCTTGGTCCAGGTGTAGAAGGCCGACACGCGGCCATCGCCCTGTTGCGGGGCGGGCTTGGGCGCATAGGTTTCGGCGGCCATGGCGCCAATCGACAGGGCCAGGGCGCTGAGGCCGAAAATGACGGAAGCAGGCAGTTTCATGATGCTGGGTCTCAAGGTTGATGGCTGATTTGAGCGTCTGACGACGGCCAGTAGTGGGTCAGTTGCAAGTCGATCAGGGCCTGGCGGGTAAAGCCTGTGGCCAGGTCGTGGGTGATGTCGTAAGGCGTGCGGATCAGGCGGTTGGCCAGGGCGTACTGGCCCAGCGCGTCGTAGTGGGCCTTGAGCTGGGCATCGCTTTTCGGCGCCCAGCGCGCCTTCCACGCCACCGGGTCGTCGCGGCGCAGCACGCTTTCGCTGACGCCTGCGCGGGAAGACAGCGCGTAGTAGGCGTCGCGGTTCTGCTCCTGGGAGATCCACCAGGCCGCCCGCACCCAGGCGGTGGCCACCAGTTGCGTCAGGTCGGCGTGCTGCTGCCAGTGCGTTCAGGCTGATGAACAGGCCAAGCAGCAGGGTAAGGGCATGACGCCAGGGATTGTTCATGTACAGCACCAGGCAAAGGTTCTTCAGGCCAAGAGCGAAATGCATGCCAGCCACTTGAAAATGCCCTGGAAGCCCTGAATTTTGGGGCTTTCACTGAAGCAGAACTGACCGAGGGCGGGGCTGGCCTGCTGATCGGCAGGCAGGGGAGTGCTGGCGGGTTGCTGCTGTAGCAGCAATGGATTGCTGAAAAAACGAATATTCCTAATTCGAATATATAAATATTAATTAATAATTTTTTGATCTAATTTGTTTCATGCACTATTGGCTGGCGCGTCAACTGCCAGGAATGCCCCCCATGTCGCTGATCACCCACCCCAATGCCCGCGAGCTGACCAAGTCGGTACGTGCCACCGTGCTTGTGTTCAAGGACCCGCGCTCCCAGGAACTGCTCAGCCGGATCGAGCGCCTGGCGCCCAGCGAGGCCAATACCCTGATCATCGGCGAAACCGGCACCGGCAAAGAGCTGGTCGCCCGTCATATCCATCACCTCAGCCGTCGTGGGCGTGAGCCCTTCGTGGCGGTGAACTGCGGTGCCTTTGCCGAAACCCTGGTGGAGAGCGAGCTGTTCGGCCATGAGAAAGGCGCGTTCACAGGCGCCACCAGCAACAAGGCCGGCTGGTTCGAAGCAGCCAATGGCGGCACGCTGTTCCTCGACGAAATCGGCGACTTGCCGCTGAACATGCAGGTGAAGCTGCTGCGTGTGTTGCAGGAGCGTGAAGTGGTGCGCCTGGGGTCACGCACGCCTGTTCCGATCAACGTACGGCTGGTGGCGGCGACCAACGTCAACCTGGCTGATGCGGTGGTGGCGGGGCATTTTCGCGAAGACCTGTTCTACCGCCTGCACGTCGCGACGATCCGGCTGCCGCCGCTGCGTGAGCGGCCGGGGGATATCCTGCCGCTGGCGGAGTTTTTCATCGAGGAGCATTGCAGGCGCCTGGGCTACGAGCGTGCCTCGCTAAGTCCGGATGCCGAGCGTAAATTGCTGGCGCATAGCTGGCCGGGCAACATCCGCGAGCTGGAGAATGCCATTCACCATGCCCTGTTGGTGTGCCGCTATCAGGTGGTGGCGCCTGCGGACCTGCACTTGGTCGATATGCGGCCACAGGTGGTGGCCCCGGTGGCGCATGCCCACTTGCCTGCTGCCGACGTGGCGCCGCCTGATCTTGAAAGCGCGTTGCTGGCGTTGTTCGAGCAGAATGTGCCGAATTTGTATGAGCACATTGAAGAGACGGTGTTCCGGGCGGCGTATCGGTATTGCCACGGCAACCAGTTACAGACCGGGCGCTTGCTGAACATCAGCCGCAATATCGTGCGGGCGCGGCTGGAGAAGATTGGCGAACTGACAAAAGCGTAGTGGGCGCGGTGCGCGGTCCCACAGTACTGCATAGGCCCGAAGCCTGCGCAGGCCCTGTGGGAGCGGGTTCACCCGCGAAGAACCCCGCGTGGTGGATGGCACCGGCTTCGCCGGTGTTCGCGGGCAAGCCCGCTCCCACAGGGAGTCGCGCCAGCTTTTAGAAATAGAGCAAGACAGGTGGTCCCACAGGTACTGCATAAGCCTGAGGCCTGCGCGGTGCCTGTGGGAGCGGGCATGCGCGCGAAGAACCCAGCGCGGTGGATGGCACCGGCTTCGCCGGTGTTCGCGGGCAAGCCCGCTCCCACAGGGATTCGCGCCAGCTTTTAGAAATAGAGCCAGACAGTTGGTCCCACAGGTAAAAGCCTGAGGCCTGCGCGGTGCCTTCGGGAGCGGGCATGCCCGCGAAGAACCCAGCGCGGTGGATGGCACCGGCTTCGCCGGTGTTCGCGGGCAAGTCCGCTCCCACAGGTATTCGCGCCAGCTTTTAGAAATTGAGCAAGACAGGTGGTCCCACAGGTACTGCATAATCCTGAGGCCTGCGCGGTGCCTGGGGGAGCGGGCATGCGCGCGAAGAACCCAGCGCGGTGGATGGCACCGGCTTCGCCGGTGTTCGCGGGCAAGCCCGCTCCCACAGGTATTCGCGCCAGCTTTTAGAAATTGAGCAAGACAGGTGGTCCCACAGGTACTGCATAGGCCCGAAGCCTGCGCAGACCCTGTGGGAGCGGGTTCACCCGCGAAGAACCCCGCGCGGTGGATGGCACCGGCTTCGCCGGTGTTCGCGGGCAAGCCCGCTCCCACAGGGATTCGCGCCAGCTTTTAGAAGTTGAGCAAGACAGGTGGTCCCACAGGTACTGCATAGGCCCGAAGCCTGCGCAGGCCCTGTGGGAGCGGGTTCACCCGCGAAGAACCCAGCGTGGTGGATGGCACCGGCTTCGCCGGTGTTCGCGGGCAAGCCCGCTCCCACAGGGAGTCGCGCCAGCTTTTAGAAGTTGAGCAAGACAGTTGGTCTCACAGGCACTCCATAGGCCCGAAGCCTGCGTAGGCCCTGTGGGAGCGGGTTCACCCGCGAAGAACCCAGCGTGGTGGATGGCACCGGCTTCGCCGGTGTTCGCGGGCAAGCCCGCTCCCACAGGTATTCGTGCCAGCTTTTAGAAATTGAGCAAGACAGTTGGTCTCACAGGCACTCCATAGGCCCGAAGCCTGCGCAGGCCCTGTGGGAGCGGGTTCACCCGCGAAGAACCCAGCGTGGTGGATGGCGCCGGCTTCGCCGGTGTTCGCGGGCAAGCCCGCTCCCACAGGTATTCGCGCCAGCTTTTAGAAATTGAGCAAGACAGGTGGTCCCACAGGTACTGCATAAGCCTGAGGCCTGCGCGGTGCCTGTGGGAGCGGGCATGCCCGCGAAGAACCCAGCGCGGTGGATGGCACCGGCTTCGCCGGTGTTCGCGGGCAAGTCCGCTCCCACAGGTATTCGCGCCAGCTTTTAGAAATTGAGCAAGACAGGTGGTCCCACAGGTACTGCATAAGCCTGAGGCCTGCGCTGCCTGTGGGAGCGGGTTCACCCGCGGGTACAACCCAGCGCGGTGGATGGCACCGGCTTCGATTTCGCCTTGCTGGGTATTGTCGGCCCCCACCAACTGGGTCGGATCAGCGTCGCCCGCACGCTGGTGATGACCCCGTTCCAGGCATGGATCTGTCCGGCTTGCTGGTTCACGACGGTGCAAAAGAGCTGTTTGCCGAGCTCTTGAGTACCTACGCTGCCTACTCAGGCGTATCAGGTGTTCAGCCCAAGGTGCTGGTGCGGGATATCGATGCTGGCGCCCCGGATGTTGATCAGGTCACCCACCGTGGTGCCACACACCTGGTAAAAGCGTTCAACGAATCAGATTTCCCTCAGTTGGCGGCCAACGAGTACTTCTGCATGCGCGCGGCATTGCATTGTGGCCTGGAAGTACCTGAATTCCAGCTTAGTCAGCAGGGCAGGTTTCTGGTTGTCCGACGCTTCGATGTCGGCGACAACGCCTACCTTGGCTTTGAGGACATGTGCGTGCTTTCGGGGTGGGGTACTCGCAAGAAGTACGATGGCAGCTACCAAGGCTGTGCGCAGTTGATCAAACTTTATGTCACGCCTGGTCGGGTACCTCGTGCATTGGAGGACTTCTTCACCATGGTTGCCTTGTGCGCCGGTATCCAGAACGGCGATGCGCACTTGAAGAACTTCGGCCTGCTCTACGAGAACTGTGCCGAGGACGCCGATATCTGGCTCGCGCCCGTGTATGACCTGGTGACCACGACGGTGTACAGCAGCCACGACATCATGGGGCTGTTGCTGGGCGGGTCGAAAGCGTGGCCCAAGCGCAAGATGCTGGTGCAGTTCGGGCGCACCGCGTGCAACCTGACGCAAGCGCGCTGCGAGGAGTTGCTCAACAAAGTGGAAGTCGGCATGAACCGTGCGATGGCGGAGCTTGCAGATTATCGTGCTAGCCATCCGGCGTTTGAGCGCGTAGGGGAGAAGATGGTTGCGGCGTGGAACTTGGGGTTGAGCAGAAGTATTGTTGCCTAGGTGGCCTCCTAACCCTGCGAAGCAGGTTGTGTTGCCAGTCTGCTGCGCAAAGCAATTGCGAAATCCGATCAGGCTCAGGTTAAATGAGAGTCATTATTAAAGACGCCCTATCGGTTCACCTCATGTCCAGCGCTGACACTTCCCTGCAAAAAGCGATACACACGCTTTACGAGGACCATCATTCCTGGTTGTGCGGCTGGCTGCGCAGCAAGCTCGGCTGCATGGACCATGCCGCTGACCTGGCCCAGGACACCTTCATACGGGTGCTGACCCTGCGCAAGGCGGCGGAACTGCGCCAGCCACGGGCTTATCTGAGCAGTGTGGCCCGCAGCCTGATGATCGACATGTTTCGCCGCCGTGCCCTGGAGCAGGCATACCTGGAAACCCTCGCGGCCCGGCCCGAGCATGTGGAGGTTTCGCCCGAAGCGCGCCTGCTGATCATCGAGACCCTGCTGGAAATTGATCGGCTACTCGATGGCCTGGGTACACGTACTCGCGAAATCTTCCTGATGGCCCAGCTTGATGGCTTGAGTTATGTCGAAATCGCTCAGCGCCTGGATGTTTCGCTGACCACTGTCAAGAAGCATGCAGTGCGTGCCCTGACCCATTGCCTGATGCTGGCCGAGGCGTGAGCGGTGGCGGGTACGGAACCGTTGGACCGCAACACGCTGGAGGCTGCCGCGCACTGGTACGTCGAGTTGCGCTGCGAGCCCGATGCAGCCACGCGAGCAGCACATCAGCGCTGGTTGCTGAGTGACCCGCGCCACATGCAGGCCTGGGAACGCCTGGCTCGCTTGCAGGGCAAGCTGGCGCAGGTGACGCCCGGTATCGCACGGCCGACGTTAAGCAGTGCCAGGGCCAAGCGACGCGAAGTGCTCAAGGTGCTGTCGGTACTGTTGGTGGCGGGCGCGGCAGGTGGGGCGATGTTGCGTGATGGTGGTGTTGCGCGGCTGATGGCCGACGTGCGCACGCGCATTGGCGAGCAGCGCTCGTTGCGGCTGGATGACGGCAGCCAATTGCAATTGAACACCGACACCGCTGTAGACATTCGCTACGGTGCCGAGTGGCGCGCGCTTGAGTTGCTGCAAGGGGAGATCCTGGTGCAGACCGCAGCGGATGAATTGTCCCGCCCATTCATCGTGCACACCCGGCAGGGCAGTATCCGTGCACTGGGCACGCGTTTCACCGTGCGTAGCGACAACGACCTGACGCGGGTTTGCGTGCTGGAGCATGCGGTGGAAGTTCGCCGTGCACAGGCCATGGCGGCTGTGCGGGTAGACGCCGGACAACAACTGGTATTCAGCGCCGGGAAAATGGGCGATGCCACAGCGGTAGCGGCGATGGCAGATGCCTGGGTACGCGAGATGTTGATCGTGGATGACTGGCGCCTTGCCGATGTCGTGAGCGAGCTTCAACGCTACCGGCCTGGGTACCTGGGTTGTGATGAAGCCGTGAGTGAACTGCGACTGTCCGGCGCGTTTCACTTGGACGACATCGATATTGTCCTGGAAAACCTTACCGCCACGCTGCCTGTGCGCCTTCGTCGCTTCAGCCGGTACTGGACGCGTGTCGAGGCTGCCTGAAACCCAATGCCAGTCAGTTAAGCCATATGGGCAGCCATTGGGGCTGCTTTGCAGCCCATCGCCGGCAAGCCAGCTCCCACAGGGACCGCGAAAAACTTGAGGTCGATGCTGTACCTGTGGGAGCCCGGCTTGCCGGCGATGGGCCGCAAAGCGGCCCCAGCGGCTTAGCTGACGGGCATCGGCCTGAAGCCCGTCGAATTTTTTTCGCAGAGGGGTTATCGATTGCGGTTCTCGTTCGACTTGTAGGTAGACGCGCACCAAGCGCAATGAAAAAACTGCCGCAGGGCGAAAGGAAACCGCATGCTCGCTGTCAACGATTGCAACCGCACCCTACCGATCAACTCGACCAAAACCAGGCTGGCACGTGCAGTGAACCGCGCAGTGTTCAGTGTGGCGCTGGCATCACCGCTGGCGGCGGTGATGGCCGCCAGCCCTGCCATTGCCCAAAGCCAGGCTGAAGCCTCGTTTGATATTGCCGCTGGCCCACTGGCCTCGGCGCTTACGCAATTTGCTTCGGCAGCGGGGGTGACGGTGTCATTCGAGCCGTCATCGGTGCAGGCGTTGCAATCGCCCGGGCTGCATGGCCACTACAGCGCCGATGCCGGCCTGCGTCAATTGCTGGCAGGCAACCGGTTGCAGGTGGTCAAGCAGGCCAATGGCAGTTACTCGCTGCTGCCAATGGTTGGCGACGACTCGACCTTGCAGCTTGATACCACCAGCGTAACCGGTGCGGCCGTGGAGTCTGCCTATGGGCCGGTGAGTGGTTATGTGGCCAGCCGCAGTGCCACCGGAACCAAGACGGATACGCCCATCCTGGAGATCCCCCAGGCCATCAACGTGGTCACTGCCGACCAGGTGCAAGCCCAGGGCGCGCGCAACCTGACCCAGGCGCTGCGCTACACCCCGGGCCTGGCCACCGGCGGCTTTACCGATCGCAACAGCATCGCCGACGAAATCACCAGCCGCGGCTTTGCCCCGACCCCGCTGTATCTGGACGGCGCGTACCTGCCTTACGCCGGTAGCCTGGGGGGCGCACCTCAGATCGACCCCTACACGCTGGAACGCATCGAAGTGCTCAAAGGCCCCTCTTCGGTACTGTACGGGCAAAACCAGCCGGGCGGGCTGATCAACATGGTCTCCAAGCGCCCGACCCGCGAGCAGCGTAGCCAGGTCAAGCTTGGCGCCGGCAGCTACAACCGCGTCAATGGTGCCTTCGATACCAGCGGCCCGCTGGATGAGCAAAAGGCCTTCACCTATCGCCTGGTCGGCGTTGCCGATAAAGGCAACGAAATGGTCGCCCACACCCACAGCGAGCGCTTGTTGCTGGCGCCCAGCCTGACCTGGGCGCCGAACGAGGACACGTCGCTGACGTTGCTGGCGCAAGTGCAGCGCGATGATGGCCTGGCCGACTATCAATCGTTGCCGATGATCGGCTCGCTCAAGCGTGGCCCCACGGGTCAGAAAATCGACCGCGACTTCTTCTCGGGCGATTCACACTACAACGACTACAAGCGCGACCAGTACGTGCTGGGTTACGACTTCAACCACCGTTTCAGCGATGACCTGGCCTGGCGCTCAACGGCGCGATACACCGATGTGCGCGACCGCTACAAGGGCTTTTACCTGCGCAGCTTCGTGACCGATGGCGATGTGGTCGACTACACCCGCGCCAACCGGGTCAAGCTTGACTGGCGCCAGCACAACATCGCCTACACCGTCGATAACAACCTGGAGTACACCTTCAACACCGGCGCGCTGCGGCACACTTTGCTGGCCGGCGCGGACTACCGTCACTTTACCCGCAAGTACGATGGCTACAACGCCTACAACGTGTTGCCGGTCGACCTCTACGGCAAGAACAACTACGACAGCAGCAGCGTAACGCCGGTGCTGGATACCCGTTGGGACAACACCGTGCGCCAGACCGGGGTCTACCTGCAGGACCAGATCAAGCTGGACAACTGGATCCTGACGGTAGGCGGGCGTCAGGACTGGGCTGAAATCGACAACAAGGATCTGCTGGCGCACAGCATTGCCTCTCAGCGCGACAACAAGTTCACCGGGCGCGTCGGCCTTACCTATGTCACCGAGTTTGGCCTGGCGCCGTATGTCAGCTATTCCCAGTCGTTCTTGCCAACCCTGGGGACCGCAGCGCCCGAGCGCGGCGGCAAGGCGTTCGAGCCAACCGAAGGTGAGCAATACGAAGTGGGCCTGAAATACCAGCCGGTCGAAGGCACCCTGTTCACCGCATCGGTGTTCCAGGTGAAGCAGAAGAACGTGCTGACCGGTGATACCGAGTACCCACAGTATCAATCGCAAAATGGCGAGGTGCGTTCGCGTGGGGTGGAGCTGGAGCTCAAGTCCAGCATCAAGAATGTCGATGTACTGGCCGCTGCCACCTACATCGACTCGTTCTATACCAAAAGCACCTATGGTGACCAAGGCAACCGGAATGAGTCGCAGGCCCCTGTGTCGGCCACACTGTGGGTGGATTACCACTTCACCCAAGCCACGCTCAATGGTTTGACCTTTGGCGCCGGCGCCCGTTACACCGGCCGCAAGCCGGGCAACTCGGCCAACACCTTCGATGTGCCGGCGTATGCCGTGTATGACGCTACCGTCAGCTACGACCTCGGCAAACTCGACCCAAGCCTGCGCGGCCTGCAGGCCAGCCTGAATGTGCAGAACATCTTTGATCGCGAGTACGTATCGGACTGCAATTATGCGTTTGGCTGCTATTACGGGCAGGAGCGGGTGGCGTCGCTGGAGATGACCTACGACTGGTGATCAAGCCCCCGCGCCACGCGTTATACTCCGCGCCATTTTGCCAATGGCCGGAGTACGCTATGCGCCAGGTTTTGCTCATCGTCGATGTACAGTCCACCTTCAGCCCGCCCGAGTGGCTGGTCGATGGTTTGCGGCGGTTGTCAGCGAATATCCCCACCATTGCCTCGGTCGAGTTGCATGACGAACAGGTCACACCGTTCGAGCGACAACTCGGCTGGCACCCGGCTGCCGAGGACGAGAGCCTGGTCGAAGCCGACCAGGTATTTATCAAGCATGGCTACGGGCAGAGCGCCGAAGCTATCGAGTACATTCGCCAGCTTGGTGTGGAGCGGGTGCTGGTATGCGGGCTGCAGACCGAAACCTGTGTGCTGGCCGCCGGGTTTGCCCTGTTTGATGCGGGGCTGACACCGACCCTGGTGACAGACATGACCGTAGGCTCCTCGCTGGACCGCTCGGGCAAGCTGGGCATCGAGTTGTGGCAGCACCACTTCCGCCAGGTCACTACCTCGCTAGAGGTGCTGGCCGAACTGGCCGGAACAGCCTGACGCATGTAATCACTTTGCCATCAGTTGGCGCCAATGAGTATCATTGTCGATTGTTGTCCGCTGATCGAGAAGGATCTCCATGCTGAAAAAGCCCTACCTGGCAGCTGTGCTGCTGCCTGTCGCAATGCTCTGGGGTGGCTTTGCCCACGCCTTTACCGATGGCACCGACCGGTCCGTCACCCTGGAAAAGAACGTGCAGACGTTCGTGGTGCAGAAAGACGGCAGTTTCCGCCTGGACGTCGACAGCGTCATGCTGATCAACGAAGAGCGCGCCATCAAGACCAATGCCGAGCAACCGTTGAGCTACAACCGTTCACTTGAAACCCTGCAGGTGCTGGAGGCGTACACGCAAAAGCCGGATGGCCGCAAGGTGCAGGTGGATGCCACGCACATCAAGGAGCAGCAGGAGCGGGCTTCTGCGCAGGCGCCGATGTTCCAGGACTCGGTCAACAAGGTGGTGATCTTCCCCGAGGTGGCGGTAGGCGACCGGCTGATGCTGCGTTACCAGCGTAATCGCGCTACACCGCTTTTCCCCGGGCATTTCGAAGACATCACTGTGCCGCAGTTTCACCCGCTCGGGCAGTTCTCGCTGACCTACGACCTGCCTCAGGACATGCCGCTGCAGGCCGATGCTCGCGGCTTCAAGGCGTTTCCACCCGCCACCGGGCAAGGGCGCACGGTATATCGTTGGGACTACGTGCCGGCGGAGCGTTCGCGGATCGAGACCGGGGCGGTGTCGTACCTGGACTACGGCCACTACCTGGCAGTTTCGACCTTTTCCGGCTTCAAGGACTTCGCCCAGGCCTACCAGGCCAGGGCCAAGGTCGAAGTCACGCCACAGATCAGCGAGTTGGCGAAGCGCCTGACGGCCGGTTTGCCCACCGCGCGGGAAAAAGCCCTGACCCTCAGTGACTGGGTGCGCGAGAATATCCGCTATGTGGCGGTGTATGTGGGTGCTGGCGGGGTAGTGCCGCATGCCGCGCAAACCGTGCTGGACAACCGCTACGGTGACTGCAAGGACCATGTCGCATTGCTGGAAGCGCTGTTGAGCGCGGCAGGCATCAACAGCACGCCGGCCCTGGTGAACCAGGGCAATGCCTATGTGTTCCCCAAAGTGCCGACCTTGGGTGTACTGAACCATGTGATCACTTATGTACCGAGCCTGGATTTGTATCTGGACTCCACGGACCCGTCGATTGCTGCCGGTTACCTGCCGTTGACCGTGCTGAACAAGCGGGTGCTGCTGACTGCCACCGGCGAGTTTGGCAAGACGCCGGCCATGCAGTTGAACCAGGTATCCAGTGACTTGCTGTTCAAGGTCAAGGCCGATGGCGCGGCAGATTTCACCAACGTTTCGACGGTGAAGGGTTGGGCCAGCGAGGTTAGCCGCTTTGGCTTGAAACTGATGAAGCCGGCAGACCGCGAACTGTTGGTCGAGAGGGTGCTGGCCGCGTACGGGCAGCGTGGCAGTGGTTCGTTCAAGATCGAGCCGCCCACTGCCAACGGCGACTTTGTCAGCAATGTGGAAGGGCGCACGGAAAACCTGGTCAACCTGCCAGGGCCGGTTGGTGTGGCGACCCTGACCAGCCTGGCGGGCGGTATTTCGCAGAATGTGTACAGCTTCACCTTGGAAAAGGAGCGCAGCCAGAGCTTCGTGTGCATTGGCAACGACACTGAAGAGACCTCGCGCTTCGAGTTCCCGGCCCAGGTCAATGTGCTGGCACTGCCGAAACCTGTGGAGTTGCATGACGGCAATGTCGACTACAGCGCACGCTACACCCAGGATGGCAATGCGGTGGTGGTGGAGCGCCGTTTCAAGTTCAGCCGGCCAGATGTGGTGTGTACGCCTGAGGATTTCACAGCGATGAAGCCGGCGCTGGAGGCGATGATCCGCGACCTGCAGAGCCAGATTATCGTGCAGGCGGGCTAGCCCTCATACCAGTCAGTCAAGCAAATTGGGGCCGCTTTGCGCCCCTTCGCGGGCTTGCCCGCTCCCACAGGGGTAACGCGATTCTGCACCGAGCGCGCAACCTGTGGGAGCGGGCAAGCCCGCGAAGGGGCGCAAAGCGGCCCCAGCAATTTGCGCACCAACGCTCAAACCCTGGGCCTGCCTTGCAGCCCTGTCAGAAATCCCAGCGGGTCGTAACCATCAGGTTACGCGGCTCGCCGTAGTACGTGGTATCGAAGTTGCCCAGCCCGGTCAGGTAAACCTTGTCGAACACATTGTTGGCATTGACCGTGAAGCTCAGGTGCTCGTTGTACTGGTAGCGGGCCATCAGGTCCACCAGGGTGTAGCCGCCTTGCTTGATGCGGGTGTAGTCATTGGCGACCGGGCTGTAGATGTTGCCGTAGAAGCCACTTTGCCACCTCAGCCCGCCGCCCACGGTCACCGCGTCGAATGCGCCAGGCAGGCGGTAGGTGTTGAACAGCCGCACCACATGCTCAGGTTCGGTGGTCGCCAGCGGGAAGCCGAAAATCCGCTGGTCGTCGGCGTCGCGGGTACGGGCGTAGGTGTAGCCGGCGGTGACGTTCCCGCCGGGTGCCAGCTCGCCGGCCAGCTCCAGCTCGACGCCCTTGGTGGTGGCACCGTCGATGGCCTTGTAGATACCTTCGTTGGTCACCGGGTTGGTGCCGATGTTGGAGGCGACGTTGTCTTGCTCGATGCGGAAGAACGCCAGGGTACCGTTCAGGCGGCCATCGAACCAGGCGGCTTTGAAGCCTGCTTCATAACCATCGCCCTCAACCGGAGCCAGGGTTGCGCCGTTGATGTCCTTGTACACTTGCGGCTGGTAGATCGAGGTGTAGCTGGCGTACACCGAGTAGGTGTCGTCCAGGTCATAGACCACGCCCGCATAGGGGGTGACTACGCCGTGCTCCTTGTAGCTGGCGTGGGTGTCACTCAGCGACGACGTTGGGTAATAGTCTTCATCATCGTTGTACTTGAAGGTGCTGACGCGGGTACCGAGAATGACCGAAAGCTTGTCGGTCGGCCTCAGGCGGGTGGCCACGTAGGCGCCGTTCTGGCTTTGCGTGGTGGTGTAGTCGCCGTTTTTCGGGAAGTGCTGCTCCGGTAACTTGCCGTTCCAGTCGAAGATGGAACCGGGCACCATCTCGAACGCACTGCCGTCGTAGGTGTCGCCGGTCTGCTTCGAATGCGAAGTCATGAAGCCTGATGCCGAAGGTGAGCAGGGTGTCGGGCGTCAGGTCGGCTTCGACAATGCCGTAGTAAACGTCCTTCTTCTGCTTGTAGTGGTCCAGGTACGACTTGCGGTCCTGATAGGCGCCCACCAGGCGGCCACGCACGCTGCCGCTGTCGTTGAGCGAACCCGAAATATCCCCTTCGGTACGGTAGTTGTCCCAGGACCCTGCGCTGGCGGTGATCGACGCCTTGAAGTCGCGAGTGGGCTTCTTGCGCACCAGGTTGACCGTGGCCGATGGGTCGCCAGAGCCGGTCATCAGGCCGGTCGCACCTTTGATCACTTCGATGCGGTCGTAGGCGGCCATGTCGACATGGGTCACGCCCTCATCGTAGACACCGTCATAGATGGTGTTGATGCCATCGTACTGGTAGTTGGTAATGGCAAAGCCGCGTGCGGAATACTCCATGCGTTCGCTGTCGTATGCCTGCACCGAAACCCCGGGCGTGTTGCGCAGGACGTCGCCGATGTCTTGCGAACCGTGGTCGTCGATCACCTGGCGAGTGATGATGCTGACCGACTGAGGCGTTTCACGCAGGGTCAGTGGCAGCTTGGTTGCCGTGGTAGACCCCCCGGTGGTGTAAGAGCCGGTACCCTCGGTGACATAGCCCAGCCCTAATGCATCGACGCGGCTGGGGGCCAGCTCCACCGCATTATCGTTGCTGGTGTTCACCAGCAGCGAGTAGCGCCCGTCACTTTCCTGTATGGCCGGCAGCCCGCTGCCGCGCAGCAGGATCTGCAAGGCCTGTTCGACGTCATGGCGCCCGTCGAGTGCCGGCGAGCGTTTACCGCGTGTCAATTGGGTGTCGAACGACAGCACGATGCCGGACTCTGCGGCGAACTGCGTCAGCATTTCGCCCAGGTCGCCCTGCGGCAAGTGGTAATCATGGGCTTGGCTGGCGCAGGCAGCGCCAGGCCCACCGAGCAGGGCAGCCAGCATCAGGCAAGTGCGCAGGCCTGGCGCAGTGAACGGCCTGGGTTTGAAGCGGCGGGTCATCTTTGCGTTTCTCTTGTAGGTAAGCGTTGGGTTACCTATGAGTCGGATAAGCCGCAGCAAAGTGATCAGGCGTTCGGAACTTTTTTACGCAGCAGTGATGGTTATCCAGAAACGGGTTCTGGACTGCACCTGCACCGGCAGGGATGTGCTGAGGGCCCGGAGGATCTGGTCGGTGTCATCGAGCCTGTAGGTGCCGCTGATGCGTAACCCTGCCACCGAAGGAGCGCAGCGCAACCAGCCTGGCCGGTAGCGTGAAAGGTTGTTGACGAAGGCGTCGAGGCGCTGGTCATTGGCAATCAGCAAGCCACGGCCCCAGGCGTCGGCTGCATGCGCGACAGCTTCCACCGGGGAGAAACCCTGGTCGTCGAACTGGCAGCGCTGGCCGCTGTTCACCTGCAAGCGTTGGCCCGAAGCCAGCGTCACCATTGCCTGCCGGCCAAAGACCTCAAGGCTGCTGCTGTCATCGAACAGCCGTACGGCGAAGCGGCTTTCGCCGGCCTTGCAGCCATTTGCTCTGGGCCCGGTATAGCTGGCTGACTTGAGAGGTGAATGCTGCGTCCGGGGTGCTCATCCATGCCGCCTGAAAATGCTTGCAAATGTTAATGGTTCGCATTTTATGCAGAGTATTTCAGGGTTTGCAATCAGTGCGCATGTGCCGGCAGGTGCGCTCAAGCGGAGGTAGCGCGCTCGGCAGTACCTGGCCCGTGTGCCTGGTTGCGCTTGCTCCTGCGGGTAAACAGAAGATGCAGCAGGGTATTCCAGCAGTAGGCCACCAGCACCCCGCCGGCCAGCGCCAGGGCTACCTCGAACAGTGGGTGATGGAATACATGGTCTGCCAGCGACTGGAACTGGAAGTGCGTCAGGTAGATATACAAGGTTGCCGATGCGATCACCGCACCTGCCCGCGCGACCAGCGCGGGGACTGGCACCGAACGGACCCAGATAAGGGCCAGCATCGCCGGCAGGGCGATATCGACATAGTGCGAGAACGCCTCCCAACCAACACCCGCAATTGCCATGAGGTCCAGCTCGCCGACCACCAGCACGGCCACCGCGCTGGCCACCCATTTGCGTGCCGTGGTGTCGGCATGGTGCACGGCCATGCCCAGCACCATCACTGCCAGGAAGTGCTGCGGTACCCGGTTGAACAGCGCACTGGCGTCGAACACCAAGCGGCTGAGCAGCACATCGAGCGCCACCAGCGCACAGGCTGCGATGATCAGGCAGCGGAACGGGTCGGCGAGGACGACCTGGCGCACGCGGCGGATCGACAGCACCAGGCCGATGATCAGGATCATCTGCACCAGCACTTCGATGTACCAGTAATTGAACACGCTGACCTCGCTGGCCGGGAACCAGTTGGACACCAGCAGCAGCGATTGCCAGTGCAAGCGGTCGAATACCAGCTGGATCAGTGCGGTGTACAACAGCGTCGGCACCACGATGGCCGCCAGTGACCTGAACAATGTGCGGGCATCGCCACGCTCTTCAATGGCCTTGAGCTGGAAGCGCGCCAGGCTGATACCGGAGACCAGGAACAGCACGGACGTTTCGCCCACGATCAGCCAGTGGTCGAACTCGCTCAGGTGGCCGACCACGATCAGGATGATGGCGAGCATGCGCACGAACACCGGCATTTCCATCACCCGCCACGCGCCCTTGGGCGCTGTGTTCAGCTCGGCCAGTTGGCACACGGGCAGGGTTTCCCACCGCTCTGGCAGGTGGCCGATCAGCTCTTCGAGCACCCGCGAGGCCTGCACGAACGACAGCGAGTCGCCGCCCAGTTCGACAAAGCTCAGCCTGGCGTCCAGGCGTGGCACCTGAAGGATCCGTGCCCAGGCTGTGCTCAGCTTTTCGGCCAGTGGCGACAAGGGCAGGTTGCTGTTGTCATCAAATGGCGCCGGCAGGGCGCGTTTATCGATCTTGCCGTTGGGGGTGAGCGGCAGGGCTTCGAGGAATACGAACAGCGCCGGCACCATGTAGTCAGGCAGTTGCCCGGCAAGCGTCTGGCGCAGGTCATCGGCAGTGGTCGGCTGCTGCCCGACGCAATAGGCAACCAGCCGTATCGACGCGCTGTCGTGGTTGGCCATGACCACGCATTGGCCGATGTGCGGATGCCGAGTGATGGCGTTCTCGATTTCTGCCAGCTCGATGCGATGGCCACGGATTTTCACCTGGCTGTCACCGCGCCCCAGAAAACTGGCGCTGCCATCGGCCAGGTAGGTGCCCAGGTCACCGGTGCGGTAGCAGCGGTCACTTGGGTTGCCGGTGAACGGGTTGGCGACGAACCTGGCCTCGGTCAGTGCCGGGTCGCCCCAGTAACCCTGGGACAAGTAGGGGCTGCGGATCAGGATTTCACCGGTTTCACCCTCGCTGACCAGCTGGTTTGCCGGGTTGACCACCAGCAACTGTGCATTGGCGATGCCTTTGCCCAACGGTACCCGGGCGGTGTCGGCATCCGGGTCAAGGGTATGGAAGGCCATGGCTTGCGGCGTTTCGGTGGTGCCGTAGAAATTCACATTGGCGGCATTGGGCGCAATGGCGCGTATCCGCTGGTAAAGCGTCGGGCTGAGCGCATCGCCGCCCCAGAACAGGTAGCGCAGCTGATCGAGTACCTGGCCATTCATGTGCGCGCCGGTTTCGATCAGCTTGCCCAGCGGCGGGGTGAGGTGGATCACGCTGACGCGGTGCTGCTCAAGCCAGCTGGCCAGCTGTGACGGGTCGGTCAGGATGGACTGGGCAGGGCAGGCGATGGATGCGCCAATTGACAGTGGCGTGAACACGTCGCGGTAGACCGGGTCGTGGCCCAGGCCGGACAGCAGGGAGAAGGTGTCAGCCTGGGTGAAGCCGTGCTGGCGCACGTGCCAGTCGATGAAATGCACCAGTGGCGCGTGGTGGGTGACAATGCCCTTGGGTTCGCCCGTGCTGCCTGAGGTGAAGGTAATGTAGGCCGGCTGTTCGGGGTTGACGGCGGGCAGCGCGACGGGCTTGCAGGCAAAGGCTTGCAGTGCTTCGGCGGGGGCTTCGGGCACGGTTACCACAAGGGGGCCGTGCGCGCCGACAGTGGCCTCGCCACAACGCAGGATCACGGCCGGTTTCAATGCGCTTACGATTTGCCCGATGCGTGCAGGCGGGTAGGCCGCGTCAGCCACGGTAAAGGCCAGGCCGGCGCGCAGGCAGCCGAGCATGGCGTAGACCAGGCCTGCGCAGCGGCTGGCGATGATGACGACGCGATCGGTGCTGCTGGCAGCGTTCTCCACCAGATACCCGGCAATGCCTTGGCTGATCTGCGCCAGTTGGGCGTAGTTGCAGGTGGTGTGTTGGGCCGTGATGGCGATGGCATCCGGGCAGCGGCTGGCCTGGTTCAGGAACGCGTGGTGAATTGGCTGCTCGGCACGGTATTCCAGGCGCAGCGTCGGGTTCGGGCGCAGGTCCGGCATGATGGGTGAAGGCTCCGCATGAACGTTGGGGCTGGCTGGTAGCACAACGCTAGTGCAGGGCGGCCGATGGCGCCAATCAGAGTGGCTGCTGCGCGATGGCCGGGCGCGTCGGCTTTGCCCGGTGTTCGCGGCTGAAGCCGCACACAGGTACAGGGTTCACCGAAGCCAACACACTTCCTGTGGGAGCGGGCGTGCCCGCGAAACAGGCAACTCAGTGTATGGCACCGGCTTTGCCGGTGTTCGCGGGCGCGCCCGCTCCCACAGAGATTGTGCGAGCGTGAAGATTTTGAATAAGACAGTTTCTCCCACATCGATTGCATTGACCTCAAGTCATGCGCAATACCTGTGGGAGCCTGGCTTGCCAGCGATGAGGCCTGAATTGGCAACACAAGACATTTGCTCCCACAGGAGAGCACCTACGGATGGCGACAATGAAATGGCTCAGGCCACATCCACCAGCACGATCTCGCTGTCTTCAATAGCGGTCACCCGCAGCACCTCTTCCTGCTCGATCGCCACGCCATCGCGCGCCTTGGCCTGCAACCCGTTGACTTCCACCAGCCCCTTGGCCGGCACCAGGTAACCCCGGCGAGCGGCATCGAAGCGGTACTCGGCGGTTTCACCCGCACGCAAAGTGGCTGCCACCAGGCGGGCATCGGTGCGGATCTGCAGGCTGCCTTCATCGCCCACGCGGCCGCTGGCCAGGGTCACGAAGCCTTCGCCACGTTCGCCTTTAGGGAACGGCCGGCTACCCCACTGCGGTGCTTCACCGGTGCGCTCCGGCACGATCCAGATCTGGAAAATACGCGTATCGACGTCTTCCAGGTTGTACTCGCTGTGCACGATGCCGGTACCGGCGCTCATCACCTGCACGTCACCGGCTTCGGTGCGGCCTTTGTTGCCCAGGCTGTCCTGGTGGCTGATCGCACCTTCGCGCACATAAGTGATGATTTCCATGTCGCGGTGCGGGTGTGGCGGGAAGCCGCTGCCCGCCGCGATCAGGTCGTCGTTCCATACCCGCAGGTTGCCCCAGTGCATGCGCGCCGGGTCGTAGTACTCGGCAAACGAGAAGTGGTGATGGGCGTCGAGCCAGCCGTGGTTGGCGTGGCCGAGGCTTTCGAACGGTCGCAGTTGCAGCATGGTCGTGCTCCTTGAATCAGTGGAATGACGCCATGATGCGCTAAAGAAAGATCGAAGATAAGCGTGAATATCGGCTTAAAACAATCAATTAAATTGATTATTTGTGACTATGTGCCGGTCGCTCTTTATCGCCTAATCCACTGATCTGTAAGCATTCGCTGGCGATTTTTTGCCGATGCGGCGAACATGGCTGCTGATTTTGTTTTTCAACGGAGTGACCGTGGCCCACGAGCAACCCCAGGCCCCCGCCGACCTTACCCCGCCCGCCCAACTGCCCTGGTTTCGCCGCTTGGCTGCCCGCCTGCTGGGGCGTGGCCTGACCCGCCTGCAAGCCCAGCACCGCGACTCCTGGGTGGAAGGCTACGCGGCAGGCCGTCAGGTGCTGGTGATCCGTGATGCCCGCCCCGACAGCGCTGGCGTGCCGGGCCAGGACGACAACTTGTTCGACGATTGGCGCCTGCCGTTGACGGCCGAGCTGAAAAAGCGCTTCAAGGCCGATGTTGCCCAGCGCCTGCCTGCCGAGGCCCAGCCCAGTGCCGCGCAATGGAAGCTGATTTTCAGCGACACGCCGTCCACCTGTGTTGTGGCCGGTGCCGGTGCGGGCAAGTCCACGTCGCTGGTGCTGCGCATCTTGCTGCTGCGCCATTACCTGGGCTACGAGCTGGACGCGATGACCGTGGTCACCTTCACCCGTGAGTCGCGCAAGGACTTCATCAAACGCCTGCTGCAGGTGTTTGCCCTGTGGCAGATCAACCTGCAACCGGTGCAGGCCCGCGAGCTGGTACGTACTTTCCATTCGCGCATCCTGCCGCTGGTGCGCAGCCTGCCGGGCTTCGACCAGGTGCGCGCATTCGAGACGCTGGGCAACGAGATGCCTGCCGGGCGTGAGGCCGACGCCGACAGCAACCCGTTCGACCTGCGCCTTAACGATGCCCAGCGCCAGCAACTGAACCAGTGCTACAGCAGCTTGCTGGGTGGCAGCCCACGCTTTGCCGAGCTGGTCGGCCTGCTGCGCAGCGAAGCCTTGCAACTGAAACCACTGGACCCGAACAACCCCGACGTGCAGAAGCGCGCCCAGGTGACCCAGCTGGCCGCCCAGCGCGACGAAGAACTGTGCGATGTGATCGAGGACCTGTGGTTTGCTGCGGGCGCCTGGCCGATCAAGGGCATCGAACCTTGCCGCGAAACGGTCGATGTTCGTGGCAGCCGTTTCCATGTGCATGGCCGCCTGGCGGGGCAGGGGCCTTTGGTCGTGCTGGGCTTTGACCCGGCGCAAAGCGCGCAATATCAGCGCCCTGGCGCCAAGCTGGCGGTGCGTGCCGAGTGGGCGGTCAAGCGCACCTTGTTGCAGGCCTTCTGCGACCGGCCGCTGATCTGGCTCGACAACTACGCCATGGCCCGGCGCCTGGCGGCCTCGCTGGCCGGCGATGCCGTGGCTGGGCCGGGGTTCGAGTACAAGGTCAAGGGTGAGCTTGCCCCGGCGCCACTGCTGGATGCCTTTGTCGGTGCGGCCAACTTCATCGAGAACCTCGGCCTGGACGTGAACAATGCGGTGGCAGCGATGAGCTTCCCGTCCGGAGACAGCGATGCCTTGTTCTTCGAGGCCCTGGCCTTGTACTGGAAGGCCCTGGAAGCGCACCTGCTGGACCAGTCGCCCCCGGTGATGAGCTACAACCGTATGTTCGCCCTGTTTGGCGAGAACAACCCGGAAAACCTGCAACTGCTGCCCGACCCGCTGCTGCGGCCGCTGGCGCACCTGATGATCGACGAGTTCCAGGACGTGTCGCCGCAGATCGTCAGCTGGCTGCGCGCCAGCCTGGCCGAAATCCGCCGGCGTGGGCCGGCCATGCATACCGGGCGCCACGCCCAGCACTCGTCGTTGCTGTGCGTGGGTGACGACTGGCAGTCGATCTACGGCTGGCGGGGCAGTTCGCCCAAGTATTTCATGGAGTTCACCAAGGCCTTCCCGTCACCGGCCAACACCCGGGTGCTGCTGGTCGACAACTACCGCTGCCAGCAACAGGTGATCGACGCCGCCGAGCACCTGGTCAAGGGCACTCCGGCAATTGCCGGCAAGAAGGCCCGGGCCAGTGGCCCCGCCGCGGAGCTGCCGGGTTCGCCAGTGAAGGTATTCGACCGCGACGAAGGCGCCTTGGGTGAAACGTTGATCGAGCACTATCAGCGGGGCGAGACGGTGATGATGCTGTACCGCAAGGGCAGCGACAGGGCGTTGATGAACGAGCACCTGCAAAGCGTGCTGCATGCCGAAGCGGCATTGCCTGCCGAACAGCGTCGGCTGCGTCAGCTGACCTACCACAGTGCCAAGGGTTTGCAGGCCGACGCGGTGTTCATGCTGGGCGATTGCCAGTACCTGACCAGCTCTCCGTACAAGAACCAGGTGTATCGCCAGGCCGGGCTGGGCAAGGCCGGTGATGCCCAGGCGTTCGATACGGCGCAGAAGGAAGAAGTACAGCGTCTGGCCTACGTCGCGGTCACCCGTGCAGTGCAGCATTGCTACTGGCATGTGGAGGCCGCCAATGGTGATGCGGCGGTGGCCCCGCGGGCGTCGAGCCAGGTGGATGGCCGGCAGGCCTTCTTCGAAGACCTGCGCGGGCAGTGACGGCGGCCTAGCCGCCGATGGTCTGCGCCTGGCGAGTGAGGCTGGTCAGCAGGCCGGTTTCAACCTGTTGCTGCTCGGCAGTCAGCACGTCCACCCCCTGGCGGTACTGCTGCTCGTTGATCGAGACGCGACGCAGCATTCCTTGAGCATTCAGTGGGCTTTCAGGCAGGACGTCGGCCAGCGCTCGCCGAACAGAGCTGTCCAGGGAGGTGACTGGGTCGGCACTTTCATCCAGGCAGTAGTACAGGTAGTCCAGGCCTGGTCGCCAGAAGTCGGTGATCAGGCTGAACTGCGCTGCATGCTCACGTTTCAGATACCCAACCCAACCCGGCTGCTGGTTCAACCATTGTTCCCGAGCGCTGGCATCGGTATCGAGCGCCAGGACCGCAGCTTTCACCCGGTCGATGATGGTCTGGTTGATCCTGGCCGTGGCGCGGTACAGCATGTCTTGGCTTGGCTCGGGATAGTCCAGTGCTTTCGCCAACGACTGGCGCAAGGCCAGGCGTACTTCCACATCGTCCACCAGCCCCGTTTCCAGGTCGATGTCCGGAAAGGCGGAGGGGTCGTCGAGCTCATCGTGTGGCGGGAGGTCTTCATCGATGACACCCTCGAGCAGCGCCCGTTTACGCAAGGACCTTCTCAAGCTGATGCGGTCGGCCAGTTGATTGACCTGATCGCGTCGATACAGCTTGCGATACAGGTTCAGCAGCTCCGTCGGTCGGCTACCGGCATAACCTGCCGCTTGGTGGGCCAGCACTTCTATTTCCAGGGCGCTGAAGGCGTCTGCTCCCGAGTCCCCGCAGGTTGGGGGGAAGTCGCTGGCCACAGTGGCCAGGCGTTCACGCAGTTCGGCGTCCTGGGCAACTTCTCCCAGCAAGTCCCATACCCGTTCGCTCAGGGTTTCGGCATCGTACTGCGCTTCTGCCGAGTCGGCGAGACGCTCTAGTGTCCCTAGCAGCGCCGCGTTTTCACCCTGGTCGAACAAGTCACTCCACAGTTGATCTTCGGCATCGCTTGCCTGGTCGCGGAAAATGCCTTGCCACTGCGGCACTTCTTCTGCGTGCTCGAATACGTTTACGCCACTACTGCCCAGGCGTGCTCGGGTCTGGGCTTCCAGGGTGTTGTAGTTGAACAGCCAGTGGCGCTCAGGCAGGCGCGCGGCGACGTCACGGGCAAAGGGGGTACGAAGCACCCCTGGCAGGTCTGGCAGCGTGCGAATGCGGTTGGAGGAGAGGTTGAGATAGCGCAGCTGGTACTGGGGCTGGCTCATGAGGGTGGTCAAGCTGTCGGGCCATTGCTGCAGTTCGCAACGCTCGAGGTCCAGGTGTCTGAGGCGGGCCATGAAGCGCAGGTCGGGCGGCAGCTGCAATGGGTTGCCATGCATGCGCAATATCACGGGGTGAATCATGTCCTGAAAACGGGCTGCGAGGTTTTCGTCGAGGGTGATCTGATTGTTGCCCAGGTCCAGGCCATCCAGTGGCAAGCGCGCAAGGAAGCTCAAGCTGGCGTCATCAAGTTGCAGGCGGTTACGGCTGAGGCCGAGTATTCTCAGGCCGGGCATTGCTTCGATGGCTTGTTGGGCAGTGGCTGTAAGGGCAGTCAAGCCATTGCTTGTCAGGCCCAGCGTGCGTAGCCGTGGCGCAGCCTTGAGCGCCTCGAACAGTGTTTCGGCGTCCATGTCGGGGTTGCCGATGATTTCCAGTGTTTCCAGGTTGGGGAAGTTTGACAGCAAGCCACTGTCCAGGCGCCGCAGCTGCAACCCGTCAAGCGTGAGTTGCCGGATATGCGGCATGCGAGCAGTGAACGTTGGCAGCGCTTCCAGTTGCATGCGGTCCAGCACCAGTGCCTCGCGTTGCGCGCCACCTTCACGCCGGGAAGCACTCATAAGCCGCTCGGCGCATTGCTGGCGATCAAAGCGCGCTTCCAGGGAAGCCGAGGCATTGACCCAACGGTTGAGGTCACGACTGAGGGCGCGCTGTTCTGCTTCCAGCCGACTGATGGCCAGACCCAGGTCGCCCCCTTGGGCAAGCTCGGTTTGCCGCGCGCTGATGTGCTGGCTATTGAGTTCAGGGTAGAGCGCCCTGAGCCGGCGCGCAGCTGGCAAGGCTCGCGCTGGCACGCCCCGGCCACTCAGGGGGTAGCCAGGCTGGCCGTTGGCCAGCCGCAATGGGGAGCGGAACCACGGCTTGATGGGCTGTTGACCGAGCAGTGAAGCGCAATGCTGGCGATCGGCAAGGGCATGTTGCAGCAACTGGGCCGAGTTTGCCTGTGGGTGCTCGTCTTGCAGGGCCAGTTTCAGGCGTCGACTGTCGTCGTTAGCCAGGCTGGGCCTGAAAATGCCGAGGATGGCGCGGTCTAGCCGCGCACGGGCTTGCAGACGGCGGGCTTCCTCGGCAATACGCAGGGGCACTCGCCCGGTTACCAGGCGCTCCTTTTCGGCGTTGCTGATGTTGGCCAGTAATGCTTCAAGCGCACTGTCCGGCAGACCTGGGAACTGCCGGGCGAGGAGTTGGGCGGCGGGGGGAAGGACGGGGCGGCGGCTTTGTTGCAGGCTGCTGTACAAAGCACCGCGATGTTCTTCCAGGTGTGCCGCGAGCGTGTTGTTCAAGGCAGAAGATCGCTGCTCGGGCGGCGTGTCACCCAGCAGTTGTTGCACGGCCTCTTCATCCATTTGCGCCAACACGGTCTGGCTCAGTTGGCCATTGTCCAGGTCGGCGCGGGTGACTTCGATTTCTACCTGACCAATCGAATGAGGAGGACCGTAGCGCACAGACTCGCCCCAGGGTTCCGGCCCTTTGTAAACCTTGAGTACAGTCCCCTCAGGCCATCCCGGCAGGCGCAGCAATTCAGGTAAGGCAAAGTTCTTGTACGCTGCCAGCGGTAGCCCATGGCGTACGCGGGTGATGATCTGGTGTGCCTCGTTGTCCAGTTGCAGGCGTTGCAACGCGTCAACCAAGAGGGCAGGTGGGCGTGAGCCTGTTGCCTGGGTGCGGCGCAACACGTCTTCATCAGTACCGGTACTGTGCATGGCGGTGTCCAGCTCGGTATCGTCCAGACCAGCGCTATAGTCGCCGAGGCGGCGCGTGAGTTGTTCGCGATCCCATTCCAGAGGCTGTTCATGGGCCAGCTGCCAGCGGGCGTTGCCATGATGCAGCAAGCGTGGAGCATAGGCCTGCGCATCATCGGGATGGCGCACGCGCCATTGTGACTCAGCGTCCTGAAATACTTCGTATAGCGTCCCATCCAGCTTCAGGTAGGTCTTCCCGTCGACGTGCACATGGCCGAGCGAATCGGGTTGCGTACTTTCCGGGATAGCCGCTGTGCTTGCATAGGGTTTCATGTCGGGGTGCCAGAGCACTTGCTTATCCTCATGCCACACACTCGTCAGTGCATCGACGAAGCCCGATGCCTGAACGATCTTGGCACCCACTGCAAAACCGGCAATCACCGCCGCATTGATGGCCAATGATTCCACTTGCGCCAGCGCTTGCTGGTTATCACCTTCTTCCCAGGCCTCGAACCCGGTGAACACAGAACTCATCAGGTCGTAGGCGAAAACACCAAGCATGACCGTGTTCAGCCCGGGCACGAAGAACGCCGCCACGTTGAGCACATTCATGCCGATGTCGAGCCAGTGCTTCAGGCGCTCGTTGCGGGCCTTGGCGTCTACGTCGGCAGTGGGGACAGCAATGGTTTTCGCGTCGGCCTTCATGCGCGCAAGGTGCGCGTTGTACAAGGTGGCCCAAAGATCGGTGCGGATCGGCGAGGTGGTGAAAGGGATTACAGGCGTGTGTCGGAGTTTGCGTGTGCCTGCATCGTCCTTGTCGAACAGCGCATTCTCCAGTTTGTCGGCCAGTTCCTTTTGCCTGGCGCTGTAGGCGAAATGGACCAGGGCGCGACGGAATGTGCTTTGCAGCAAGCGGCTACGCAGGTGCTTGCCTGCCTCCTGGCGTGAGGCAAATTCCCTCACCGGGTGCTCGTTGTCTTCAGGTATGTACACAATGCACGGGTTTATCTGGCCAGGCTCGTCGGGCCCGATGAACAGAACTTCGTGGATGGGAATACCGAACAGGCTGAAGTTCCAGCAGTGCAACGGCTGTTTATCGTAGGTGGGGTGGGGCTTGGCATCGCATAACTGACTGAGCGCACTGCCCCCGCGGCCGCTCAGCAGGCCTTTAAGTGTTGCAATCAGTGCCTGCACCCTCAAGGCTTCACGGCTTGCGCGTATTGACAGGCGCTGGACTTCAGCGCGGTTGACCCCCTCGTGGGTTGCCAGCAGGTGGTCTTGATAGCGCTGGCCAAGGTCCAGTGCCCGACAATGCTTGACGAAGTTCGCCATCGTCAGGCCTGGCAAGGGCGTTTCGCTGCCTGCTGCAAGGGTGAGCCTGCTGTAGGGGCCTACTTCATCCAGGCCCTCGAAGTTGTGCAAGGCCGCCGCCAGCAAACTGCGCGCCTGCGGCTCGCCCACGGGGCGGGTGGCCAGCACATCCACCTTGTGCTCAGGGAACACAGGCACTTCCAGGTCGGGAACACCGGTCCAGATATCGGCATCGGCTTCGAAGGGCTGGAAGACATACTGCGCCTTGTTGACGGGCACATCCACCTTCAACTGCTCGGTCAGCAGAGAGGTGCTGAAGGTGATGATGTCCTGGAAGCCCGCAAGTGCTGTCTTGAGTTGCGCCAGGCATTTGTTTCGCACCTTGATGGCGCTGCGCAACTGCTCGCGCGCGTGCGCATCGGCAGTGGCGTACCACGTGTAAGGGGTGCCATCTTCAGCCAGGTAGTCCCTGCGCAGGCTTTGCAGCACTTTTTGCGTGTGTGCAGGGTGAAGCGCCTTGCTCCATTCTGGCAATGCGCGGGTTATCTGGCTTTGATGCAGCGGGGTGGGGGTTGTCATGGTCATTACCTCTTGCATGGAGGGGATAGTCCACGCTCATCAAGGCGCCCGGGTGCGGTAGATAGTTGTCGGTAACGGTCGGTCTTGCGCATGCACGGGTCGGTGAGGGGCCAACAGCGAGGGGAGATCTGCGAGAGGCTGAGGCAGGCCATGGCGCAGGCTTCAGCCAGGGAGAATTGCAATGCGTTCGCTGTGCAGTCCGAAAGATCACCTGCTTGACCTTGATGGTATTGAAATAGCGGTCCGCACCTGGGGCGCCGAAGACGGTATTCCTGTATTGGCCTTGCATGGCTGGCTGGACAACGCGGCATCGTTCGAACGCCTGGCACCGATGCTGGACGGCTGCTTCGTGGTGGCGCCCGACCTGGTTGGCCATGGCCGTTCGGATCACCGCCGCCACGACAGTGGCTACTACCTGTGGGAGCATGCCGAAGACATGCTGGCGGTGACCGACAGCCTGGGCCTGTCGCAATTCCACGTGCTGGCCCACGGCATGGGCACCGGGGTGGCATCGCTGCTGGCGGCCATGACCAGCGGCATTGCCAGCATGACCTTCCTCGATGGCATGGGCGCACCGTTCACGGTGACCGAAGATGACCGCGTGCAGCACCTGGCGCGAGCATACCGGCTCAAACGCATGGTGCAGCGCAGCCAGCTACCGGGTTTTGCCGAGCCGGATGTCGGCCGCTTCGACGACCTGGACACCGCCCTGGCGCAACGCCGCGAACGCCTGGCCACCGAGCTGTCGGAAGGTGCCGCACGGCTGTTGGCGTTGCGCGACCTGCTGCAAGTGGGCGATGGCTACTGCTGGCGTCACGACCCGCGGCTGGTGTTGCCCGAACCGATGCCGTTGACCGAGCGCGAGGCCTGTGAACTGCTTGGCCAGATCCGCTGCCCGCTGTACCTGCTGTTCGGGCGCCAGGGGGCGTTTACCGGCGAGGCCTTTACCCGGCGTGAGGCCGCCTTGCCCGACCAGGCGAAGATTTCCTGGCACCCGGGCGGGCACCACTTCCACCTGGATGCGCCAGACCGGGCGCTGGTCGATCAACTGCTGCGTATCCTGACGCGTCATGAAGGGGGTGTACTGCAACGCCTGGTAAACGAGTAGCTGATTCTGGTCACGCCAAGCGGACCTGGGCTATGGTGGCGAACCTACTCGCACACACGGCACAAGGAGCCCGCCATGCGACCGTTCGCCATCAAGCACATAGATCACCTTGTCCTGAGGGTCAGTGACCTGCCGCGCAGCGTTGCCTTTTACACTGAATTGCTTGGCTGCACGGTCAGCCGCGTGCGCGACGACCTGGGGATGGTTCACCTTGCCACCGGCACGGCGATGATCGACCTGGTGACCCTGGATGGCCCGCTAGGTAAGCCCGGCGGGGCAGCACCGGGGGCGGAAGGGCGCAACCTGCACCATTTCTGCCTGCGTATCGAACCGTTCGATGAAGCCGCACTCACAGCCTACCTGGCAGCTGCCGGCGTCAAGGTGGAACCCGCCGAGAAGCGTTATGGTGCTGAAGGCGAAGGGTTGTCCCTGTACTGCTATGACCCGGATGGCAACCAGGTCGAGTTGAAGGGGCCGATTGCGGAGGTTGTATGAGCGACCTGCAAACCCGCGAGCATTGGATCGACACCGCGCAAGGCAAGCTGTTCGCCCAGGAGTGGGGGCCGCTGCGGGCGGAAGGGGCGCCTATTGTGCTGCTGCATGATTCACTGGGGTGTGTGGCCTTGTGGCGCGACTTTCCGGCGCAGTTGGCCCATGCCACCGGGCACCGGGTAATCGCCTATGACCGCCTGGGCTTTGGCCGATCCGACGCACATCCAGGCACGTTGCGCCTGGGTTTTGTCGAGGATGAAGCGCGGCAGGGGTTCACGGCGTTATGCAGGTATTTTGGCATTACCGATTTCTACGTCTTCGGCCACAGCGTTGGCGGTGGCATGGCCGTAGCCTGCGCGGCGGCCTTTGCCAGCCAATGCAGGGGGCTGGTCATCGAGTCGGCGCAGGCGTTTGTCGAAGCGCGCACCCTCGAAGGCATTCGTGCGGCCGACCAGCAGTTTGCCGAGCCTGGGCAACTGCAACGGCTGGAGCGCTACCACGGCAACAAGGCCGAATGGGTGCTGCGCGCCTGGGTCGACAACTGGCTGGCCGAGGCGTTTGCCGGGTGGAACCTGGATGCCGTACTGCCACAGGTCCGCTGCCCTTTGTTGAGCCTGCATGGCGATAACGACGAGTTCGGCTCGCCTGCGCACCCCGAGCGGTTGGTGGCGCTGGCCGGCGGGCCGGCGACCATGCGGCTGTTGCACGGGTGTGGGCATGTGCCGCATCGCGAGCAGGCTGAGCAGGTACTGGCCGAGGTCTCGCAGTTCTTGCAGTGACCTCAGGGATACACATGATCCCTGTGGGAGCGGCTTCAGCCGCGAACACCGGCAAAGCCGGTGCCATGCAACGCATGCCTGCGCTCTACAAATGCCGCTTCAGGCCCTACATGCGCAGTTCGTTCAAGCGCCAATGCGGCCCTTGCACGAACACTGTCGGCTCCTCACTACCTGGAGCCACCCATGCGCGCCCTTTACGCCCCACTATTCTTCTTCGGTTTCATTGCCACGGCACTGTCATTGGCAGCCCACCCGCTGTGGCTGCTGCCGCTGCTGGCCAGTGCCGTGTTGCTGTCATTCACCTGCGAACGGCTCATGCCCTACAAGGCCGCCTGGAACCAGGCACAAGGCGATAGCCGCCGCGACGTTTGCCATGCACTGGTCAACGAATGCCTGACCCTGTGCAGCGTGGCAACCATCCCGCTGCTTGCCCACTGCCTTGCGGAAACAGGCCTTTGGCCCAACCAATGGCCGCTGGCCTTGCAGTTGCTGCTAGCCATCGTAATGGCTGACCTGGGCATTACCCTGGTGCATTACGCCAGCCACCGCAGCCCGCTCTTGTGGCGGCTGCATGCGGTACATCACAGCGTAACCCGCCTGTACGGCTTCAATGGTTTGATGAAGCACCCTGCACACCAGTTGCTCGAAACCCTGGGCGGCACCTTGCCGTTGCTGCTGCTCGGCTTGCCCGTCGAGGTGGCATCGCTGCTGGCGTTCAGTGTGTCTATCCAGTTGTTGCTGCAACACAGCAACGTGGACATGCGCATTGGCCGCTTGCGCCATGTGTTCGCCTGGGCGCCGGTGCATCGCCTGCATCACCTGAAGTACGGCAGCACCGGCGACGTCAACTTCGCGCTGTTCTTTCCGCTCTGGGACCGGCTGCTTGGCACGCTACTGTACCTGCCAGGCTATGCGCTGGCGGACGACGACATGGGTATCGGTGATCAGCCGGATTATCCGCAGACGTACCTGGCACAATTGCGTGAACCGTGGATAAGCGCAGGTGCTCATCCTCCTGCGGTATTGCCGACGGCGCTACGCCGGGCCTTGGCCGAGCGTTCGTAGGCGCAAGTGCCGCAAGGCAGTACCGGGATTCAGGCCGAACTGCTGGCGTACGCTGCGGGTGAAATGCGCGGAGTCGGAAAACCCCGCCGCCAAGGCTGCTTCGGTCAGGCTGGCGCCGGCCAGCGCCCTTTGCAGTGCCACGCGCAAGCGCTGCCACAGCACCAGCCGGCGCACTGACAGTTTCAGTGAACCGCTGAACAGGCGTTCCAGCTGGCTGATCGACAGCGCTGCCGTGCTGGCCAGCGCCTGGGCCGGCAAGGCCTGTTCGTCGAGTGCGCGGATGCGCGCCAGCGCTTTCTCCAGGCGCGGGTCCAGCGGGCGGCGCGGCAAGCACCCAAGGCGCTCTACCAGTTGCTCCGGGCCGTTGCCGGCTTGCGCGCAGGCCAGGGCAAGGTCTGCCAGGTCGAACGCCAGCGGTTCGGCAAACACGGTAAGGCAAGGTACACCGTGGCTGAGGATGGCATGCGGTTGCCGTGATGCGATCCGCACCAGCGGGCCGCTGCATACCTGCTCGCCCAGGCGCACTTCGACATCTGCACCAAGGCCGACAAGCACCTGATGCGCGTAGTGTACGTGGCTGTCGGTCCTGCCGAGCGTAGACCGCAGCAGGCAGTGATCGTCAGCCAACCAGATATCGCCCTGCCAGCCCGGTGTTGCCGTGTCGCTCATGCCGCCTCCCTGTGTATGGCCAGACGGGTGGATATCCCGCCAAACCCGATTATGCTTCAGTTACCTTGCTGCGATCCGAGGCGGCCTGCCTCGTCGTGCTTCGCGCAACCAAAGCAAGCCCTAGGGCCTGGGTGCGACGGTGAAATGGGTGTGAGGTGCTCCGGCCTGCATGACCACATGACGGAGGCAACCCATGGCGGTTCTCGACAGCGCATCCACGGGCAGTAGCGCGCCCCAACGCGGTATCACCCGGGAGGAGCGCAAGGTCATCTTTGCCTCGTCCCTGGGGACGGTTTTCGAATGGTACGACTTCTACCTGTACGGGTCCCTGGCGGCGATCATCGCCAAGCACTTCTTTGCCGGGGTCAATGAAACCACTTCGTTTATCTTCGCCTTGCTGGCTTTCGCCGCCGGTTTTGCCGTGCGGCCATTCGGCGCCATCGTGTTTGGCCGCCTGGGCGACATGATCGGGCGCAAGCATACCTTCCTCATCACCATTGTCATCATGGGCCTGTCGACGGCAGTGGTGGGCCTGCTACCCGGTTACGCTTCGATCGGCGTGGCCGCGCCGATCATTCTGATCACCCTGCGCTTGCTGCAGGGGCTGGCCCTGGGTGGCGAATACGGTGGTGCGGCCACCTACGTGGCCGAACATGCGCCCAAAGGCCGGCGCGGCTTTTTCACCGCGTGGATCCAGACCACGGCTACCCTGGGGCTGTTCCTGTCACTGCTGGTGATCATGGCCTGCCGCACGGCCATGGGCACCGAGGTATTCGAGGCCTGGGGCTGGCGGGTGCCGTTCCTGCTATCGATCCTGCTGCTGGCCATTTCGGTGTACATCCGCATGCAGCTCAACGAGTCACCGGTGTTCATGAAGATGAAGGCCGAAGGCAAGGCATCCAAGGCGCCCCTGACCGAGTCGTTCGCCCGCTGGGACAACCTCAAGGTGGTGATCATGTCCTTGCTGGGCGGCACCGCCGGCCAGGCCGTGGTGTGGTACACCGGGCAGTTCTATGCGCTGTTCTTCCTGCTGCAGATGCTCAAGATCGAGCCGCAGACCGCCAACCTGCTGATCGCCGGCTCGCTGTTGATCGGCACGCCGTTCTTCATCTTCTTCGGTAGCTTGTCCGACCGTATTGGCCGTAAGAAGATCATCATGGCCGGCTGCATCATTGCCGCATTGACCTATTTCCCGATCTTCAAGGCGCTGACCGAGTACGGCAACCCGGACGTGTTCGTTGCCCAGGAGCAGAACCCGGTCGTCGTGCTGGCGGACCCTGGCCAGTGCGCGTTCCAGTTCGACCCGGTGGGCAAGGCCAAATTCACCAGTTCCTGCGACATCGCCAAGAGCCTGCTGGCCAAGCGCGCCATCCCCTATACCAACGAAGCGGCCGAACCTGGCAGTGTGGCGCAGATTCGTATAGGTGAACGGGTATTGCCAAGCTTTGACGGCAGCAGCATGGCCGCAGCGGACTTCAAGGTGCAGAGCGAGGCGTTTACCGCCACCTTGAGTGGTGCGTTGAAAGAAGCCGGCTACCCGGAAAAGGCCGACCCGGCGAAGATCCACTACCCGATGGTGCTGTTGCTGCTGACCATCCTGGTGATCTACGTAACCATGGTCTACGGCCCGATCGCTGCCTGGCTGGTTGAGCTGTTCCCGGCGCGTATCCGTTATACCTCGATGTCGCTGCCTTACCACATCGGCAACGGCTGGTTCGGTGGCTTCCTGCCGACCGTGGCGTTCGCCATGGTGGCGGCGACCGGGGATATCTATTACGGCTTGTGGTACCCGATCGTGATTGCGGTGATGACGGCGGTGTTGGGGATTTTCTTCCTGCCGGAGACCAAGGACCGGGATATCAACCACACCTGAAGCGTGAGGTGCCTGTGCGGGCCTCTTCGCGGGCAAGCCCGCTCCCACAGGTACAGCACAGGCCTTGAAATCTGTGCAGTACCTGTGGGAGCGGGCTTGCCCGCGAAGAGGCCCGCACAGGCAACCAATCAGTCGAAGTACCCACGCAGCCCGAAGGCATACCCGGTATCTACATCCTTCGCCTCACCCCGGCTCCAGCGCTTCTTGAGCACAAATTCGAACGCCGGCTCATACAACCCGTCCCGCACCAGCGCCCCCGCCAGCACCTCCACGTCGTACCAGCCATTGTCCAGCTCGATGATCGGCCGCCCCGGCACCTGGTAGCGGGCCACCAGGTCACCCAGGGTCTTGGGCGTGAAATGCTGCAGGATGCGCCAGGTGTAAAGCATCAGCTCACCGTACTCGACCCGCAGCACATAGCCATTTCGGCGGTGCTTCAGGCGGCTGCCGGGCTCACGCAGGGCCGGGGTGTGGCCATCGAGGGTGAACAGGATGCGGTAGGGCAGGTTGTCGACCCCCGCCAATGGCAGCACGATACCTTCGCGCACGGCCTGGTCGCCGCTGTCGTTATGGGTGAACGCATAAGCCAGGTCATCCGGTAACTCATGTTCCTGCTTGAAGCGCTGAAGCAACTGGATATCGCCGAGCAGAAAATAATCGACCAGGTCGTTGAGCACTTCGCTGAATTCGTGGCGCATCTGTTTTCCTTGTTGGTGCGCGAGGGGCTGTCAGTGTTTCTGGGCAATCTGGATCAGGTTGCCACAGGTGTCATCGAACACGGCCACCGTGACCGGGCCCATGTCGGTAGGCGGTTGGGTGAACTGCACGCCCGCTGCGCACAGGCGGGTGTATTCGGCCTCGATATCACGTACGCCGAACGAGGTCGCGGGGATGCCGTCCTGCTTGAGGGCGGCCTTGTATACCCTGGACGCCGGGTGCGCGTCCGGCTCCAGCAGCAGTTCGACGCCATTGGGGTCGTTGGGTGAGGTCAGGGTCAGCCAGCGGTGCCGGCCCATGGGGATGTCGTGCTTGGGCTCGAAACCGAGTACGTAGTGGTAGAAGGCCAGGGCCTTGGCCTGGTCGTCGACGAGAATGCTGGTGACCACGATCTTCATAGGCGCACTCCGTAATGCTGGGGCCGTTGGGTATCAGTAAAGACGGTCGGGGCTTTTTGGCCAGCAGCGGAACTGGCGATCAGGCCCTTGCGCTACAAAAAAACTGCTCAAGCCATAGGTAAATCCTTTGTCACCCCGTGCCCCATCCGCCAGCAGCCGGGGTTAAAGTGTCAGGCATGATTCCAGCGCGCCCAGACCGGCGTCTAAAGAGGTGCCCGTGGCTGCCTACACTTTGCGACAACTCAAGTACTTCGTCACCACCGTAGAGGCCGGCAGCGTTGCCGAGGCTTCGCGCCAGCTGTACATCGCCCAGCCATCCATTTCCACGGCCATCAAGAGCCTGGAGGAAAGCTTCGGCGTGCAGCTGTTCATTCGTCACCACGCTCAAGGTGTGTCGTTGACGCCTAGCGGCAAGCGCTTCTACGCCAAGACCAAGTCGCTGTTGCAGATGGCCCATGAGTTCGAGCAGAACGCCCTGGCCGACAACGACACCGTTGCCGGGCAAATCGACATTGGCTGTTTCGAAACTGTGGCACCGCTGTACCTGCCGCGCCTGATCGCCGGCTTTCGCCAGCGCTACCCTGGCGTGGATATCCGCCTGCGCGACGGTGAGCAGCAGGACCTGGTCCAGGGGCTGACCGCCGGCACCTTCGACCTGGCGTTTCTGTACGATCACGATCTGGACGGCACCATCGAAGCCGAGCCACTGATGCCACCGCAAAAGCCTTACGTGCTGCTACCCGAGAACCACCGTTTTGCCGGCCAGGCCCAGGTCTCGCTACGCGACCTGTGCCCGGAGCCGATGATCCTGCTGGACGTGGCTCCCAGCCGTACCTATTTCGTCAGCCTGTTCAACGAGATGGGCCTGACGCCGAATATCGTCTTCAGCTCGCCATCCATTGAGATGGTGCGCGGCATGGTTGGGCAGGGCTTCGGTTTTTCGTTGTTGGTGACCAGACCGCATTCGGAATACACCTACGATGGGCAGCGCCTGGCCATGCTGGATATCGCCGAGCCGGTGGCACTGTCGGGGCTGGCAGCAGCGTGGTTGAAGCGGGTGCAACTGACCAAGCCCGCGCAGTTGTTCGTGGAGTTCTGCCGGGAAGAACTGGCGAAGTTCTGAGGCCGGGCGGACACCCACGAACACCTACAGGAAGCGTGTCAATGGCCGCTACTGGCCATCTGCTGCGTCGCTTTGGCCTTGTCCAGCGGCAGGTGGTCGAACTCGCGCAGGCCATTCTTGCGGTACGGGTCACCAATCCAGCGCGGCGCGGCTACAAACTGCGGGCTTACCAGGCTCTTGGCCGGCTCATAGTGGTCGTAGCTCAGCCCGGCCAGGTCGGACAGGGTGTGTATCAGGTGCGAGCTGCTGTACGGGCGGTTGGCCATTGCCTGCAAGTCGCGTGGGTGCTCGGCTTGCCAGCTGGGTGAGGTCCACAGCAGGAACGGGATGGTGTACATCGGCCGGGTCGGTGCCCCTTCGTTGCGCCCCAGCCGGTCGTGGTTACCGGAGCTGTACACGTCTTCACCATGGTCGGACAGGTACACCAGGAAACCATTGGGGTTGCCGGCCGAGTAGCGCTTGATCAGGCTCGACACCACGTAGTCGTTGTAGCGCACCGCGTTGTCGTAGAAGTTGTAGGTTTTGACCTGGTCTGGCGTCAGCTTGGCCGGCACGCCCTGGTTGTCGGTGAAGTGGGCGTAGTCGTTGGGGTAGCGGAAGCGATAGTCCATGTGCGTGCCTAGCAGGTGCACAATGATGAACTTGTTCGGCGCGGGGTCCTGCAGGGCCTTCTCGAACGGTGCCAGCACCACGTCATCGTACTGGCTGGCATTCTGGTTGCGCTGGTTGTTCAGGTATACCGGCGCGTCCGTTTGCTGCGAGAAGGTGGTGAGCATGGTGTTGCGCTTGGTCATGGTCTGCTGGTTGGTGATCCAGAAGGTCTTGTAACCGGCCTGTTTCATCAGGTTGATCAGCGACGGGTCGGTGAGGAAACGGTCCGGGTTCTGCTCGTCGCCGAAGGTGAGGATCTGCTGCATCACTTCGATGGTGTAGGGGCGCGGCGATACCACGTCGCGGAACACCGTAAGGCCCTTGTCGCTGGCAGCCAGCGCGTCGAGGTTGGGGGTGGTGTCGCGGTTGTAGCCGTACAGGTGCATGTGCTCGCGGGTGGTGGACTCGCCCAGCACCAGCACCAACGTGCGGGGCGCCGTACCGCTGCTGTCACGCAGGTTTTGCAGGGGCGGCAACGCAGCGTTCTGGGCCAGCAGCTCCTGCATGCTGTCCAGTTGCTGGCGGTACTGGCGGTAGCCGACCAGCAGTTGCCAAGGTACAGCGGGCTCCATGCGCTGCTGTACCTTTTCGGCAGCGTCGGCAAAGTTGCGCTCCTGGGTGACCATCTGCTTGTAGAACGGGTACACCAGGTTTGCCACCAGCAACAGGGCGACCACCGGCAGACGACTGCGCAGGGGCAGGGTGACCGGCCGTACGCGTTTCCATAACAGCACCGCCACCAGCGTATACAGCAGCAACGCCAGGCCCAGCCACACGCTGAAGTACTGGCTGAAATACTCACCGGCTTCTGCGGTGTTGGACTCGAACATGACGAAGATGACGCTTTGCGAGAACTCCTGGCGGTAGATGCCGAAGTAGCTCAAGCCCACCAGCGATGCGGCCCACAGCACCAGGCCGATGACCGCCGCAGTGGCGCGGGTGAAACGCGGCACCAGCAGCACGGGCGCCAGCCACAGGCTGCTGAGGAAGAACGCATCGCGAAAACCGGCGAAACCGGTAGTGCCACTGAACAGCAGCAACGCCTGGGTTACGCCGGAAAAGTACCAGAAGAACAGCAAAAGCCAGCCCAGGCCGGCCCAGTCCACGCGCTTGTGCGCGGCGGGGGATGTGGTGTGTGACACGTATGCCTCGTCGTACCTTGGCGGCCAGCAGGTGTGCGCGTGACCGGAAAGGGCGTGACGCTAAGCTGACGGGTGTGAAAAATACGTCAATGCGGCGAATTACGGGGCGCAAGGGTATGATGGCGTCAGCAAAAAAACCTGACAGGCCCTGTGGAATATGAATCGTCGTAAGAAGATCAACCAGCTGTTGAAAGCGCATGCGAAGAAGGCCAGTGCCAAGCTGGCACCGCGCAAACCCAAATACATCTGCAAGGCTGACCGTATGAAAATGGAAGCCGAGGCGGCGGATATGCCCCAACCGGCAGATGCGACGTAAATCGGTGCGCCAGCGCGGTTGATGTGGGAGCGGGCGTGCCCGCGAAGCAGGCAGCGCGGAGGATGGCACCGGCGCTGCCGGTGTTCGCGGGCACGCCCGCTCCCACACCAACCGCGCCAACTTTCGGAATTACATTGGCTTCAGCGGCGGTAGTAGCGGTGGTCGTCGTGGTGGCGCTGGTGCATGGCGCGCTCATGGCGGCGCTCCCAGTCCCGGCGTTTTTCCCAGTCCCGGCGCCGCTCCCAATCCCGCCGTGCTTGCTCACGCCGCCACTGCTCACGGCGCCAGTCGCTTCTGTGGTCATGCCAGCGGTCGTCATCGTGCGCCAGCAGCGTGGCTGGCTGTGCAGCGGCCACGCTGGCTACCCTCGACCAGGGATTGCCGGCAGGCTGCAAGGGTGACTGAACGGCCGGTGCCGCCACCGCCGGTGCTTTCATTTGTGTTGCCGATGCCGAGCCCACCGCCGCGAACGAGAACAGGCCGAGCAGCACCAACCTTGCGACATGTATTTTCATGAGCGAAGCCAACCTCTGATAACCATTGAGCCATCTGGCCAGCAGGTGTGGCGCGAACGTTGTCTCGCGTTCGGCGACCTGTCTGTGCCTCACACATAGACAGGCAATCAGGAAAAAGTTCGCTGTAGCAACAACTTGTAGAACTTTGGAGGGCTGAGCTGGCTGACGCCGTTGAGGGTGCACTGCGGGGTAGGAGGGGAGTAATTGCCCGATGCCATGCACCGTGTTGCCATCTTCGCGGCGCAAGCCGCGGGAGCGCTAAGGGGCTGCAAAGCAGCCCCTTAGCGGTGTATCAGTGGCTCACTGCCTGAAAGCTGCCTTTACGGCTGGCTTCATACGCTGCTTTCTCCATCGGCTTGGCCGCTGGGTTGCCCAGGTCTTCCATCGCCAGGCGGTGGGTTTCGGGGGCGATGTAGGCCGCCAGGGCGCACACGCAGGTGATGAAGAACGCCAGGCCACCCACCACCAGCGGGATGTTGTCCGAGCCAGGCGGGGCAACCAGGGCGAACAGCGCCGGCAGCATGGCGGTCAGCATGGTGCCGATGTTTTGCGCGATGGCCATGGCCGAAACGCGGTAGCGGGTGTGGAACAGCTCTGGGTAGAAGCTTGGGAAGACCGCGTTGTAGCCTTGGTAAACCATGCCCCACATGACGATCGAAGCGGCGAACGCCAGTGGCACGTTCTGGATGCTGATGGCATACAGGTAGACGAAGGCCAGCAGGCCAGAGCCCAGGCAGCCGGCGATCATGGTTGGGCGACGGCCGATCTTGTCCGACAGGTTACCCACAAACGGGATCACCAGCACGGCGACGATGTTGCCGACCACTGGAATCCACAGGTACACGCTCTTGTCGAAGCCAATGCCATAGGCTGGCTGCACCGCATAGGCCGCACCGAAGATGGTGGCCACCACCGGGATCACGTTCATCAGGGCCATGAACATCACCAGCACCATGTGTTTCCAGCTGTGGCGGAACGCTTCGCTGATCGGTGACTTGGCCACTTTGTCCTGCTTCTCTTCCTTCACGAATGCCGGGGTTTCGTGCACTTCCTTGCGAATGATGAAGCCGGCAATCAGCACGATGGCGCTCATCAGGAACGGAATGCGCCAGCCCCATTCGGTGAAGGCTTCGCTAGGCATGAAGTAAGCCAGTGGCAGGAACACGGCCGCCGCCAACACCTGGCCGGCCTGCACGCCTTGCAGGGTGAAGCTGGCGTAATAGCCTCTGCGACCGAAGGGAGCGTGCTCCATGATCATTGAGCTGGCACCAGAGATTTCCCCGGCCACGGCAAAGCCCTGGATCAGGCGCAACACCACCAGCAAGGCCGGGGCGAGGTAACCGATGTCGTGGTAGGTGGGCAGCAGGCCGACAGCCATGGTCGACAGGCCCATCAGGAACATGCACAGCAGCAGGACGTTCTTGCGCCCGCGGGTGTCACCCCAGTGGCCCAGCACGAAGGCGCCAACCGGACGCGCCAGGTAGCCCACACCGTAGGTGGCCAACGAGGCAATGATGGCCATTTTCGGGTCGGTATTGGGGAAGAAGATCTGCGGGAAAATCAGCGCAGCGGCCTGGGCGTAGATGAAGAAGTCGTAGTACTCGAGTGCCGAGCCTATCCATCCACTGGCGGTCGCTTTTTTGGCTTGCGAGCTGGAGTGAGCCATCGTTGTCTCCGTTGTTATTGTTGTTTGCGCAGGTTCCGCCAGGGGTTATGCCAAGGCAGGAGGCAGAGGTCGGTGTGCCTGCGTCTGGGTCTCATGTTGACCCTGGGCCAGCGGTGTAGCAATTCGCGAAATCGGGTTTTGTGCGATAATCGAACGCAAAACTAACCATTCCGTACAAAGATATTGAAGCGACGACTTTACCTGCGAATAATCGATCGTGCCATAAACTGTGACAGTGGTTTTTTACCTGACTGGCACCGTAATTTTCCAACAACAAGGAACTCCCGCCATGCAGCGCTCGATCGCCACCGTGTCCTTGAGCGGCACCCTGCCGGAAAAGCTCGAAGCCATCGCCGCCGCCGGTTTTGACGGCGTCGAGATCTTCGAAAACGACTTGCTTTATTACGCCGGCAGCCCACGCCAGGTGCGCCAGATGTGCGCCGACCTAGGGATAGCCATTACCCTGTTCCAGCCGTTTCGCGACTTTGAAGGCTGCCGCCGCGACCGCCTGCAGAAAAACCTCGACCGCGCCGAGCGCAAGTTCGACCTGATGCAGGAGCTGGGCACCGACCTGGTGCTGGTGTGCAGCAACGTGCAGGCTGATGCCCTGGGCGATGAACAGCTGCTGGTCGACGACCTGCGCCTGCTGGGCGAACATGCCGGCAAGCGTGGCCTGCGCATTGGCTACGAAGCCCTGGCCTGGGGCCGCCACGTCAACACCTACCAGCAAGTCTGGAACCTGGTGCGCCAGGCTGACCACCCGGCGCTCGGGGTGATTCTCGACAGCTTCCATACCTTGTCGCTCAAAGGCGACCCAAGCGCGATCCGCGACATTCCCGGCGACAAGATCTTCTTCGTGCAGATGGCCGACGCGCCGATCCTGGCCATGGACGTACTGGAGTGGAGCCGCCACTTCCGTTGCTTCCCGGGGCAGGGCGAAATGGACATGGCCGGCTTCCTGGCGCCAATCCTGGCCACCGGCTACCGTGGGCCGCTGTCGCTGGAAATTTTCAACGATGGTTTCCGCGCCGCGCCACCTCGGCAGAATGCCGCCGACGGCCTGCGTTCGCTGCTGTACCTCGAAGAACAGACCCGCCTGCGCCTGGAGCAGGAGAACACGCCGATCGAGCCCGGCGTGCTGTTCACACCACCGGCGGCAAGCACTTATGACGGCGTGGAGTTTCTTGAGTTTGCGGTCGACGAAGCCGTCGGCGCGCGGTTGGGCAATTGGCTGAAGCGCCTGGGCTTTGCCGAAGCCGGCAAGCACCGCAGCAAGGACGTACAGCTGCTGCGCCAGGGCGATATCAACATTGTGCTGAACGCCGAACCGTATTCTTTTGGCCACAACTTCTTCGAGGCCCATGGCCCGTCGCTGTGCGCCACTGCGCTGCGGGTCAAGGACCAGCAGGCCGCCCTGAAACGTGCAACGGCCTACCGTGGCCAGCCGTTCCGCGGGCTGGTCGGCCCCAATGAATGTGAAGTACCGGCGGTACGTGCCCCGGATGGCAGCCTGCTGTACCTGGTAGAGCAGGGCACCGCCGGCCAGACCCTGTACGACACCGATTTCAGCCTGGACAAGAACGCCACCGCCACCGGCGGCCTGCGCCGCATCGACCACATGGCCCTGGCCCTGCCGGCCGAGTCGCTGGACAGCTGGGTGCTGTTCTACAAGAGCCTGTTCGACTTCGCCGCCGACGACGAAGTGGTGCTGCCCGACCCGTATGGCCTGGTCAAGAGCCGCGCCCTGCGTAGCCAGTGCGGCACCTTGCGCCTGCCGTTGAACATCTCGGAGAACCGCAACACCGCCATCGCCCATGCATTGTCCAGCTACCGCGGTTCGGGGGTGCATCATATCGCCTTCGATTGTGACGACATCTTCCGTGAAGTAGCACGGGCGAAGCTGGCCGGCGTGCCGCTGCTGGAAATCCCGCTCAACTACTACGACGACCTGGCAGCGCGCTTCGATTTCGACGACGAGTTCCTCAGCGAGCTGGCCTACTACAACGTGTTGTACGACCGCGATGCGCAAGGTGGCGAGCTGTTCCACGTGTACACCGAACCGTTCGAGGAGCGCTTCTTCTTCGAGATCATCCAGCGCAAGGGTGGCTATGCGGGGTATGGGGCGGCCAACGTGGCGGTGCGCCTGGCGGCCATGGCCAAGGCCCGCAGCGGCGCGGCGCGCAAGCCGGTGCTCTAAGCCCGACACGGTAAGTGTAGGAGCGGCCTTGTGTCGCGATGGGCCGCAAGGCGGCCCCAGGTTCTTTGTTGCGGCCTCCATTTCTGGGGCCGCTTTGCGGCCCATCGCGACACAAGGCCGCTCCTACACCGACCGTGTATGCCTCAGGGGCGCTCAGCCACCATCAATAGTGACTGCGGCACCGCACTTTGCGGGTGCTGCGGCTCCTGCAAACCGACCAGCCGCCACCCGGCCATGTCCAGCGCATTCAGCCAGCTGGCCAAGGTGCGGAAATACCAGGGCATCGGCTGCCAATCTCCGCCAAACCCGGCAAATGATTCCTCCCGCCAGCCATCCTGATAATCCCCGTCGGCCACGCTCCATGGGTGCAGTGTCTGGATCACCAGTGCGCCACCCGGCACCAGCAGATCATTCATCGCCGCCAACAGCGGAATAATGTCCTGATGCAATAGCGCGAAGTTGGCGCAGACCAGGTCATAACCCTTGCCCACATACACCTGCGCATCGGCCAGCTGCGCATAACTGGCCAGGTGCACCTCGGCCGAGCCCGCAGCGCGCGCGGCATCCACCAGCATCCGGTCACCATCAACGCCCACAGCTTCGATCCCGCGGTCGTGCAGCGCACGCAGCAACCAGCCCTCACCACAGCCCAGGTCCAGTACCCGTCCGGGCTGGCGGCCAAGGATGGTAAGCAGGATGGCCTGGTCGGTGACCTGGCGACGGCTCTCGATGGCACCGTTGCGCACGGCATCAATCCAGGCTTGGGCGTTGTGCTGCCAGCTGTCGAGCAGGGTGTTTTCAAGGTCAGACATGGTGGTTTCCCGGTGGTTGAACTTGCGTTGGGTTGAAACGCTACCTTGCTGTTGAAAAGAGCCAGCGCAGAGGGCAATGGGGGTATGCCTACCCGGTCGCAGTGCGTTTTCGTTTGACCCGGTACATATCCCCATCGGCATGGCGCAGCAGCATGTCGGCATCGTGGCCGTCCTCCGGGAAGCGGGCCACGCCAATGCTGCAGGATGGCGCGTCGATGCCTGGCAATTCGGCGCTGAGCGGTTCGGCCATGGCTGCCAGGATGTTCGCCACATGTTCGCCAATGGCCTCTGTTGACGGGCAATCGGTCAGCAGCACGGTGAACTCGTCACCGCCCATGCGCGCCACCGTGTCGGTGGCGCTTACGCAGCCTTCAAGGCGCCGCGCCAGCGTGCACAGCACCCGGTCGCCCGCGGTATGCCCGTGCACATCGTTGATTTGCTTGAAGTCGTTGATATCCAGAAACAGCAACGCCAGCGTGCGATCGTGGCGCCGGGCGGCGGCAAGGGCAGTGTCCAGCCGTTCATTGAACATGGCGCGGTTGGCCAGCCGGGTCAGCGGGTCATGGTGGGCCAGAAAGCGCAGTTCATCCTCGGCCTGGCGCAGGGCGGTCACATCCCGGGCCACACCGATACGCGCTTGAGCCTCTTCGGACCAGCTGGCTGCCCACAGGATGTGCACGATACCGCCATCCTTGCGCACATAGCGGTTACGGAAGTCGTAATGGGGCTGGCCGTTCATCACCCGCACAATTGACGCGCGCGTGGCCGCCAGGTCGTCGGGGTGCATGTAGTCGGTGATCAGCGTGCCGATCATTTCAGCGGGCTGGTAACCCAGCAGCGCCTCGCAGGCATCGCTGACAAAAGCGATCTGGTTGTCCCTGTCGACCACGAACACGGTGTCCAGCATCAGGTGGATCAACCTGGGGTACAACGCTTGAAGGTCTACGGGCATGGGGCAGGGCGTCCACGGCAGGGTGTCCGATCATAGCGCGAAGAATTGCGTCGCAGCTATGCATAGGCTTCAACGTCAACGTTGCTCATAGAGCCGCACATCACTTACTGATTTAGCAGGGACCCTGTGGGAGCGGGCGTGCCCGCGAACACCGGCGCAGCCGGTGCCATGCACCGCGTTGGATTCTTCGCGGGCACGCCCGCTCCCACAGCGCAGCCCAATGGGCTGAGCAATCCCCCACAAGAATCGCGTCAACCTTCAGATCCCATCAATTGGTCACCAGTAGCTCAGGCCCGAGGTAATCAGCTCCAGCCCGATCGAACTGTAGTGGTTGCGCTGGTCAATCTCGGAAATCGACTGGCTGCTGCCGGCGGTATAACCCGCCACGAAATCCAGGGTAGGGTAGTGCCCGGCGCGGGCGCGTTTCACTTCTTCTTCGGCCAGCTCGTAGTTGTGCCGGCGCGCATGAATCAGCGGGCTGTCCGCCTGGGCTTTCAGCAGCCAGTCCTGCAGGTTGCCTGGCATCAGGGGCGGTGTGGTGAAGCCCGGTTGCAAGGTGATCAGCGAGTCAGGGGTTTCACCGATGTATTCTTCCAGCTTGCGGCGGGCGTTGATCAGGTTGTCCTGAGCCTCGATCAGGTCAGCTTCGGCCAGGTCACGACGGGCTACCGACTCGTCGACGTCGGTGATGGTACCGGCGCCCAGCCGGCAGCGTGCTGACCAACATCAACCTGATCAACGGTTTGTCCAGCCTGCTGGCCGCCGGGGCGACGTTCTACGATGGCGGCAATATCATCCTTGGCGGCAGCGGTAGCGACCTGCTCGAAGGCCGTGGCGGCGACGACATCCCCGACGGTGACAAGTGGCTGAACGTACGCATCAGCGTGCGTGCCAACCATGACGGCACCGGCCCGGAAATCGCCAGCTTCAACAGCATGGAGCCGATGGTGCCGTTCATGCTCAATGGCACCTACAACCCGGGCCAGCTGGTGATCGTGCGGGAAATCCTGAGCGGCACCGACAACTACGACACGGCGGTGTTCTCGGGGGTGGCCACCGACTACAGCGTGGTGGTCGATGGCAACTCGGTGATCGTCACCGACCTGGTGGCGGGGCGTGATGGTGTTGACCACCTCACCGGTATCGAGCGCCTGCAGTTCTCTGACCGTTCGCAGGCGTCTGGTGTGGGTACTGCCGTAAACGCAGGCCCCACGGGGCACCTGGCGATTCTCGACGCGGCCACCGGGCTGCGTGACGACACGCCGGTCAGCGGTCAGCTGCTGCGGGTAACGCCACTGGCGGTACGTGATGCGGACAACGTCAGCGCGGCCAACCCTACCGGCGCAGTCAACGGCCCAGTCGCCTATTACTGGCAAGTCGAAACCCTGCCTGGCTCGGGCGTGTATGAAGACATCACCTTCGTTGCCGCCGGCGAAGTTTCGCGGGCCATCGGTACAACGTACCGCGTAACGGACGATGTGGCCGGCCTGAGCATCCGCGTTCGCGCGGTGTACCAGGACGCCAAGGGCACGCTGGAAATCGTTGACTCGTCGCCGAACAGTGCCCCGAGTGCCGGGCCTGCCGTGACCGGGTTGCTGGTGCAAAACCAGACCCTCACCGCCAACCCGGCGACCATCGTTGATGCCGATGGCCTGAGCAACCCGCAGTTCAGCTTCCAGTGGCAGTCCAACCGGGGTGTGGGCTGGGTCAACATTGTTGGCGCCATCAGCAGCACCTTTGTCCTGACCCAGGCACAAGTGGGGCAGAACATGCGGGTGGTGGTCAGCTACGTGGATGACTTCGGTGTGCAGGAAAGCGTCGCCTCCGACATCCTCGACCCGGTCGCCAACGTCAACGATGCGCCGACCGGTACTGTGGTGATCAGCGACACCACGCCAGACCGGGGCCAGACACTGACCGCACTGACGGGCGGCATAGCCGACCTGGACGGGTTGGGCGCCTTCAGCTTCCAGTGGCAACAGGGCACGGGCGGCACCTTCAGCAACATCGCCGGCGCCACTGCCGCTACCTTCACTCCGGGCTTTGCCCAAGGCAACCAGCAACTGCGGGTGATCGTGCGCTACACCGACGGCTTCGGCACGCTGGAATCGCTGACTTCGTCGGCAACTGCAGCCGTGGTGGTGCCGCCGGGGGTGACGCTGGTTGGCACCAACGCTGCCAACACCCTGACCGGTGGTGCGGGCAACGATGTGATCTCGGGCCTGGGCGGTAATGACACGCTCAATGGCCTGGGCGGCGCCGACCAGTTGTTCGGGGGTGTCGGCAACGACACCCTCAACGGCGACGGCGGCAACGACCAGCTGTTCGGTGGCCTGGGCGCCGACCGCCTGAACGGTGGCGGTGGTGACGACAGCCTCGATGGCGGGGACGGCAGTGACACGCTGCTAGGGGATGCCGGAAACGACACCTTGGTCGGTGGTGCTGGCGATGACAGCCTGGACGGTGGCAACGGCAACGACACCCTGCAGGGCGGCGATGGCAACGACACGCTGTTCGGTGACGTGGGGGCCGACACGTTGTTCGGTGGCGCCGGCAATGACTTCCTCAACGGCTCGGCCGGTAACGATACGGTCGTGGGGGGGGCCGGCAACGACACCATGATGGCCATCGACGGCAATGATGTGTTCCAGTTTGCTGCCGGCTTCGGCAACGACCTGATCATAAGCTTCGATGCCATCGCGGCGGGGGGCCAGAACCGGCTGGACATCACCGCGCTCAACATCACTGCGGCCAACTTTGCCGCCAGCGTCACCATCGCCGATGTAGGCGCGGACACGCTGGTCAGCATTGGCGCTGCCGACTCCATCCGCTTGGTGGGGGTGGCGGATGCGACCACGGTGACTGCCGCGGACTTCATCCTCGCAGGTTGAGGCAGACTACCGGGGCCGCTAGCGGCCCCGGTTTGGTGGCTCAGAAGTCGTAACGCAGGTTCAGCGTGGCATTGCGGGGTGCCCCATAATGCCCATAGTTGCCCGCCAGGCCCGCGTAGTATTTCTTGTCGAACAGGTTCTCCACATTCAAAGTGGCCGCCAGGTTGTCACTGAGCTTGTAGCGCGCCATCAGGCTGGCGACGGCATAGTCTTCCTGTGTGATGCGTGTGTTGCGAGTGGTCAACAGAGATTGTTTGGAGTTCCAGTTCACCCCGCCACCCAAAGTCAGGCGCTGCCACTCACCCGGCAGGCGATAGGTGCTCCACAAACGGAAGGTGTCCAGCGGCAGTTGCGGTGTCAGGCGGTTGCCCTGGACGTTTTCGGTGCGCGAGTGGCTGTACCCGGTATGCACGTTCCAGCCGTTGGCCACTTCGCCGGAAAGCTCAAGGTCGATGCCTTTGGTCTCGGCACCGTCGACGGCACGTGATGCAGTTGAGTTCGCCACGCCAGGAATCGGGAAGCCAGTGTCGTCTTCGGCAAAGTTGTCCCGCTTGATCAGGTAAATCGCCGCGCTGGTATTGAGCCGGCCGTCATAGAATTCGCCCTTCCAGCCCATCTCGTAGTTTTTGCCAATTACCGGGTCCAGCACTTTCCCGGTACGGTCCCTGGCGGTTTGCGGCTTGAAGATATCGGTATAGCTGGCGTACACCGATTGCTCTGCTGTCAGGTCGTAGATCAGCCCTGCATAGGGTACGACTTCGCCACGTTCCTGCATCGTGGACGGCCGGTCGAAACCGCTGGGCAACGATACCTGATGGGCGTCGTAGCTGTAGTTGGTGGTTCGCGCACCCAGAATCAGGTGCAGGTCATCGGTGAAGTTGAGCCGGGTGGCGGCAAAGTATCCGGTCTGACGAATGTTGACGTCGTAATCCAGCACGGGTGTGTAGTTGCCAGGCTGCGGTATGCGGTTGCCCCAGGTGAAGAAGTTGAATGTCGGCGACCCTGCCGATCCGGTCAGGTGATTGTTCCTGTAGTCCAGATAATCGAACCCGACGATCAGGTCATGGGACTGCCCAAACAGCTCGAAAGGCCCCTGCAGGGTGATGTTCATGCCGCGCTGCACCTGGTGCGCCTCGACCTGCAGCAGGTCGAGCGTGCCCAGGCCAGTGTTCTGGTCGAGGGTGGCGACCCCGGCACCGGTGCGGTAGAACGCTGACAGCGAGTCACGGTCGACGTCCATGTAGTTGCCGGCCAGTTTCAGCTGCCAGCCATTGGCAAGCTCCTGGTCCAGGCCAAAAGAGTAGTTCCTGGTCGTGTAATCCTCATACATCCAGCGCGGGCCCGAACTGGTCGAACGGGAAAAGTCGGTGGGCTGGCCGTTGCTGTAGAACAATGGCACGCCGGGCGCGCCATTGGCATTGTAGGTCTGGTAGTCCACCCCCACGCGTGCGGTGGTGGTGTCGGTCAGGTCTGCTTCAAGCACGCCGTATAGCAGGTCACGGTCCTGGCTGTACCAGTCCATGAAACTGTGGTTGGTCTGCTTGGCCGCCACCAGCCGACCGCGCAGCTTGCCATTTTCCACCAGCGGCCCCGAGACATCGGCCTCGGCGCGGTAGTAGTCCCATGAGCCAACCCCGGCCTGAACGTAGGACTGAAACTCGCGTGTAGGGCGTTTGCGCACCATGTTGACCACACCATTGGGCTCACCCGCACCGGTCATCAGGCCAGTGGCCCCACGCACGATCTCGATACGGTCGAAGATGGCCATGTCCATCAGCGTGCTGGGCATGTTGCGGGTCAGGTATTCCTGGACCGTATTGACCCCGTCGAGCTGGTAGGTGCTGATTTCGGAACCGCGCGAGTAGATGTGAAAGCGCTCGCCGCCGTCCTGCGACATGGTAATGCCCGGGTTTTGCTTGAGCACATCGGTGATGCTCGCCAGGTGCTGGTCGTCCATCTGCTGGCGGGTGACCACGCTGATGCTCTGCGGCGTTTCGCGAATAGACAGGTTCATCTTCGTCGCCGTGCTGGTCACCCCGGTGGTATAGGAGCCGGTCCCTTCGGTGGTGGCGCCCAGCCCGAAACTGTTCACGTGGGTTGCCGACAGCTCCATGGCCCCGGGTTCTTCACCGGCAGGGATGATGAACCAGCGCTCGTCACTTTCGCGCATCACCCGCAGGCCACTGCCCGACAACAGCGCCTGCAAGCCCTCGTCGACCCCGTACATGCCCTCCAGCCCCGGCGTCTTGCGGCCTTGCGTGGAGGCCGGGTCGAACGACAGCACAATACCTGCCTGGGTGGCAAAGCGGGTCAGCGCCTGGCCGAGATCGCCCTGGCCGATGTGGTACTCACGGGGTGTGCTGTCGGCCAGGGCCGGGGTGGCAGCGAGCAGCGCCGATACCAGCAGGGCATTGCGAATACCGGCCGCCAGCGGGCGGAGCGGATGATGCGTTTTCATGGAGGGCTTCTCTTATGTTGGCAAGCGGGTCATGCACCCGTTACCCCTGAGTCGGATGAGAAAGAGAAGAAATCTCACTGATACGTAAAAAAGTTTCACGCCTTCTGCAAGGCGCTCACGGTCACCCAGTAGCGGGTGCGACGCATGATGCCAATTGGCAGCACGCTGGCGATCGCGCGCAAGGCTTTGTCGGTGTCGTCCACCGGGAAGGTGCCGCTGACGCGTAGCCTGGCCACAGACGGGTCACAGCGCAGCCAGCCGCTGCGGTAACGGGCCAGTTCGGCGAGTAGCGCGTCCAGCCGTTGCTCGTTCGCTACCAGCAGGCCTTGGGTCCAGGCATCCTGTTCGGCAGGCAGCGGCCTTGCCGGGGTAGCGCCCGTAGAACTGAACTGGCAGTACTGCCCAGGTTGCAGCAGCAAAGGCCGGCCGTTCGCGGGTGTGATGCGGACCTGATGTTCGAACACTGCAACCTGGGTTTCACCGCCCAGCAAGCGTACCGAAAAACGAGTGCCCAGGGCCTGAACCCGACCCTGTGCGGTTTGTACGAAGAAGGGCCGGCCGGCAGGGTCGCCAGCGGTGGTCACCATCACTTCGCCCCGGCGTAAGTGGACCAGGCGTTGGTGCGCGTCATAGCGTACATCCGCCGCGCTGTCGGTGTTGAGCATCAGCTGGCCGCCGTCGGCCAGGACGACGGGCAGCCGCTGGCCAACAGCGGTGTGATAGTCGGCTAGCCAGGCGCCATTTTCGAACTGGTCAACGCCAAGCCAGCCCAGGCTGCTGCCGCCCAGCATCAGCGCCACGCCCTTGAGCACACTGCGACGGGTGTTGTGCTGGGCCTGACCGGCCAGGTCCAGCGTGCGCCCGGCCACTGCAGCAGGCACGCCTTGCAAGCGTCGCTGAAGGCGCTCGATCTGCGCCCAGGCCCACTGGTTGGCTGTGGTCTGTTGCAGCCACTGTTGCCAGCCGAGGTGGTCCTGCGGCCCGGCCGAACCGCTCTGCAACAGGGTGTACCACTGCACGGCCTGCTCCAGTGCCACGCGCTGCGTCGGGTCGGTCACGCTCATTGCAGACCTGCCTCGAGGTTGAACAGCAGGCAGTGGTGCAGCGCCCTGGCCATGTGCCGGTTGACCGTGGACAGCGAGATGCCCAGTTGCTCGGCGATGGCCTTGTACGGCATGCCCTCCAGTTGCGACAGCAGGAACGCCCGGCGCACTTCCAGCCCCAGCCCGGCCAGCATGGTGTCCAGTTCGCACAGGGTTTCCAGCAGTACCGCGCGGTCCTCTTCAGAAATATCCAGCGCCTCGGGCTGTTCGGCCAGGGTCTGCAGCCAGGCCCTCTCCAGGCGCGCGCGGCGGAAGTGGTCGATCATCAGCCGGCGGGCGATGGTGGCCAGGTAGCCCTTGGGTTCGCGAACGGCTTGCAGGCGTTCGGCGGCATTGTCTGCCGTGAGGATACGCACGAATACATCCTGCACCATGTCGGTGGCCAGGTGCTGGCAACTGAGCCGCGGTTGCAGCCAGTTGCGCAGCCAGCGGTGGTGGTCACGGTAAAGGTCATCGACCTGGGCGTGTGCATCCATGCAGGGCTTTTTCATACAGTCGGTTCAAATAAGAATTCTTATCATTATGGTGGTGACTGGCCAAGGGAACAAGAGGGCGCAACGGCCAGGCAGGTTACCTTGCAACGTTCAATTGAGAGTGATTATCACAATTGAAGTAGCGCATTCGCGGGTCAACCCGCTCCCACAAGGCACGCGCAGCGCCCGCAAGCCAGGCACCGTTCAGTGCCCCACCAGCTCCCCCAGCAAACGCTGCTTGTACCCCTGCAACACCCGGCTGTCGCGCTGGCGCGGGTGCGGCAGGTCAATGCGCAGGTCCGTCATGCCCTTTGAATGCTGAGCTTTCCGGCAGGACTGGTGCTGGAGCAACAACAAAGTGCTGCTGCAGCAGCACCGCAGTAACAGCTTCACGGTCTCGCAGGGTGTGGCGCCTGTTAAAACTGCTAGTTGTAGCAAAGCCCCCCCAACGATCAAATGATCGCTACCGGGCTGAGCAGGCGTTCGGCCGTCAGGCTCGCACAACGCACCAGGAGATGATCATGGATTACTCAACTGCAGAACTGGTCAAATGGTTAGGTGATGGAACACGCATGTTGGGATGGGGCGCGATCCTGTTTATCGACGGCGGCAAAATCAACGCAGTGTTGAAGCAAGAGTCGATCAGGCGCACCAAGACAGCCGAAAAGCTACCACCCATCAGTGGATTCATCAGTAATGGGGCAGACCGCCGCTTTGCGTTGTCTGAGTGCAGCCTGGTCTCACCGCGGTTGATGTTTGACGCCGATCTCGCCTCCGACAGAGCGCACCTGCAAATGGGAATTGTGGAGGCGAGTGTTTGGTCGCTTGCGAACGAAAACGGTGGTTGGCACGTGCGTGAGCTGCATGTGATGCACCCCTTGCAAGACGCTACATTAAGTTTGGATATTGACTTGACGCAAGCCGGCGGCACGATAGATGAAAGTAAAGTTATAAAACTCGATCTCAGCAACAGCGAGAAATTTTCCCTTTCCGATTATAAGGGGGATGATCGCTTGTTGACAGAATTTTTCAGGCAGACGTTTTCCGCGATGACGCCTGAACAGCGTCAATTTCCGATTGGCCAGTTTGGGGGGGACGCTGTCGTCATGTATCGGCCAACGGCATTCCAACTGCGCACGCAGGCAAGAAATAGAAGTGGCGAGGATGAAGAAGGGGGGGTAGCGGTGCTGGTACGTCTGGTGGGCTGGCCACACGGTTTGTTCCCTGGTACGAGCTACAAGTATCTGATTCCCAATGACCGGGACTACTCGGCTGCCGCTTTGTTTAATCCCAGATCCTTGAATATTCCAGCAGCGGTTAATTCATTAAGCAGCGTGATTGAGGATGTTGAGTTAGACACTGTGGTGGGCGCGAATGGTAGGTTGCAATGCGCTTGTCGCAAAGGGTTTGTTCGCCTTCAAGAACAGGTTGTAAAAAGGAGTTATGCGCTTCCGATCGGAGCTAAAGTGTATAACATCACGGCCCACTTGCGGATATCCAATACCGTTATTGATATGCGAGACAGGGTGACGGTAGAAGCAGGTAAAGATCATGTCATCACTCACTTGCGGCTATTGGGTAACACAACCGTTCAACTTATGGATTTTGAAGATGAAACTGGCGAGCTGAAGGACATGATGGCGGAGTTAGGGCTTGATATGGACAAGTTCATGGAACCGGCCGATGGTGATTTTGAATATGAGTTTCTGCCTTATTACAGACCTGGGCAGGATGATGAGCTCACTCTCGATGAGGAGCGCTCCTTGTTCAACGAGATTGTGCCATTTCGCCCAGTATTTCGCCCAACAACTCCACCAGCTAACCTTTTTCAAAATGACGGTGGAAGTGCATGGATGTTATTGATTCTTTTGGCTTTTTTTGCGTTGCTCGCTGTTGCTGTGACACAGCTCTGGGTTGGTGCTGCCAGCCCGTTTATCGGGGTTTTGAAAAATGTTATACGTTCGAAGTTGGTTGAAAATTTAAGTGTATTACCCACCTTGGAGGCGGTCACCAGCGATATCCTGAGGCTTAGCTTCGATAACGTCATCAAAGGCACAGACCTGCACCACCTGGTCGACACTGTCTCTTTCGGGCAGGTCAACCCGGCCGCCACCACTTTCACAATCAGCCCGCTGGAGAAAACCGTGCATGCAGCTGCAGTGCAGCCATTCGTGACCGTACCTGCCTCAGGCAACGTGGAGTGGTCCGCTGAGGCAATATCCGGTATCGCGGAGGATGTTCGGCTATCCATTGATACCAACGGTGTATTTACCGCCCCGGCTGCCAGCGACATGACGAAGTCGTTCGCCCAGGTGTTGTTGACGGCAACGAGCAAGACCAACCGGGCGATTCACAGTAGTGCCATGATCACAGTGGTAACCGAGCCACTCCATGCCAACCCATCAATCGTGGTTGCTCCGCCCAACACCCAGGTCAGTTTCAACGCCGGGGCACTCGGCAACCCCCTTGCGTTGGAATGGCAATATCAAGGCGAATCCGTCGGGAAGGGGCAATCTGTGACGGTCACCAGTCCTGCTGACCCTGGCACAGCTGCCTTTACCGTTGAGGAAATTCAGGTGAAGGACCCTGCAAGCGACCAAACCTGCAAGTGTGTGCTTGTCACCGAGATGGGGCTGAAAGTGCCCATGGTTGTCAGTGCCGAAGTTGATTCGGAACTTACAAAAGTTGAACTGGAGGCAAGGGTCAACGGGAGAGTTGTAGCCCGGGAGGACATCGACTGGAAAGTGCTCCACGGCCCTGGTGATGTCGTGGCGGGCACCTATATCCCGGGTGGGGATGGTAAGGACCACTTTGCATTGATCAGCTCAACTTATGATAGTGGTGACTTCGGTATTTTCGAAGGCTACATCATACTGGCCCTGCCACTCGCCGAACACCGGCACATTACGACCTGGTAGGCTGAGCTGCTGTCATGATGATCTTCGCGGCAAAGGCGTTGTTTTTTGCAGGCCTTCACCGCGAAGGGCTTCCTTGCATGTCAGATCAGAAATCGTAACTCACACTGGTGTAGTAGAACGCCCCCTGAGCCCCCTCCGGGCTGGTAATGGAGTACTTCGGCACGCCATACAACTGCGCTCCCTTCGCTTTGTCCGGGTGGCTGTCGAACAGGTTGATCGCGCCCGCCGACAAACTCAGGCCCAGGTCGAAGCGGTACGACACGTCCAGGTCGGTTACCCACTGCGGGCTGAAGGTCTGGTCCAGCGTGGGGTTGGCGGCGTTGCGGTTCTTCCATTCGCCATAACGGCGCTGGGCCACGGTGACGCTCCAGCCGTCATACAGCCAGTTGGCGCTGAGGGTGAGCTTGTCCTCGGGCGTGCCATCCTCGATCAGCCCCTGGGTGTTGCGGCCGATGATCTGGTTGCCGGGGATGCTGCCCACATCGTCCAGCCCGGTAATGCGGGTGTTGTTGCGCGCGTAACCGCCGTTGAAGTCAACACGGCCCCAGCGGCCCACGTCCAGTTGGTAATGGCCGGCCAGTTCGAAACCGTCGGTGCGGGTGTCGGCAATGTTGGTGTAGAACGCCGCGCTCTGGATATTGGCGTAGGGCGTGCCGGCGAAGATCGGGCCCACCACCGCAGCCGGCAGCTGGTCGGACAGGGTGATGCGGTTGTCGATGTCGATGCGGTAGGCATCGAGGGTGACCGAGGCATTGGGCAGTGGTCGCCACACCAGGCCTACCGAGAAGTTGGTCGATTCTTCAGGCTTCAGTGCCTTGCCGCCAAGCAACGCCGCTTCCGGGCTGTCGGCGCGCAGGGTGCGTTGCTGCACCTCGACCCAGTTGCCACTGCCCGGCGGCTGTTCCACCACCTGCACGCTGAACGACGACAGCCCGCTCTGCACCAGCGATGGCGCCCGATAGCCGGTGCTGGCGCTGGCCCGGGCGGCGATCTGCGGGGTGAAGTCGTAACGCAGTGACAGCTTGCCGTTGGTAGTGTCGCCAAAGTCCGAATAATGCTCGCTACGCACAGCCACGCCTGCCTGGAATTTATCGGTCAGTTGGGCTTCGACATCGAAGTAGGCACCGATCACGCGGCGGTCCAGTGACACGGCATCGACCTGGGTGATGCCCGAGTAGTAGCCAGGGATACGCCGCCCGGTAATGGGGTCGATCGTGTTGAACAGGGGGCCGTTGGACCAGCCGGCGGCGTCACCCTCGCTGAGGTCGTAGTTTTCCTGGCGCCAGGCCAGCCCGGCGGAAACGGTCAGCGGCTTGACCAACCAGTCATTGGCAAAGTCGCGGGTCCAGTCCAAGGTCAGGTTGGTCTGGTCGGCTTCGCGGCGGCCGGTGTAGATGGTCGAGGGGCTGGCGGTGCCCCAGCTCGGGTTGATGGCATCGTGGTCGGTTGAGTCGACGCGGTTGTCACCGTAGTTCAATGCCAGATCAAAGTTGCCAAGGGTTTCGTCTTCGAAGCGCAGGCCGCCGGTAACGGCAAAGTCTTCCAGCCCGTAGCGGGTGACCGGCAAGCGGCCGTCCGGGTAGCGCGCCAGGGCTACGCTGCCGTAGTTGTTGCGCAGGGTGGTGGGTGGGTCGAAGAAGTTCTCGGCATCGGTGTTCTTGTGCGCGTAGGTGGCAAAGCCGTAGGCACTCAGCCCTTCACCCAAACCCATTTCGGCGTTGGCGGTGAAGTTGTACTGGTCCGAGACATTGCCCGAACCCCAGCGCCAGTTGCGGTATCGGTTGTTTTGCTCGCGCGCGGTGTCGATGCTGGTGGAACCGGGGTAGAAAATGCGGTTGTCGTCGCGGGTGTCGCTGGCCGGGTCCTGGCTGCCGGCGTCGAAGGCCAGGGTCAGGAAGCCGTCGTTGGGCAGGGCAAAGCCTTTCCAGCCACTGAGCTTGCGTTGCAGGCCGTCGCCTTTCTTGTAGCCGCCGAAGCGGTAGCCGGCGTTACCGCCGTCGTCACGTTCCTTGAGCACGATGTTGATCACCCCGGCGATGGCGTCCGAGCCGTACTGGGCGGCGGCGCCGTCGCGCAGGATTTCAACGCGCTCGATGGCCGACAGCGGGATCAGGCTGAGGTCCACGGCTGCCGCACCGCGGGCGTTGACCAGGCCCTGGCGGGTGACGTTGGCACTGGTGTGGCGACGCTTACCGTTGACCAGCACCAGCACCTGGTCAGAGGCCAGGCCGCGCAGCGAAGCGCCCTGGGCAATGGAACCGGCGAAGGCGCCTTGCGGTGACTGCGGGAAGCTGAACGAGGGCGACAGCGCGGTGAGTGCGGCGGACAGGTCGCTGGCGCCGGTTTCCTGAAGTTTTTCACCGCTCAGGACGTCGACCGGGGCGGCGCTTTGCAAGGCGGTGACGTCGCTGCGGTGGGTGCCGACTACGACCACCGTGTCCAGGCGGTCGTTGGGTTCGGCGGCGAAGGCGGGCACGGCGAGGCCGGCGATGGCCAGGGCGATGGCGCTGGCCAAGGGGGAGTGGTGGGGCATGGTATGTTCCTGCTGAAGAATGTATTGGCAGTTCAGGCCTCATCGCCGGCAAGCCAGCTCCCACAGGTCCCCACACGTTTCACGCCTTGTGCTGTACCTGTGGGAGCTGGCTTGCCGGCGATGAGGCCCTGAAGGGCAGCTCAGAACCGGCTGGTAACGCTGAGCCCGACGGTGCGCGGGTCGCCGTAGGTGATCACATACTGCCCAGCGGTGCCGTTGGGCCGGCCATGCACCTGGTAGCGGCGGTCGGTAAGGTTATTGACGAAGCCGGTCACGCTCAGCTTGTCGTCGTGGCTGAACCAGCTCAGGCGGGCGTTGGCCAGGGTGTAGTGAGGCTGGCTGAGGGTGGCGTCGGCGCTGCTCTGGCGGTCGGCCAGGAAGTACTCCTTGTCACGGAAACTCACGTCGCCCCCTGCCACCAGCTTGCCGCCCACTTCCAGCGGGATGGTGTAGTCGGCACCCAGCGACACCACGTTACGTGGCGAACGCACGAAGCTGTTGCCGCTGTAGTCACCGGTCACCGCGCCGGTGGTGGGGTTGGTGTTCTTGAAGTCGGTGTACTCGGTGTCCAGGAACGACACCGCTGCGCGCAGGTGCAGGCGATCGGTCGGCTGGCCTTCGATCTCCAGCTCCGCGCCCTTGACCTTGCCCTTGGCGCCGTTGGTCAGCGCGGTAGTGAGCACGCCGTTGTTCACCGTCAACAGGTTTACCTGGATGTCGGAGTAGTCGTAGTAGAAAAGGTTGGCGTTGACGGTGAGGCGGCGGTCGAACCACTCCGACTTCAGCCCCAGCTCGTAGGCATCCAGCTCTTCCGGGTCGACCGTGGTCAGCTGCGCCAGGCTGGTCGACAGCCCAGTGTTGAAGCCGCCCGAGCGGAAGCCGTGGGCGTAGCGGAAGAACACCCGCAGGTTGTCGTTGATGCGGTACTCGGGCGTCAGGTCATAAGTCCATGCTTCCCAGGTCTTGTCTTCCTGGCGGTTGCCGTTGGTGCCCACGCCACCCAGCGGAATCAGCGGGCCAGTGGCAGTGGCGCGGGTCAGTTGCACCAGGTCCAGGTCGATGTCCTTTTTCTCCTGGGTCCAGCGCAGGCCCCCGGTGACGCTGAAGGCATCGGTGAAGTCATAGGTCAGGTTGCCGAACAGCGCGTAGCTGTCGGTACGGTGGTCGTAGCCCATATCGCGGAACGCCGTGGTACCCACCTGGTTCGAGCCGCTGCCGTTTGGCGTCGGCCCGGGGGTGACGATGCGTTGTGCCGAGCTGTCCAGTTCTTCATGGAAGTAATGCGCACCCGCCAGCCAGTGCAGCGGGCGGTCTTCCGGCGAGGCCAGGCGCAGCTCTTGCGACCACTGGCGGTAGCTGTTGTCGGTGATCGACGCGCCGTTGACCTCGTAGGGGGTGTAGTCGGCGTCGCTGGTGGACGTGTTGCGGATGTAGTCGTAGGCGCTGATCGAAGTCAGCGTGTAGTCGCCCAGGTACCAGTTGAAGGTCAGCGAGGCGCCGTCGTGGTCCAGGCGATAGTCCTCGTTGACGTTCAGCGAGATGTCACGGCCATGCGGGCGTTCGTAGCCCACGTTGTAGTAGCGGCCCACTGGGAGCGATCCATTGCTGCCGTCGCCCTTGAACTGGCGGCTGTGCAGTTTGAGCAGGGCGTCCAGGTCGGGGTTGAGCTGGGCCAGGAACTGCAGGCGGATGGCTTTCTTGTTCACATCGCCATAGGTGTTGCCGTCGAAATCATTGTTCTGGAAGCCGTCACGCTCCTCGGAATACAACGCGACTCGCCCGGCCAGCTTTTCATCGACCAGCGCGCCGCCGATGGCGCCGGTGACGATGCGCTCGTTCTTGCTGCCAAAACCGACGGTGCCGTAGCCGTCGGTGTCGAAGGTTGGCTTCTTCGAGATCACGTTCACTGCGCCGGCCGTGGTGTTCTTGCCATACAGGGTGCCTTGCGGCCCACGCAGGATTTCGATGCGCTCCAGGTCGAACAGCGGCCCGCCACCGGCGACAGGGGCGTTGAGGTAGACGTCGTCCGCATAGATGCCTACCGGGAATACCGTTGCCGCGCCGGTGTCACCGGTGCCCAGACCGCGGATGTACCAACGCGGGCGACCGTCGCCGTCGGGGTTCTTGGCCGAGGCGTTGGGCACGAAGGTGGTGATATCGCCCATCGAGCGCACACCATCGGCGGTGATGCTGGTGCCTTTGATGGCCGATACGGCTACCGGTACTTCCTGCAAGGTTTGCTCGCGGTGCTGGGCGGTGACGGTGACGGTTTCCAGGGCCGGTTCGTTCTTGTTGTCTTCGTTGGCGGCGATGGCCTGGTGGCCGGTGCCGGCCAGCAGCAGCGCGAGGCTGACCTGGCGGGCGAGTGGATTGAGCTGGTGCATGGTGGATCTCCCCGTATGTAAAGCAGTGTTGGGGAGAGCTAGAGCAGGGACTGTGCCATGTTGGTAAACTATTGATATATAACAATATTATTTGTATTTTTTGACGAAGTTGCAGATTGGGCAGCAGTGGGGTGCTGGGCGGGTGCTGCTGGGGCAGCAGCGGCCAGGCTGAGAATTTTGGGGCTGCTGCGCAGCCCATCGCGACACAAGGCCGCTCCTACAGAGGTCCTGCATACGCCGATCAAATGTAGGAGCGGCCTTGCGTCGCGATGGGCCGCAAAGCGGCCCCAAAAATCTCAAACGGCTAACCGCGAAGTCGAGCCGATCACACTCTCCAGCACGCGAAAATCTATCCACTCGCGCACATCAAAACGCCGCGGTATGAACCCCCACCTGAACAGGAACTCGGTAAAGTCCTGCAGCGCCTCGATCGAGCGGCTATCCAGCGTCGTGCGCAAGCGCCGGTGTGCATCGTCGCCATAGGCCGCCGCCACCCAGTACTCGCTGGTGTTCAGCTCACGCGCCAGAAAGCGCCGGGTTTCCTCGGGATTGGCCCAGGCCCATTGCTCGGTGCGCAGCACGGTGTCGACCAGGGTGCGGCTGGCATCGAAGTGGTTCTCCAGCAAGTGCCGGTCCACGGTCAGCGTGCGCGGGGTGCCGTTGTTGCTGCGGATCAGCGGGTCCGGGTGGCTGCCGGTGTCGACCACCACGCGCAGGCCGAACTCGTGGGCCAGGTGCACCGCATGCGCGCCCTTGAGGAAGATAGCGTCGATGTCGCCGCGCAGCAGGCCGATCAGCTCGTTGTTGCGGCGGCTGAAGCGGCTGGTGTCCAGGCTGACTTCGGCGCCGTACAGGTGCTGCTTGGCATCGTCGCTGTAGGTGCCGCCGTAGGGGTAGTCGACCAACTCCACATCGGCCACTGCCAGGCCTTCGAGTTTCAGGGCATTCTCCAGCCCGCGCAGGGCCTGGGCGCGGGTGAAGTCGATCTGCACGTTGGCCCACTTGGGTATGCCGAAGCGGCGGTTTTTCAGGTCGCGAATGCTGCGTACGCCGCTTTCTTCGGTGGTGAGGATCAACTGCACCTCATCGCTCCACGACAGCCCCAGCACGCGGGTTTCGACGCCGCTGGCGTAGGCCCAGATCGCCGGGATGTTGCCGCCATGGCGCACCGAGTTCTGCAAGTGATGGTCGTAGTGGGCCTCGCGCACCTCGCGTTCGCTGGACTCGCGTAGCGACTGGATATTGGTGCCGAACGGGGTAAAGGCCTCGGCCAGGCGCCCCGACTGCACGGCAATGCCGAGGCCGGTGGGCACCGGGCTGTGGGTGTACCAGAGGGTTTCCAGGGGCTTGGTCATGGGGTTACGGGTTTCCTGTCCATGGGAATGGGGGCCAACAGCTGGTCCAGTGGTTGACGGGTGATCCAGTCGCGTACCTCGAAACGGTGCGGGATGAAGCGCCAGCGTTTGAGAAAGTCGACAAAGTCCTGCAACGCGTCGATGGCCTGTTCGTCCAGGCGCGTGCTCAGGCGCAGGTGGGCGTCTGCGCCGTAGGCCACTTGCACCCAGTATTCGCTGCTGTTGGTTTCCCGCGCCAGGTAGCGGCGGGTTTCGTCGGGGTGCTGGTGGGCCCAGCGTTCGGCGCGCAGCACCGAACCGAGCAGCGTGTGCACCACCTGCGGGTGCTGCGCCAGCAGGTGGCTGTCAACCGCCAGGGTGCGTGGTGTGCCGTTGTTGCTGCGAACGAGTGGGTCGGGGTGGCTGCCGGTGTCGATCACTGTGTGCAGGGCAAACGCGTGGGCCAGTTGCACGGCACTGGCGCCTTTGAGAAAGATCGCGTCGACCTCGCCGCGCAGCAGGCCGGCCAGCTCCAGGTTACGGCCTTCGCCCTGGGTGCTGGACACCGGGGTGCCGGCCACGTTGCGCACCGGGCGGTCGCTGAAGGTGCCGTCGTAGCGGTAGTTGACCAAGTCCACATCGCCGACCTGCAACCCTTCGAGCTTGAGGGCGTTTTCCAGCCCGCGCAGTGCCTGGGCGCGGGTGAAGTCAATCTGTGCCGCGGCCCAGTCGGGCAGGCCAAAGCGGCGGCCCTTGAGGTCTTGTACGGTGTGGATGCCGCTGTCTGGGCGGGTCAGGATCAACTGCGCCTCATCCGCCCACGACAGGCCGATCACGCGGGTGTCGCGGCCTTGGGCGCGGGCCCAGATCGCCGGGATGCTGCCGCCGTGGCGTACCGAATTGAGCAGGCTGTGGTCGAAGTGCGATTCACGCACTGCCTGCTGGTCGGCTTCGCGTAGCGATTGCACCTGGGTGCCGAGGCTGGCCAGGTCGTCTTGCAGCCAGCCTTGCTGCACGGCAATGCCCAGGCCGGTGGGCACCGGACAGCGGGTGTACCACAGGGTATCGAGGGGTTGGCTCATGTTCTTGCTCCTGGTCAGGCACTGGCTTGCAAAGGGGTGGGGATGGCGGCCTGCTGCACCAGCGGCAGCACTTCCTGGCCGATGCGCAGGGCTTCTTCCAGGTGTGGGTTGGCGGCGAGAATGAAGGTACTGAAACCCGCGTCGCGGTACTCGGCCAGGCGTTCGGCGATGTTCTGGTGGCTGCCCACCAGGCCGACGGTGGGGCCGGGTTTGGCCTTGGCAAAACCGGCCCACAGGTTGCGCGCCAGGATCAGCTCGTCAAAGCTTTGCAAGCCTTGGTGATAGGCCGCCTGGCGTGCACCGCCAACGGAATCCGAGCCGGTGACGAAGCCCTTGGCCGAGGCGCTGGCCTTGCCTTCCAGGCGATCGAACTGTTGGCGCAGCTCACGCCAGGCTTGCTCTTCGGTTTCGCGGGCGAACAGGTCGACACGCAGGCCGAAACGCACCGTGCGGCCTTGCTTGTCGGCCAGCTCGCGCACGCGTTCGATGTGCGGCTTGAGCTGGTCGATCGGCTCGGCCCAGTTCAGGTACACATCGGCATGCCGTGCAGCCACGTCCAGCGCGGCATCGGAAAAACCGGAGAAGTACACGCCCGGTTTGCGTTCGAGTTGCAGGCCTGGCGGCAGGCTGCCGTTTTCCAGGCGGTAGATATCGCCTTCGTAGGAGAACCTGTCCTGCGTCCACAGGCCCTCGATCACATCCAGAAATTCGCCAGTGCGCTTATAGCGCAGGTCATGTTCCAGGAAGTCGCCATTGGCCCGTTGGCTGGCCGGGTTGCCGCCGGTGATGATGTTCCAGTCCAGCCGGCCACCGCTGAGGTTCTGCAGGATGGCAGCCTGCTGGGCGGCGTAGGCGGGCAAGGTCCAGGTGGCCTGGAACGCGATCAGAAAACGGATGCGCCGGGTTTCGCGGGCCAGCGCAGCGGCGGCGATCCACGGCTCCGGGCCGGTGGGCAGCAGCGCGCCTTCGAAGCCGGCCAGTTCGGCGGCCTTGGCCACCTGGGCGATGTAGTCGATGTAGGTGAAACCGTCGGCCTGGCCATCGGGCAGGCGGCCGGGGGCGATGTTGCCGGGGCGGTGCGCGGGGTTGCCGCGGTTATGGCGGTCGGTGGACAGCTGCGGGCCGTCAGTGCCCAAGGGCAGGCGCCAGAAGAATTCGGTGGTCATGGGGGCTCCTGAAGGGGGAGGGTGTGCGAGTGGGGAGGGTGGTGCAACGGCTGTGCCATGGCTGGCGCAGGGCCGGTGGTGTGGGTGTTTTCAGGGTGTGCTTGGGGTAGGGTGCTGCTGTGGCAGCAATCGGGCAGCAGTGGATGTTGGGGTAGCAGCATGAGCAGGCCCGGCCTCTTCGCGGGCGAGCCCGCTCCCACAGGTACAGCGCCGGACCTGTGGGAGCGGGCTTGCCCGCGAAGAGGCCGGCAAGTCAGACCTCGATTTCCTCGGTTACAACCTCTCCGGCACTGCGCAGATACGCGTCGTACAGCGCCGCATAAGCCCCACCACGGCTGATCAGCTCGGCATGTGCCCCTTGCTCCACCACCTGCCCATGCTTCACCACGGCAATCCGGTCGGCATCGCGAATGGTGGCCAGCCGATGCGCAATAATGATCGCCGTACGCCCCTGACACAGCCGGCGCAGCGCACGCTGGATGCGCCGCTCGGTATGCACGTCCACCGCCGAGGTGGCTTCGTCCAGCACCAGCACTGCCGGGTCGGCCAAATAGGCCCGCACCAGGCACACCAGTTGGCGCTGGCCGTGGCTCAAGTGGGTGCCCAGCGGGCCGACTTCGGTGTGATAGCGCTGCGGCAGGCGCTCCAGCACTTCGTCGGCACCTAGCTCGCGGGCGGCGGCTACCAATTGCGCATCATCTGCATCGGGCGCGGCCAGGCGCAGGTTGTCGAGGATGCTGCCGCTGAACAGCACGTTGTCTTGCAGCACCACGCCCACGTTGCGCCGCAAGTCATGCTGGGCCAGCGCACGCAGGTCGATACCGTCCAGCTTCACAGCGCCTTGCTGCACTTCATAGAAGCGCGTCAGCAACTGTACCAGCGTGCTTTTGCCATGCCCCGAGGGGCCGACGATGGCCACTACTTCACCGGCACGAATATGCAGGTCGAGCCCGTCGATCACCGGCCGTGGGCTGTTTGGCGCATAGGCGAAGCCGACCGCGTCGAAGTCTACCTGGCCTCGCGCCCTGGCCAGGGTGTGCGGTGTGGGCGGGTCAAGTACCTGCGCACGGGTGTCGAGCAACAGGAAGATGCGCTGGGCCGAGGCACTGCCGGTGGCGTAGCGTTCAAACAGGTCTGACAATTCCTGCAACGGGCCAAGGAACAGAAACACGTAGAACAGGCTCTCGGCTACCTGGCCCACACTGACCTTGCCCTCGGCCAGGCCATGGGCGCCGACCAGCAACAGCACGGCCATGCCGGCGGTGCTCAGCAGTGCGGTAAACGGAGCAAACCAGCCGGCGCGCAGGCTGCCGCGGATCAGCGCCTGGTTGAAGTCTTCCAGCAGGCGCCGGTAGCGAGCCTGGTTACTCTGTTCCTGCCCGCATTGCTGGATCAGCCTCACCCCGCTCACGCTTTCCACCAGGTGCGCGGTGAAGCGGCTGCGTTGCTCGGCCACCTTGGCCCAGTTGCGCTGCGACACCCGCTTGAAACGCCAGGTGGCCAGGGCCAGCAGGGGGACCGTGGCGGCCAGGCTGTAGAAAAAGCCAGGCTCGATGCGCCACAGCATTACCGCTGCCAGGCCGCAGCGCAGCAGCGCGCCCAGCAATTCGGGCGGGCCTTGTACCAGCAGCGGTTCCAGTGCATCCACATCACGGTCGGCACGGGAAATGATGCGCCCGGCACGGGTCTGGTCGAAGTAGCTCACCGACAGCGCCTGCACATGGGCGAACACCTTGACCCGCAGGTCGTTGAGCACGCCGATCGCCGCGCGCCCGGCCAGGAACTGCGATACCCCGGCCAGTAGAAAGCGCGCCAGCCAGCTTGCTGCCAGCCCAAGGCCCAGCCACAGCACCAGGCGCTCGTCGAGCAGCCAGTGGTCGGCGCTGGGCACCAGGCCCTTGTCCAGCAGTTCGCGTACAAACCACGGGCGCAGGAATACGGTGAATACCAACAGCAGTTCGATGCCTGTTACCGCCAGGATCTGCCCGCGAATAGGCCGCAAGAGCGGCAGCAGGCGGTGCAACATGCCCCGCTCCAGCGCCTGGCGGGCCAGCCGTTGCTCGATGTCGATATCGCTGGCGGGGGTGTGCTGCACATCAGTCATGGTCGATCCCCAGCAAGTCACGGTAATGGGCGTTGCTCGCGCACAGTTCGGCATGGCTGCCGCTGGCACTGATGCGGCCGTTTTCCAGCATCAGCACGCGGTCGGCCTGCAGCAGGGTGGACAGGCGGCTGGTGATCAGCAGCAAGGTCGGGCCCTGGCCGCCTGCGCTGTGCAGGTGGCGGAGGCTGTGCAGGACCCGGCGTTCGCCCAAGGCATCCAGGGCGCTGGTGGCGTCATCCAGGCAGAGAATGTCGGGGGCGCCGAGCAACGACCGAGCCAGGCACAGGCGTTGGCGCTGCCCGCCGGACAAAGTCACGCCGCGGTCGCCCAGCGGTGTGTCGAGGCCGTGGGGCAGGCGTTCCAGCACATCCTCGGCAGCCGCCAGGCGTAAACCTTCGCGCAACCGGGCGTCGCTGGCCTGCGGTGCGGCCAGGCGCAAGTTGGCGGCCAGGCTGTCGGAGAACAGGAAGCTCTCCTGCGGCAGTACCTGCACCCGGCGGCGCAGCTCGGCCAGGTCGAGGTCGCGGACGTCGTACCAACCGCTGGCATCGCTGCCAACCTGCACGCTGCCGTGCTCTACCTCGTTCAGGCGTGGCAACAGGCTGGCCAGCAGGCTCTTGCCGGTGCCGGTAGCGCCCACCAGCGCCACGACCTCACCGGGTAACAGGGTCAGCGAGCAGCCCTGCAAGACAGGCCGGCCAGCGTCCGCTGCACTGACCTGCACCTGGTTCAGCTTCAGCCCCAGCGGCCCGGCAGGCAGGGTGGAATGGCCGCAGAGGATGGCCGGGGTTTCGTCCAGCAGTTGCCAGATGCGTTCGGCACTGGCCCGGGCATCGGCGAAGGTCTGCATCACCCGGCCAATGCCTTCGATACGGAACACCAACGTGGTCGCCACCAGCAGCGAGGTGACCAGCTCGCCGATGCCCAGCGCGCCAGCTGCCACGCGGTGGGCGCCGTAGACCAGGATCCACACATGCCCCAATGCCACCACGGCCTGCGGCAGTGGAATGCGCGAGCTGGCGTAGGCGAGGGCAGCACGGGCGTGGCCGGTAAACACCTCGACCTGGCTGGCGAACCGTGCGATGCGCTGGTTTTCCAGGCCGAACGCCTTGATCACGCGTACCCCGCCGATGCCTTCGGCCAGGTCCTGGCTGACCTGGTCATAGGCCGCGCCCACGGCCCGGTCCAGGCTGACCAGCCGATCGGTCTGGACCACGAACAGCCACAACCCGATACCAGTCAGCAGCAACGGCACCAGGCCCAGCAGAGGGTCGTACCAGCTCAGCAAACCCACGGCGGCGAATACCACCAGCGGCGTTTCGATGATCTGCCGCCAGAAGGTGATCAGCGCGTCGCGCACTTTGTCGGCATCGCGCGTGGTGCGGGTCACCAGCTCACCCATGCCGTGGTGCCAGTGGTAGCCCAGGTGCAGGCGCTGCACCTGGTTGAGAATGCGTTCACGCAGGCGCGTGAGCAGGGCCTGGCTGAGCACCAGCGACAGCACGGCAGCGGCGTATTGCAACAGGCCGCGGCCCAGGGCGATGGCCAGCAGCAGCCACAACCAGTGCCAGGCCACGCTGGCGTCCAGGCTGCCATCAGCCAGGCGCAGCACGGCGCGGCCGGCACTGACATCATCGACCGCATGGCCGATCAGCCACTGCTGCCAGGCGAGGCCGAGGTTGCCGGCAATGTACAAGGCTGTGACCAGCGCGAAGCGCCAGGGCATTTCGCGATAGATGGCCAAAGCCCGAAGAAGAGGGTGGTTCATGTAAATGCTCGATCCGAATGCGACACCGCCCCTTGTAGGAGCGGCCTTGTGTCGCGAAAGGGGCGCAAAGCGCCCCCCGTCCAAACCCCGTGTCAACGGCGGGTAGCGCCCTGGTTTTCCTTGGCATTGAGCACCGCCGTGTACTCCCCCGGGTCAGCCCCGTTCAGGTAGTAGTTGCCCACGTTGTGCAGCCGCCAGCGGATCGGGTCGTGGGTGGTGTGCACCCGGGCATTGCGCCAGAAGCGGTCGAGGTTCCACTTGCTCAGCGAAGCGCTGGCCCCCAGCAACGAGAACAGGTCACTGGAAATCTTCAGCGATGCCGCATCGGAATGCGCACGGGCAGTGGCCACCGACAGGATCAGCTCATCCTGCAGCACCTTGTTCTCCGGGTCGCGCTCGTGGTCGTCGAACACCCGCGCTGCCTCACGCAGCACCGCCTCGGCACCGCGCAGCGCCACGGCATATTCGCCGACCTGGCGAATCACATGGGGCTCGTCACTGGCGCGCTCGACACCGCTTTCCACCCAGGCCCGGGCATGCTCGCGCAGGTACTCGACCGCCGCTTGCAATGCGCCTGCGGCGATGCCGGTGTCGATGGCGGCGTGGAGGATCTGCGGGAAGGTCAGGCCGGTGCGTTTCATCGGCCCGCTGCGGCGGGTGAGGTAGCGTTCGTCGAGCACTATGTTGTCGAAGTTGACCGTGCCGCTCACCGAATTCTGCTGGCCGAAGGCCTGCCAGTCATCGACCAGGGTCAGCCCAGGGGTGTCGCGGTGCAGCAGCACGCCGACGCCGCCGTCCTCGCTGGCGGCGGTCAGCGAGATCCACTCGGCGAGGTACGAGCCGGTGGAGTAGAACTTGCTGCCGTTGAGCACCCACTGGCCATCGGCACGGCGCTCGACACGGGTCTTGAGGGCGAACTTGTTCTTGCCGCCGACTTCGGCCAGGGCATTGCCGAAGCGCTTGCCGGCCAGCACGTCGGCGATCAGCCGGTCGCGTACTTCATCCGGGTAGCCAGTGAAGATGCCGCGCAACATCACATTGTGAATCTGCAGCAACTGACCGACGCCGCCGTCGGCGGTAGACACCAGGCGCACGGTTTCGACAACGGTCTGCACCGAGGCACCGAGGCCGCCGAACCGGGCAGGTACCGCGATGGCGGTCAGGCCGCTGCTGGACAACAGCTCGGCTTGGCGGTGGGGGAGCTGGCCGTTGTTGCGCGGGTCGGCGGCCAGTTCGGCGATTTGCGCGGCGACCTGGCGGGCGGTTTCGATGGCTTCGGTTTCGCTGGTCAAGCGGCGGGCGGGGGAGGGTTCTATGGCGCTCATGTGGGGTCTCGGTCTTTTCTGAAAGGGCCAGTGCGCCTGTTTCGCGGGCTCGCCCGCTCCCACAGGAACCAGGGTTGCGCAGGTCCTTGTGGGAGCGGGCATGCCCGCGAATGGCCACACCGCGGTCCCAAGCCCCTGAGCAATATCTTTGCCACCCCTGTTCAGGCCCCATCCTGCGTGGCTTGCGCAACCTCTTGCTGCTCCAGCAGCAGCCACCCTGCTGATCTGGCAGCACCCCGCCCGCAATCCTGCTCCCAGCCAAGCACCCGGCCCTCTTCCAAAACAGCCAATCCCAGGTAAATCAGGGCCTCCAGCGGTTGGCACGCACACTGCAATGGTGCTTGCACGACGCCCAAGGAGCCACCCCATGTCCCTCGTAACCCCCACCGCAAAACGCCTGGCAGACGACCCGTCCGCCCTGGAGCGTATCTGGTTCACGCGCTGCCCCGTGCCCACCGCTTCAGGCATCGCCTACAAGCTCGGCTGGCTGGAGCAGGAATTCGCCGCCGACGGCCTGCCGGTCTCGACCTTGCAGGAGGCCCGCCAGCTGGGCCACCACCACTACGATCACCAACTGCCCGGGCTGTTTCGCGAAGGCGGCAACGTACCGGCCCTGGCCGCACGGGCAGCCGGCTCGCCCAGCCGGCTGATCGGCCTGACCTGGATCGAGGAATGGCAAACCATCCTGGTCCGCCCGGACTCGGGCATTCGCAGCGCCGCCGACCTGCGTGGCAAGCGCCTGGCCTTGCCGGCCTGGGGCGACAGCCGCCCCGGCAGCATTGCCCGCGCCATGAGCCTGCATGGCTACAAAGGTGCCCTGGCCTCGGCCGGCTTGCAGCTGGATGACGTGCAACTGGTGGAAGTGGCGTTGCTGGACCAGGCCGATGCTGCCACCCCGCAGCTGGGTTTACAGCGGCTGTGGTCGGGGCTTGAGTACCTGGCGCGCGGTGACGTCGATGCGGTGTACGTGAAGGGCGCTGCGGCGGCCGATGCAGCACGCCGGCTGGGCCTGGTGGTCGGCGTCGACCTTGACCTGCTGCCTGACCCGCGCCACCGCATCAACAACGGCACGCCGCGGCCGATCACCGTGCACCAGCGCCTGCTCGACAACCATTTCGACCTGGTGGCGCGCTTCCTTGCGCAAACCTTGCGTGCCGCCGAGTGGGCGGCCGAGAACCGCGCCGCGCTCAACCGCATCCTTGAAGAGGAAACCCGCGCCGGCAGCCAGGGCGTAGCCGAGGCCTACCGCGGTGAGTTCCACACCACGCTGGCACCCGACCTGTCCGCGCAACGCTTGGCCTGGCTCGGCACGCAAAAGGATTTCCTCTACCTGCATGGCTTCCTTGAAGCCGATTTCGACATCGCCGACTGGGTCGACCCTCGGCCTCTGCAAGCTGCCCATGAACTGCTGGCCCAGCGCCGCGCCTGACCTGACTGGAGACTGAACATGACCGTACTGACCAACGAACGCCCCGTCACAGCCGAACTGCAGGCTTTCATCGACCAGGTGGTTGCCGAAGCCGAAGCGGCTTTCAGTGTTTTCCGCGAAACCAACACCATTACCGCCAACGGCACGGTTGGCTTCATCGAGCGGGTGCCCGGTGAAGAACTGCTGGTGTCGGTGAACTACGGTGGACCGTGGAACCACCGCAAGCCGTTGCAGGCCACTGTCACTGACTTTGCCGGCAACGTCATCGTCGGCAAGGGCAAAGGAGGACTGGGCCGATACACCAAGCTGTTCCAGGCCCACCCCGACGTCACCACCGTGTCGCACGTGCACAGCCCGTACCTGGGCGCATGGGCGCAAACCCACCGCACCTTGCCGTTCCACTACGTGCCGGTGCAGCGCTACCAGTTGGCCCGCGAGCTGCCGGTGTACATCGACCGGCGCCAGGCAGAGGTGGATTTCATCCTCGAAAAGATTGCCGAGAACCCGTTCAACCTGGCAATCCTTGAAGCCAATGGCGGCGCCACGGTGTGGGGCAAGCAGGGCCTGCGGGCCACGGCGGAATTCATCCTGTTGCTGGAGGAGGGCGCGCAGATCCAGTTGCTGGCTGATGCCCTGGGCGGGTCGCGGCCTTATGGGCCGGGGGTGCTGACCCAGCAATGGAAGATGAGCGGGTTGTATGACCGCGCTACCGAGCTGGGTCTCGTTCCAGGCATTGATCGGCGTAGTTGATCAGAACGCCGGGGGCGCTATGCGCCCCTATCGCGACACAAGGCCGCTCCCACATGGGGCGGCGTACACAGGGCCGTTGTGGGAGCGGCCTTGCGTCGCGATGGGCTGCGCAGCAGCCCCAAGGGCTTGCAGGTAAACCTCTCATTTGAAACAAGGACCCACCGCCATGGCAGTAAAAATCCTCTGGTACCTCACCACCCCCGACGGCCCCTATCCCTGGGAGCCTGAAGGTCGCTGGCACACCGATTTCGAACACCTCAAGCAACTGGCCATCGCCGCCGACCGCCTTGGCTTCTACGGTTCGCTGCTCGGCTCCAGCCCCAACGAAAGCCTGGCCGTGTCGGCGGCGTTGATCGACGCCACCCAGCGCCTGCGCTTTTTGGTCGCCCAGCACCCTGGCGAGCTGTCGCCAGCGGTACTGGCCAAATGGGCGCTCACCTTCGACCAGTTTTCCAATGGCCGCTTGCTGTTCAACGTGGTCAACGGCAATGACGCAGGCCTGGCCACCCTGGGCGTGCATTACCCGCACGATGAACGCTACGACTTCAGCCTGGAATACTGGCGTGCCTTCCAAGGCTTCTACGCAGGCGAAACCGCTGGCTACGACGGCCGCTACGTCAAGCTTGCACCGCGTTCGCCAGCCGCCGCCCATCACCCGCTGGGCGGCTGGCACCCACCCAGGCAAAAGCCCGGCATCCCGCTGTGGGGTGCTGGCACCTCGGCACCGGGCGTCGCCCATTCCGTGCAGTTGCTGGATGTATACCTGAGCTTTGCCGATACCCCGCAAAAGCTCGGTGACAAGTTCCGCCGGGTAGCGGCCGAAGCCGCCAAGGTCGGCCGCGAACTCACCTACGGCACGCGCTTGCAGGTGATCGTGCGCGAGACCGAGGAAGAAGCCTGGGCCCATGCCGAGCGCCTGTTGCAACGCACCTCGCTGGCTACCGCGCGCGCGGCCATCGAGCGCCAGTTGCCCGCGGGGCAAACGTTCGACAGCTACGTCAGCGACGACCCGCGTATCCAGCGGAACCTCGACAGCATCCGCGCCGGGCGCCTGCCCACGGCCCGTGAGCTGGAAATCTACCCCAACGTCTGGCTGGGCCCGAGCCTGTTCGGTTTCAACATTCTCGGCCCGGCTGCTGGCACCTACCTGGTCGGCAGTGCCGAGCAGGTCGCCGAGCGCATCCGCGAATACCAGGCCCAGGGTACGTCGGCGTTCATCCTGTCGGGCTTCCCGCTGATCGACGAGGCGCACCGGGTGGCCGACCTGTTGTTCCCGTTGCTCGACCTGGACCACGGTTTCGAAGTGCCGCGCCTGGGTGCGGCAAGCAAGCCGGTTGTGGCACAGCCAGCATAAGGAGAGGGTGATGAGCGAGCTGTTTTCGCGCCGGGTGTTTCTCGGCAACAGCCTGGCCGTGGGTAGCGGCTTGCTGCTCGGCGGCGGGCTGCTCAGTGGCTGCGACAGTGGCACACCGGCAGTGGCCAGTTCGGCGCTGCCAGGTACGCCAGTGCACGGTGGGCGCTTGCGGGTGGGCATTATCGACGGCGACCAGGCTGGCAACCTCGATGCGCACAAACCGGTAGGTGGCGGCATCATTCGCGGGTGGGCACTGTACGCCAAGTTCTGGGAATGGAATGCCGATGTCAGCACACGCCTGGCATTGGCCGAGTTTGCCGAGCCGAATGCCGATGCCAGCGCCTGGACCATCCGCCTCAAACCGGGGCTGGAGTTCCACCACGGTAAAAGCATCACGGCCGACGACATGCTGTTTTCGATCCTGCGCCTGACCGACCCGCAACTGGCTTCGCCGTTCGCCGGGCTGGTCGGCGCAATCGATCGGCAAGCCTTGCGCAAGCTGGATGAGCGCACCCTGGAGATCCGTTTTAAGCAGGGGCAGAGCTTCTACCCGCTGGATGAAACGCTGATCAGCTTTGGCGGCATCGTGCCCACCGACTACCACCCGGTGTCCAACCCGGTGGGCGCTGGGCCGTACCGGCTGAAGCGCTTCATTCCGGGCCAGCGCTCGCTCTATACCCGTTTTGAAAATTACTACAAACCCGATCGCCCCTATGCGGACGAACTGGAAATCATCGAGTTCAAGGACCAGGTGTCGCGTGCCGCAGCCCTGCGTGCCGGCCAGATCGACGTGGCCAGCGGCGTGCAGGCCGAGCACAGTGCGTTGCTCAAGGCCGACCCGCGGCTGCGGCTGTATGCCTCGCCGACCACCTCGTTCACCGGCTTCAACCTGAATCTGGCCAAAACGCCGTTCCAGGATGTGCGTGTGCGCCAGGCGTTCCGCCTGCTGGCCGACCGGCAGGAACTGGTGACGCGCGGGCTCAATGGTTTTGGCCGGGTGGCCAACGACCTGTATTCGCCCCACGACCCCACCTATAACCATGCCATTGCCCTGCGCCCGTACGACCTGGACCAGGCCCGCTCGCTACTGCGCCAGGCGGGGCATGCGGATTTGCGCGTCGAACTGACCACCACGCCGGGGCCTGGTGTAAACGCGGCACTGGTGTTTGCCCAACAGGCGTTGAAGGCCGGGGTGCAGGTGAAGGTCAACCAGGTGGACGGGTCGGTCTTCAACGGCCCGCAACGTGAGCAATGGCAGCTGTCGCCGGGCTCGACCCCGGCGCGTGGTTTTCTCGCCACGGCGTTGCACAACGATGCGCCACAGGCCATCTACAACCGCAGCAACTTCCACGACCCGCGCTTTACCCAACTGTACCAGCAGGCCCTGGCTCAACCCGACCTGGCACAGCGCAAGGCCTTGGTGCATGAAGCCCAGGCCATCCAGCACGAACGCGGGGGGCTGCTGATCTGGGGGTTTTCCGATGTGCTCGATGCCGCGTCGGCCAAGGTTGGCGGGCTCACTGCGGAACAGACCACCTTCGCCTCCTGGCGCTTCGACGAACTCTGGTTGAACCCTGATGCCTGACACTCGACATACCCCCCGCACGCCGGCCTGGCTGGCCTGGTTCATCGGCCGCCTCGGTTACGGTCTGCTGACGGCCTGGGTGATCAGCCTGGTGGTGTTCATCGCCACCCAGGCACTGCCCTCGGACCCGGCACGGGTGATCCTGGGCCCGGATGCGCCGCTGGAAAGTATCCTCACCCTGCAGCGGCAACTGGGCCTCGACCAGCCGATCCTGGTGCAGTATCTACGCTGGCTGAGCGCGGCGCTACGCGCAGACCTGGGCATTTCACTGGACTCGCAGGTGCCGGTGGCGCAACTGCTGTTTGGCCGCCTGGGCCACACCCTGGCTTTGCTGGCCGGGGTGCTGGCGCTGGTGGTGCCGTTGGCCCTGCTGCTGGGTGTAAGCCTGGCGCTGCGGCGCGACAGCCGGTTGGACCGCTGGGGCTTGTCGGCGTTGATCCTGCTCAAGGCCACGCCGGGTTTTTTACTGGCCATCGGCCTGGTGCTGTTGTTTTCCATGCCCGGCATGAGCTGGCTGCCGGCAGTGTCGATCCTCGACCCGCAGTTGCCATTATGGCGGCAGTGGCCATCACTGGTGCTGCCGGTGCTGGCCCTGAGCCTGACGGCGCTGCCGTACCTGACGCGCATGGTGCGGGCTTCGATGATCGAGGCGCTGGAGTCCGAGTATGTGACCGCCGCGCGCCTGCGCGGTATCCCGGAGCGCCGCATTGTCTGGCGGCACACGTTGCCCAATGCCCTGACCCCGGCGATCCAGGGGGTGGCGCTGACCCTGCGCACGTTGGTCGGCGGTGCGTTGCTGGCTGAGGTCATCTTCAGCTTTCCCGGCATTGGCACCGCGTTGAACGCGGCGATCCAGATGCGCGACCTGCCGATGATTCAGGGTGTGGTGCTGGTCATCACGCTGGCGGTGGTACTGATCAACCTGCTGGCCGACCTGCTCACCGTATTGCTCACCCCCAAGCTGCGCACCGCACGCCGGGTGCGAATGATCCGCCGTGTTCGGCGGGGCATTCGCCCGTGGTGGCGCCGCGCACGCAGCAACCCTGCCCAGGAGGCAACCCATGATTGAATCCCGTTGGCTGGCCGACCCGCAGGTGCGGCGCGGCGCTGTGATTACCTTGCTGCTGGCGCTGCTGGCCGCATTCGGCCCCTGGCTGGCACCACATGCACCTACCGCGATGGTCGGGCCGGTGTATGGCCCGCCGGCTGCCGGTGCACCGTTGGGGTACGACTTTCTTGGCCATGACCTGCTGTCGCGGTTGCTCAGCGGCGGCCTGTCGGTGCTGTGGATGTCGGTGGCAGCGGCCACCCTGGCCTTGCTGGTCGGTGGCAGCCTGGGCTTGTTGGCCGGGTTCTCACGCAGGCGCCTGGACCAGGCGATCAGCTGGGCGGCGGATGTGTCGCTGGCGTTCCCGGACCTGATCCTGGTGCTGCTGATCGTGTCCATGCTCGGCCGGGCGCCGTGGCTGATCGTGCTGACCGTGGCCATTGCCTTCACACCCGGGGTCATTCGCCTGGCCCGTGGCAGCGCGGTGGCGGTTGCCGGGCAGGAGTTTGTCGAGGCGGCGCAGATGATGGGCTATCCGCGTTGGCGCATCCTCTTTCAGGAAATCCTGCCGAATATCCTCACGCCGCTGTTGGTGCACTTCGGCAACATGCTCACCTGGGCGGTGGGCATGCTGTCGGGCCTGAGCTTCCTGGGCTACGGGGTGGCACCACCCGCTGCCGACTGGGGGCTGATGATCAACGAAAACCAGGCCGGCCTGCTGGTGCAGCCCTGGGCCGTACTGGCGCCGGCGCTGCTGATCGGGGTGTTTGCCTATGGCACCAACATCCTGGCCGAAGGCATTGGCCGGGCCAGTGCGCGGGTTGGGGAGAAGCAGCCATGAACGCGCCGTTGAAGAGTACCGGGGAAGTGTTGCGGGTCAGTGACCTGCGGGTGGAGCTGGCCGGGCAGGTGGATGTGCTGGCCGAGGTTTCCTTCAGCGTGGCTGCAGGGGAAATCGTGGGCCTGGTTGGCGAGTCCGGTTCGGGCAAGACCACATTGGCCACGGCCTTGCTGCGCCATGCCAGGCAGGGCGCGCGCATTGCCGGGGGACGCGTTGAAGTGGCAGGGCAATCGCTGCTTGAACTTGAAGGCGAGGCCTTGCGCCTGGCCCGTGGCGGGCTGGTCGGCTACGTGGCGCAGGACCCGGCCACGGCGCTGAACCCGGCACTGCGCCTGGGGGCCTTGTTGCGTGAAACCCTGTTGGCGCACCAGCCCAGGTTGTCGGGGCAAGCCGTGCGCAAGCGCATCGGCGAAACCCTGATAGATGTGGGCCTGCCCGATGACGACGCGTTCCTGCGGCGTTTCCCGCATCAATTGTCTGGCGGGCAGCAGCAGCGGGTGATGCTGGCGTTGGCGTTTGTCCTGAAGCCGAAGCTGATCGTGCTCGACGAACCCACCACGGCACTGGATGTGACCACCCAGGCGCATGTGCTGCACACCCTCAAGGGCCTGTGCCGCGATCAGGGCGTAGCGGCGCTGTATGTCACCCATGACCTGGCCGTCGTACGTGGCCTGGTCGACCGGGTGATGGTGATGTATGCCGGGCGGCTGGTGGAAGTGGCCGGGCGCGAGGCGCTTTTCCGCACGCCAGTACATCCCTACACCCGCGCGCTGCTCGCGGCCATTCCCGACATTGCCCGGCGCCTGCCCTTGCAGGCGATTGCCGGGCATGCGCCAGCACCGGGGCAGCGGCCGGATGGCTGTGCCTTTGCCCCGCGCTGCGCCCGGCGACAGGCGCAATGCGCGGTGATCGAGCCGTCGTTGCTGGCGCATGCACATGGCCATCAGGTGGCGTGTCTGGTGCCCCGGCAGGAGGCCATGGCCTTGGGCGATGCGCCGATCAATACGCTGGCAGCAACGGGTGACGTGCTGTTGGAGGTGCAGGGCCTGGATGTCGCCTATGACCGCCAGGTGCTGTTCGATGTGTCGCTGCAGGTGCGCCAGGGTGAATGCCTGGCATTGGTCGGTGAGTCCGGTTCGGGCAAGACCAGCCTGGCCCGGGCCATCGCCGGGCTGGGGGAGAACGTGCAGGGGGCGCTGCGCTACGCAGGGCAACCTTTGGCTTTTGCCGCCCGGCAACGTGATGCGCAGCTACGGCACCAGATCCAGTATGTGTTCCAGAACCCATACCGGGCATTGAACCCACGGCAAACGGTCGGGCAAACCTTGAGTGCACCGTTGGCGCACTTCTTTGGCGTGCGCGGCAGAGAAGCCCGGCAGCGGGTCGAGGCGGTGCTGGCGCGGGTATCGTTGCCGGCGCGGGTGGCGGACCTTTACCCGCAGGGGCTTTCTGGCGGCGAACGCCAGCGTGTGGCCATTGCCCGGGCGTTGATCTGCGAACCGAAGTTGCTGGTATGTGACGAAGTCACCTCGGCGCTGGATGTGTCGGTACAGGCGTCGATCCTGACGCTGCTGCGGCGCTTGCAGGGCGAGGGGCTGACATTGCTGTTCGTGACCCACGACCTGGGCGTGGTGCGGGCGATTGCCGACCGCGTGCTTGTGCTGCGCCAGGGGCGGGTGTTGGAGCAGGGTAGTGCCGAGCAGGTGCTGGACCGACCGGCTGATGCCTACACCCAAGGGTTGGTGGCGCACATGCCGAGCCTTGGTGGGGATGGCACCGGCTACGCCGGTGTTCGCGGCTAAAGCCGCTCCCACAGGTACTGCATAAGCCTGAGGCCTGCGCGTTCCCTGTGGGAGCGGGCAGGCCCGCGAAGAATCCTGCGCGGTATGGGGCACTGGCTGAAGCCGCTGCTGCAAGGCAGGGGCAGGTCTAGCGAATGAAGTGCACCTTGCCCGTGTCATCATTGCCCATGTAGATGCCATACACGCCGGCCTGCCGCTCCAGGATATAGCGCTCCAGGATTTGCCGGATCGCCGGGTAGTAGATCTCGTCCCAGGGGATTTCGTCCGGTGCGAAAAACTTGTACGCCAACGTCTCCGCCCCGTACTGCCCGGTTTCTTCGGTGGCGATGGCGCGGAAGATGATGTACACCTCGCTGATTTTCGCCACGCTGAAGATCGAGTAGGGCGAGACGATATCGGCCCGCACGCCGCTTTCTTCCCACACCTCGCGCAGTGCCGCCTGCTCGGTCGTCTCGCCGGCCTCCATGAACCCGGCCGGCAAGGTCCAGGTACCCGGGCGTGGCGGGATGGCGCGCTGGCAGAGCAGGTATTTGCCATCGCGCTCAATGATGCAGCCGGCGATGATCTTCGGGTTGACGTAATGGATGTAACCGCAGCCGGTACAGTGCAGGCGTTCGTGGGTGTCGCCTGTGGGAACGCCCCGGGCCAGTTCCGTGGTGCAGTGCGGGCAGTAGCGCGGGGCGTTGGGCATGATCAGCGGCCTATGCGGTTCTTATATACGTGGATCCTTCAGCGCCAGGGGCTCGACCATGTCGCGTACCTTGGCGTTGTCATTTTGCTTCTGGCGCAGGTAGTCCAGGGCTACCTTGGCGGCAGCGCGGACGTGGTCGACCGAGGCCTGGTGGGCCACCAGCGGGTCGCCACCCTTGATCGCCTCGACGATCTTTTCCATTTCGCGGTTGCTGGCGCCACGGCGGTTTTCCTGCGACACCGAGGTGGCACGCAGGTAGCTGATGCGTGCCTGCAACTGGCGCAGTTGCTGGGCCGCCACCTGGTTGCCGGAGCCTTCCAGCAGCACATCGTAGAAACCTTGTACCGAGTCCAGCACCTGTTGCAGCTCGCCTTCTTCGAGGGCCTCGCGGTTGACCTCCAGCGCACGCTCCAGGGCACGGATGTCCTTGGCCTTGGCATTGAGGGTGAACAGCTGCACGATCAGGCCTTCGAGCACGCAACGTAGCTCGTAGATGTCGCGGGCGTCTTCCAGGGTGATGATGGCGACGCGCGGGCCCTTGGCGTCGGCGAACTCCACCAGGCCTTCGGACTCCAGGTGACGCAGGGCTTCACGCACCGACGTGCGGCTGACGCCGAGGCGGTCGCAAAGGTCGCGCTCGACCAGGCGGTCGCCTGGGAGCAGGTGGAAGTTCATGATCGCGGCGCGCAGCTTGTCGAGCACGATTTCACGCAGGGTAACGGGGTTGCGGTTGACCTTGAAGCTGTCGTCGAGTGGCTGGCGTTTCATCAGGTGCGCTCTTTATGAGGCTGTTGCGCCAACATCGTGGACCGCCCCGAACCGAGGCGTTCCATGCAGTGGTTCGAACAGCCCGTTGTTAACGGGTTGACTCCGCATCGGCTTCGGCAAAGGCTTCACGGGCCAGGCGGAAGCTGTCTACCGCCGCAGGTACGCCGCAGTAAATGCCGACCTGGAGCAGAATTTCGCGAATCTGTTCACGGCTCAGGCCATTGCGCAATGCGCCGCGAATGTGCAGCTTGAGTTCGTGGGGCCGGTTGAGCGCGGAAATCATGGCCAAGTTTATCATGCTGCGCTCTTTGAGCGACAAGCCTTCGCGGCCCCAGACATGGCCCCAGCAGTATTCGGTGACCAGTTCCTGCAATGGCTGGGTGAACGCGTCGGCGTTCTGGATCGAGCGGTTGACGTAGTCCTCGCCCAGCACCTGGGTGCGGATCTGCAAGCCTTTCTCGTACTTTTCATTGCTCATGTGCAGTACTCCGGAATAAAACAGGGGCCGCAACCGAGGGTGAGACGATTAGCGCGGCCCCCAAAAACAGGATTATCGGCGTTGGCTGCTTCGCGGGCTTGCCCGCTCCCACAGGTAGTGCACAGGTTTCAGCAACTGCGCGATCCCTGTGGGAGCGGGCGAGCCCGCGAAGAAGCCAATGCGGTCTGTCAGGCCAGCGGCGGCAGGGCGCCCAGCTTGCCTTTGTGGTAAACCATCGGCGTTACCGGCTGCTCGGGCAGCACCAGGTTCTTCACCGCACCCACGATGATCGCGTGGTCCCCGCCGTCATACTCGCGCCACAGTTCGCATTCGATGATCGCCGTGGCCTTGGCCAGCAGCGGGTTGCCCAGCTCGCTCAGGTGCCAGTCGATGCCTTTGGCCTTGTCCTTGCCCTTGCCGGCAAACGCATACGCCTCGGCGGTTTGCTCGGCGGACAGCAGGTGAATCGCGAACTGCTTGCTGTCGCGCAGGATCGGGTAGGTGTCGGAGGCGTAGTTGGGGCAGAACAGCACCAGCGCCGGGTCGATCGACAGCGCGCTGAAGGCGCTGGCGGTGATGCCGACGATGGCGCCGTCGGCGTCCAGGGTGGTGACCACCGTGACGCCGGACGGGAAGGAGCCCATCACGTCTTTGTAGATGCCAGGTTCGATCATCTGGTGTTCCTCTTAACGCATCACGAACGGGTCGGGCATCGGCGCGGTGGACAGGTTGATCCACACGGTCTTCAGCTCGGTATAGGCCAGCACCGAATCGATGCCGCTCTCGCGGCCGTAGCCGCTGTTCTTGAAGCCGCCGATCGGTGCCATGGCCGACACGGCGCGGTAGGTGTTGACCCAGATGATCCCCGAGCGCACGTCGCGGGCCAGCCGGTGGGCACGACCCAGGTCACGGGTCCAGATGCCGGCGGCCAGGCCGAACTGCGAGTCGTTGGCCATCTCCAGCGCCTCTTCCTCGCTCTTGAAGCGGATCACCGCCGCAACCGGGCCGAACACCTCTTCCTGCATGATGGTCATCGAGTTGCTGTCGCACTCGAACAGGGTCGGCTCGTAGAACCAGCCTTCACCCTCGACCTCGGCGCGTTTGCCGCCCATGTGCAGCTTGGCGCCTTCAGCCTTGGCCGCCGCGACCAGGCCTTCGACCACGGCCAGTTGTTGCGCGGTCGCCATCGGGCCCATTTCGCTGGCGTCATCTTGCGGGTTGCCGATGCGAATGCGCTTGGCACGGGCGATCAGGCGTTCGACGAATTCGTCGAAGATCTCGTCCTGCACCAGCAGGCGCGAGCCGGCCACGCAGCTTTGCCCGGAGGCGGCATAGATGCCGGCCACGGCGCCGTTGATGGCGCTGTCCAGGTCGGCGTCGGCGAAGATGATGTTCGGCGACTTGCCGCCCAGTTCCAGCGACAGCTTGGCGAAGTTCTCGGCGCTGCTGCGCACCACGTGGCGGGCGGTGGCGGCGCCGCCGGTGAAGGCGATCTTGCGCACCAGTGGGTGGCGGGTCAGCGCCGCGCCGGTGCTTGGGCCATAGCCGGTGACCACGTTGACCACACCCGCCGGGAAGCCGGCTTCAAGGGCCAGGCGGGCCAGCTCGAGGATGGTCGCCGAGGCGTGCTCGGACGGCTTGAGCACGATGGTGTTGCCAGCGGCCAGGGCAGGGGCCAGCTTGATCGCGGTGAGGTACAGCGGGCTGTTCCATGGAATGATGCCCGCGACTACGCCGATCGGCTCGTGCACGGTGTAGGCGAACAGGTCGGGCTTGTCCAGCGGCAGGGTGCCGCCTTCGATCTTGTCGGCCAGGCCTGCGGTGTAGTGGAAGAACTCTGGCAGGTAGCCGACCTGGCCGCGGGTTTCGCGGATCAGCTTGCCGTTGTCGCGGCTTTCCAGCTGGGCCAGGTGCTCCTTGTTTTCGGCAATCAGGTCGCCCAGGCGACGCAGCAGCTTGCCGCGGGCGGTGGCGGTGATGCTGCGCCATTCCTTGCTGTCGAAGGCACGTTGGGCGGCCTGCACGGCCAGTTCCACATCGGCTTCATCGGCGTCGGGCAGTTGCGCCCAGGCCTGGGCGGTGGCCGGGTTGAGGCTGTCGAAGGTCTTGCCGCTCTGGGCATCGCGCCATTGGCCGTCGATGCACATCTGGAAACGAACGAGGGTCATGCAACTATCCCCTTGGCGGATTCGGTGAGGGTGCGGGCTTGGGCGAGGAAGTCCAGCAGCATCTTGTTGACTTCACGCGGTGCTTCTACCGGCATCATATGCCGTTGTTCGGCGAGGACCACACTGTGTGCACCCGGAATGCTGGCGGCAAGCTGGCGGGTCATGGCCGGGGTAGAGCCCGAGTCGAGTTCGCCGGTGGCGATCAGCGTCGGCACCTGGATGCTGCCCAGGTCGCCTGCGCGATACATGTCCTGGGTGGCGAACAGCGAGTATGTGGTGTGGTAGCCCTGCGGGTCGTTGCTCGCCAGCACCTGGCGAATGGCGGCGACCTGCGCCGGGTTGGCAGCCTTGTACTCACGGCTGAACCAGCGGTCCAGGGCAGCATCGACGTTGGCGTCGGGGCCCAGCTGCGCAGCCTGGGCGGCGCGGGCGATAACGCCGGCACTCTGCTCGGGGGTGCGGTTGAACACGCTGTTCAGTACGACCAGTGCAGCCAGGCGCTGTGGGTAGTGCAGGGCAAATGCCCGGGCAACCAGACCGCCCATGGAGAAGCCGATCACGGTCGCTTGTTGAATTTGCAGGTGGTCGAGCAGTTCGGCGAGCTGGGCGGCATAGCCTTCCAGGCCGGTATCGGCAGCCGGCAGGGCGCTTTGGCCGTGGCCGAGCATGTCGTAGGCGATGACGCGGTAGTCGTTGGCCAGGCCAACGATCTGACCGCCCCACATTTCCTTGTTCAGGCCCACGCCGTGGATCAATACCACGGGTTGGCCCTGGCCGACGGACAGGTAGCTGGTGCCGGCAGGCGTGTGTTCAGCGACAGGCTGAATCATGGAGGGCGCTCCTTGAAGGTCGGGCGCGGCGGGTAAGCACGCCACGCCCCGGCCCGTCTTGGTTGTTGTTATTGAGCGTTGGCTTTTTCGGCAGCCAGTTCTTCCAGGTCGATGTAGCGGTTGCCGATGCGCGGGTGCAGGCGGCCGCCGTCGGCAGCGCCCAGGACCACGACGATTTCATCGGCGCGCGGGGCGTCTTCGATCTGCATTTCCAGGGTGATGTAGTGCGAACGCAGGCCTTCGTCATCCTTCTGCATCATCGGGATCTGGATCGAGGTGCCCGGGCCGCCGCGCTTGTTGGTGAAGCTCAGGTAGCTCTTGGCCTGTACCGCTTCGCGGTAGTGGTTGCCAAAGCGCAGGGTGTGGATCACGGCCGAAGCGTGCTCGATTTCGCCATCGGCGCCGACCACGGCAGCCTTGCCGTAGGCTTCGATCTTGTCGGCACCGCCGATGGCGGCAGTCAGGCGCTCGACCATCAGTGCACCCAGCTCCGAGCAGTTGGCGCGGATTTCCGGCTTCAGATCTTCAACAAAACCGCGACCGGCCCATGGGTTCTTGATCACGACGGCCAGGCCGACCATGGTCACCGGCTTGTCGGTGGCCTTGCCGCCTTCGATGCGGGTCTCTTCGGAGTAGGTGACGATCTTGCGGATTTCGAAACTCATGGGTGGCTCCTGGTGAGGGTTATCAGCTCTTGTTGTCTGATGGTATACCATAATATTTGTTGTGCAAGAGGGGGCTGGAAATTTCTCTTGCGAGGGGACGAAAGGTGGCGTGATGCCTTGATTTCTCTATTACCTGTACTGGCCTCTTCGCGGGCTTGCCCGCTCCCACAGGTACAGCGCACAGCTTGAAATCTGTGGTGGCCCTGTGGGAGCGGGCAAGCCCGCGAAGAGGCCGGCACAGGTTTCACAAAAAAAAGCCCGCTCGCGCGGGCCACAGGGGCCCACGTGAGCGGGCTGCGTCCCGCAATGTTTCAGGCAAAGGGAATTCAGGCGAACGCCGGCACCACTTCCTTGATGAACAGCTCCAGCGACTTCTTCTTCTCGGCGTGGGGCAGGCTGTTGTCGCACCAGAAGCTGAACTCGTCGACGCCCAGTTCCTGGTAGTACTTGATGCGCGCGATGATTTCTTCCGGTGTACCGATCATGGTGTTCTTGCGGATGTTCTCCAGCTGGAACGCCGGCACTTCGGCAAACTTCGACTCCGGGCTTGGCTCAAGGAAGCCATTGACCGGTACGGTCTTGTTGCCAAACCAGGCATCGAACGTGCGGTAGAAGCGCGAGATGGCCTGGGCGCCGACTTTCCAGCCTTCCGGCTCCGCCGGGCTGTGCACGTGGGTATGGCGCAGCACCATCAGTTGCGGGCGCGGTACATCCGGGTTGTTGTCGAGGGCAGCCTGGAACTTGTTCTTGAGGTCCAGCACTTCTTCGTCACCCTTCATCAGCGGGGTAACCATGACGTTGCAGCCGTTGGCCACGGCGAAGTTGTGCGAATCCGGGTCGCGGGCGGCGATCCACATCGGCGGGGTGGCGTTGAACGGCTTCGGCACGCTGGTAGAGGTGGGGAACTTGTAGACTTCGCCTTCATGGGCGTAGTCGCCTTCCCACAGTTTGCGTACCACCGGCACCATCTCGCGCAACGCCTTGCCGCCGTCGGTGGCTGGCATGCCATTGGCCATGCGGTCGAATTCGAACTGGTAGGCGCCACGGGCCAGGCCCACTTCCATGCGGCCGTTGCTGATCACGTCGAGCAGGGCGCATTCACCGGCTACGCGGATAGGGTTCCAGAACGGCGCGATGATGGTGCCTGCGCCCAGGCGAATCTTCTCGGTGCGTGCGGCCAGGTAGGCCAGCAGCGGCATCGGGCTTGGCGAAATGGTGTATTCCATGGCGTGGTGTTCGCCGATCCACACGGTGCTGAAACCGCCGTCTTCGGCCATCAGGGTCAGTTCGGTCAGGTCTTCGAACAGCTGGCGGTGGCTGACCTGTTCATCCCAACGTTCCATGTGCACGAACAACGAAAATTTCATGGGGCATTCCTCAACGCTTGAAAGGGGCTGGCGCCGGGCAGGGGAGGCGCCAGTTGTCTCGATTCAGAATAGGCTTCAGGCAAAGGCCGGCAGGCTGGCCATCTTGCCGCGGCAGTACACCATCGGCCGTGGCGCTTCGGCCGGGACGATCAGGTTGTGTACCTTGCCGACCATGATGGCGTGGTCGCCACCTTCATATTCACGCCACAGTTCGCATTCGATAACGGCGGTGGCACCGGCCAGGATCGGGTTGCCCAGTTCGCTCAGGGTCCACTCGATGCCACTGGCCTTGTCCTTGCCCTTTTTGGCGAACGCATAGGCTTCGGCCTGCTGTTCACCGGAGAGCAGGTGAATGGCGAAGCGCTTCTGCTTGATCAGCACAGGGTAGGAATCGGAGGTGTAGTTGGGGCAGAACAGCACCAGCGGCGGGTCCATCGACAGGGAGGAGAAGGCGCTGGCGGTCAGGCCGACAACCGAGCCGTCGTCGTCCAGGGTGGTGATGACGGTAACGCCGGACGGGAAGGAGCCCAGGACGTTCTTGTAGACGGTTGCGTCGATCATCTTGTGTACCTCTAAAAGGCTGCGGTGGTCCGCGGTTTTTATCGTTGATGTGTCTGATGGTATACCGTAATACCTATTTTGCAAGCGGAATTTTCAACCCTGATTTTTCACGATGAACGGCTCAAGGCCACGTAATTAGCGGCTTTGAGCGGTGAGGCGGTTTGTCGCAGGGGTTTCGCGAGCAGATCAGCGGGCGTTTTTTCGTGCGGATCAGTGTTGTCAAAAGTTTGGAATACCATAATATGGTCCGCAGCTGAGAGGCCGCCCTGGATGCGGTTTCCTTACAAAGATAAAAACGACCTTTCGAGCTGAATCCTATGTCCCAACCGTCATCGCAACACCAGTTTGTCGAGAATCACACGGTCGATTACGTTCCACCTGCCGAGCGCCACGGGAAGGCGCGCGACCTGTTTACCCTCTGGTTCAGTACCAACATTGCACCACTGCCCATCGTCACCGGTGCCATGGTGGTCCAGGTGTTCCACCTGAACCTGTTGTGGGGGCTGATCGCCATCGTGCTGGGCCATCTGGTCGGGGGCGTGGTCATCGCCCTGGCTTCTGCGCAGGGACCGCAGCTGGGCATTCCACAGATGGTGCAGAGCCGTGGCCAGTTCGGCCGTTACGGCGCCTTGCTGATTGTGTTCTTCACTGCGCTGATCTATGTCGGCTTCTTCATTTCCAACATCGTGCTGGCAGGCAAGACCATTCACGGCATCGCCCCGAGCGTGCCGATGCCGGGCGCGATCGTGATCGGTGCGCTGAGTGCTACTGCCATTGGCGTAATCGGCTACCGCTTCATCCACATCCTCAACCGTATCGGTACCTGGGTGATGGGTTCGGCATTGCTTGCCGGCTTCATCATGATGTTCATCCAGGAACTGCCGGCCGACTTCTTCAACCGTGGCGCGTTCAACCTGTCGGGCTTCATTGCCACCGTGTCGCTGGGCACCATCTGGCAGATCAGCTTCTCGCCATACACCTCTGACTACTCGCGTTACCTGCCGCGTGAAGTTGGCATCGCCAAGCCGTTCTGGGCGACCTACTTCGGCGCTACCCTGGGCACAATCCTGTGCTTCAGCTTTGGCGCGGTAGCGGTGCTGTGCGTACCGGAAGGCACCGACGCCATGGACGCGGTGAAACAGGCTACCGGCTGGCTGGGCCCGATCCTGATGGTGCTGTTCCTGCTTAACATCATCAGCCACAACGCCCTCAACCTGTATGGCGCGGTGTTGTCGATCGTCACTGCGATCCAGACCTTCATGGCCGACTGGACGCCGAGCATCAAGGTGCGGGTGATCCTGGCATCGGTGATCCTGGTGGGCTGCGGGATGGTCGCACTGAACGCTTCGGCGGGCTTCATCGGCCAGTTCATCGGCCTGATCCTGGCGCTGCTGCTGGTGCTGGTGCCGTGGGCGTCGATCAACCTGATCGACTTCTACCTGATCAAGAAGGGGCAGTACAACATTGCGTCGATCTTCCGTGCTGATGGCGGTATCTATGGCCGCTTCAACCACCACGCGATCATCGCCTATGCCTGCGGCATTCTGGTGCAGTTGCCGTTTGCCAATACGTCGTTGTATGTGGGGCCGTACTCGAACATTGTCGAAGGGGCGGATCTTTCGTGGCTGTTCGGCTTGATCGTGACAGTGCCGCTGTATTACTGCCTGGCTACTCGCGGCAAGGCTGCCGAGAAGGCGGGGCGGGTTGTGAGTGTGAATGACTGATATACAAGTGTTGCTGTAACAGGGGCTGCTTCGCAGCCCATCGCAGCGGTTCGTCGCCACGACAAGCCAGCTCCTACAGGTACAGCGCAAGCCTTGGCCTTGGCGCAATCTCTGTGGGAGCTGGCTTGCCTGCGATGGGCCGCAACGCGGCCCGGCTATTTCAGATCAAACCTTGAACTGCGCCACCATGCCATTCAGGTCCACGGCAAGGCGCGACAGATCCTGCGCCGCCGCACTGGTCTGGTTGGCCCCCGCCGATGTCTGCATCGCCAGGTCACGGATGTTCACCAGGTTACGGTCCACCTCCCGCGCCACCTGCGCCTGCTGCTCCGAGGCACTGGCAATCACCAGGTTGCGCTGGTTGATCGACGCAATCGCTTCGGCAATCACTTCCAGCGCCTGACCAGCACCTTGCGCCACATCCAGCGTGCTGGTGGCACGCCCCTGGCTGCTGTGCATTGCCGTCACTGCCCGCTCGGTTCCATTCTGGATACCCGCGATCATCTGCTCGATCTCGGCTGTCGACTGCTGGGTGCGGTGGGCGAGGGCACGCACTTCGTCCGCCACCACGGCGAAGCCACGGCCCGCTTCGCCGGCACGTGCAGCTTCAATGGCGGCATTGAGCGCCAGCAGGTTGGTTTGCCCGGCAATCGCGCCAATCACATCCAGCACGCGGCTGATCTCGTTGGCATTGCTGGCCAGCTGTTCGATCTCGGCCGAGGTGCCAGTTACGTCAGCCACCAGATGCTGAATGGACGCCAGCGCCTGATTGACCCGGTCACGGCCATCGCGAGTGGTCTGGTCGGCGCCTTTGGAGGCATCGGCAGTGCTGACAGCATTGGTCGCTACTTCTTCGACGGCGGCGGTCATCTGGTTGACGGCGGTGGCCGCCTGGTCGATTTCCGCGCTCTGCTGGTGCAATCCACGGCTGGTGTCTTCGGTGACGGTGTGCAGCTCTTCCGAGGCCGAAGCCAGTTGGTCGGAAGACGCCGCGATCTTGCGAATGGTATCGCGCAAGCTCTCCTGCATGCGGCTCAGGGCACGCAACAGCAAGGCTGGCTCGTCGCTGCCGGAAGCGCGAATTTCCCGTGTAAGGTCGCCGGTGGCTACACGTTCGGCGACAGCCACGGCATCGGCCAGCGGCACCACGATGCTGCGGGTAAGCACGACGGCAATGGCGGCCAGGGCGAGCATGATGATCACCAGCGACGCGATGACTGCGGTGAAGGCTTCGTCGGCCACGTCACTGCTGCGCTGCGAGGCATCCTCGGCGCCTTTGCCGTTATAGGCTATCAGCGCTGCCATTGCCTTCATCATGGTGTCGGCGTATTGAGTGAGGGGGCCGCTGATCTGCTGCTTCGCCTCGTCCATGCGGCTGGCGGCAATAGCCTGCAGTACGCGCGATTGCAGGTCGAGGTATTGCTGGTGGGCAGCATTGAAGGCGTTGAACAGGGCTCGGTCATCGGCGGCGATGATGGTGTCTTCGTAATCCTTGAGGCCGCCTTTGAGCTGCTCGTTGATGCCCTTGAGCATCTCGATGTTGCGTGCACGTTCGCCGGGGTTGTCATCCAGCGCGGCGCGCAGGGTGACGGCGCGGGCACGGCCGAGGTTGGTGCTGATTTCACTGAGGGCGACCACGGCGGGCATCCAGGTGACCCGGATCTCGTCGGTGGCCTTGTCCATCTGCCGGGTTTCATGGATTGCGATAAGGCCCATGGCCAGGACCAGTACGCCCAACAGGGCGAATACGCTGGCAGCGCGAATGCCGATCTTCATATTCCGTAACTGCATGGAAGGCTCCTTGACGGTGGCGTGCAGGCGTCAGGAGCTTGGTCGGAAAGCCGGGTCACCGGAATGGCGCCAGGCTCTTGATGCGCTGCGGATTAGTAGTTGTGCCTCACCCTCTTGAATACTTTTTTGATTTTGATGATGCCATATGGCCATCATTGTTGAACAGTCCAACAATGTAACGGCATGATTGACAAAACCGCCATTTGTTGACGGTTTTGTCAGGATCTTGCGGTTAAACGATCGCAATCATCGGATCGGCAGCGGCCAGAGCCACGGCACGATCAGCCGCTGGCGGGTAGATCCACACCGAGTTGATCTGGCGTTTCAGGTTCTTGCCTTCCTGGCCCTGAAGTTTCAGTTCCCGCTCCCAACCTTCGCTGTATGCCGCGCCCCATTCGCCCAGGTCAAGGCAGGTAACGTACTTTGGCTGGCGGTAAACGACCGGCGCCACCCCGAGCAGATCGGCCATGGCATTGTTGCCACTGTGGCGGCCCATCGGAATGGCGTGCTGGCAGGTCATCAGGGCGTGGTTGCCGATCTCGTCGACGGCCGCCCAGGCGGTATCACCGGTGGCATAGATGTGCTGCTGGCCCACCACTTTCAGGTGGTCGTCGACCTTGAGCCGGCCGAAGTCGTCACGCTCGCCGGCAACCTGCGCGGTCAGCGGGCTGGCCTTGACGCCGACGGTCCAGATTACCGTGTTGCTGGCGATGTACTCGCCGTTGTCCAGGGTCACGCCGCCGGCATCCACCGCCACAACCGAGGTGCCGGTCAGCCATTCGACGCCAGCGTGCTGCGATGCTGCGACGATCGACGGTTTGATGCCTGCGCCCAGTGCCGCGCCGATGCTGGTACCACGCTCAACCAGCAGTACCCGGACATCGTCGCCCAGGATGGCGCGCAGCCGGGCGGGCATTTCGGTGGCGGTTTCGATGCCGGTGAAGCCACCGCCACAGACCACCACGGTGTTGCGGGCAGGCGAAGCGGGCAGGGCGGCCAGGCCCATCAGGTGCTGCTCCAGGCGCACCGCCGACTCCATCTGGTCGACATCGAACGTGTGCTCGGCCAAACCCGGGACTGCCGGGCGCGCTACCTGGCTGCCCGCGGCGAGGATCAGGCGGTCGTAGGCGATCTGCTGGCGCTGGCCGTGGCTGTCGATGTAGCTGACGCTGCGTGCGTCGGCGTCGATGGCCTCGGCATTACCGGTAATGAAGCGCACGCCTACGGCTTCGAACAGTTCACCCACAGGGGCCTTCAGGGTATGGGCATTGGCTTCGTAGAAGCGCGGGCGAATGTGCAGTTCCGCTTGCGGGGCGAGCACGCTGATGCTCAGGTCGTCGCGCTGGGCCTGGTCCAGCAGGCGGGCGGCGCTCAGTGCGCTCCAGACACCGGCAAAGCCGGCGCCGATGATGAGGATGTTCGATTTCATGTAGGTGCTCCGCAAGGTTCGAAGAGGGCTCCGAGGGCGGGTAGGTGCCGCTCGAATAACTACGACTGTATTGATCGTAGTTAAAGGGTGCAAGTCTTTTTTCAGAAACGGCGCAGCATCGTGCCGCCGATTCTTGGCTTTGATAAAGGTATTTCGTGGGTTTAAGCCTTTGGAAGAACCGACAAGCGGCAATGTCCTGCTTTGCGGTAGGCAGTCAATCGGCGTATTATTTGCGACAAGATTGGTCGGAGATTGATATGTCGCTCTACAGTGCTGGCGTCGAATACGGCATCCATTGCCTACTGTTCCTGGTGGACGAGCGTGGCGACTCGCGTGAGTCCAGCGTGCGTGACCTGGCAGAGTTGCAGGGTGTGCCCCAAGAGTATCTGGCCAAGGTGTTTACCAAGCTGGCCCGGGCCGGGTTGGTGGCGGCCACCGAAGGCGTGCGCGGCGGTTTCCGGTTGGCGCGGCCGTCGGACGAAATCACGGTGCTGGATATCGTCAATGCCATCGACGGGCCAAAAAAGATTTTCGACTGCCGCGAGGTGCGTGAGCGTTGCAGCCTGTTTGACGGCTCGCCGCCCGGATGGGCGACTGAAGGCACCTGTGCGATCCATGCGGTGATGCTGGGCGCGCAGAAGCGCATGGAAGAGGCGTTGGCCCAGCAGACCATTCTGGACCTGGCGCGGCGGTTCGGGCGCAAGGCGCCGGCCGAGTTCGGGCAGCAGGTCAATGCCTGGATCGGCGAACGGCGTGAAGGCAAGGGGGCAGTGGAAATAATTGCAACTCAATCCTAAAGAATCAAAAAAATTACTGCTAGTTTTGAGAGTATCGAGAATAGGTCATCGCCGGTAATCTCCATTTCCTGAAGACTGTGAGGGCCGCCCAGAAAGCGGTCCATTTCACTGCTGAAAAGGAGATGACCATGAAAAGTTTTATCGATGCACGTGATTACGTCGATGATGTCATGGTTTCCATCTCGTCCAATGAAACCCCGCTCGAGCGGGCAGTCAAGGCCGCTGGCGTAAATAAAGCCCGACTGATTACAACCTCCGCGCCGATCGTTCGCATCATCGGAGCGAAAGGGCAGCATATATTCATCCAGCACGCCAGCCATGTTGAAGTTTTTGGGGACGGTGGCAACCGCGTCGACTACTCCTGTGCATACTCGACCTATCCCGGCACCAGAAGAGGCTCGGGTTGCGCGTACAGCGGTTGAGTCGATCATCCAGGTTTGCAGATCGATCAGGCCTTGCTCATTCAATCTCAGATGCAAGCGTTTGAGCATCTGATCGAACGTGCCCTGGTTTCGCCAACCCCGGAACCGCTGTTAGACCGTTGACCATGGGCCGGAGCGTTCCGGCATATCTCGCCACGCAGCGCCTGAACAAAGCACCCAGAGCACGCCATCGAGCATCAGTCGGTCGCTCAGGCGTGGCCTCCCTTCCTTTCCGTCGATGGCGTGGGACTCGACAAAAACTCAGCGTTCAAGGGGTGCCGATTGGGTTTCTCGGGATTTCGTACAGAGCCTAGCGGTTCGCCAGTGATCGCATCATGCACATGGAAAGTACGTACCGCTTTGTTCCACTTGGCGTGTGTTGCAGGGTTGCCATGCGGCTGCACGGGTAGCTTCCGACGACGGTTGCGTTGTAGCAGGCATGGCGTAAGTCCTCTTGATAAGAGTTCTCTTTTTAGGCGGGCACTCGGCAATCCACAACTGTCATTTTTGTCAGTTGCCGCCTGGCCTCGGTTCGCCCACGCTAATGGGCATGGGCAATTTTCTCTAATGATTATCCGAGTGCAGTCAAAAGGCCGCCCCGTTGCCTGTAATTACAATCAGGAGTAGGAACATGAACCTCAGTGATGCGTGGGTTGAAGAGGCCAATCGGAGTATAAAGGCGGCCCCGTCGGCCTGGCTGGCCGATGCAGCGAAAATGCTGGATTATCTGGTAGCTCGCGAAACCACCGCAGCCACCGAGGCAACAGTCAGTAAATGGAAGGCCGACTATAAAGACGGGAAATTCAAAGATATTATCTATCCGCAAAAACAGTCAGGCAGGAATACGGCCCCTCTGTATGAGCACCTGGAACGTGTACAGATGCTTGCCAGTTTCGCTGTGAAGCACAATGACGATGCAAGCGGGGAATGTGCGGCTGAAGCGTTACGATTTTATACGGCACAGGAATATGCCACCGCCAATTGGTATCAATTGAAGGTGGGTCTTGCGTCGCAAGTGGCGCGTTGCCTGATGCTCCTGTCTGTTAGAGGCAATGCACCTCTCGAAAGTATTAAATATGTTCAGGCGCTTACTAATGTTGATCAACAGCAGTACGCAGCCAATCAGGTCGAGTTTGCATATGTTCAGCTTTTGTGGTCACTTGCCGGCTGGAAAAATACATCGGATGTGACCTACCTGGCGCAGGCCTATGCAGCCTCAAGGGCTGTCTCAAAGTGCTGTGAGTTCGCCAGCCTGTCAGCCCCGACCTGGGGGGAGGGCATCAGGACGGACTACAGTTTCAGTCAACATAACCCCTTCGTGATACGTGATAAGTCCGTGTGCTCGCAATTGTATGCAGGCAGTTACGGTTTCGTGTTTCTGGAGACGGTGTTCAAGTTCAAATCCGCGCTGGTCGGGGTCTTCGGCTTGACATCAGCCAGCCTGGAAAATATCGAACTTCATTTGACCGAGGGCTTGGCATGGTGCGCTTATGCCGGGCGTTATGATTTTCATGCTCTGGGAAGAGCCATCAGCCGTAGCCGCGGCGGCGGCACATCAGCGTGGTCGAGGTGGTGTGGAGCACTGCTGCCGACCGCCAAAAATCCTGACCGATTACGCGAGATGAAAGAGTTGGGGAGTGGAAAAGTAATGACGGGTCCAGGCTTCAGAGGGAGTCGAGCATTTTGGACCAATGACTACCTGTCGCACCTTGACAATGATTTCGCCGTTTTTTGCAAAGTGATCTCCACGCGAACTGTTGGCACCGAAACGGGGAATGGTGAAAATCTCAAGGGGTATTACATGGGCGGGGGGAGCTATTTTGTTCATACCCATGGTAAAGAATACGAGGGCATCCAGCCCGTGTGGAACTGGCAGTATTTGCCTGGGACCACGGTGGAAGAAGATCCTCATTTCGAGTATCCAGAGTTGCGATTCGGTCGCAACGGCTGGGGCAGTCATGATTTTGCAGGGGTTCTCAGCGATGGCACAGTAGGTGTCGCGACCATGATCCTGTCGCGGCAAAACATCAACACCTCCCGTAAAACAATCATCACGTTGGCCGGCGAGGTTTATTGTCTTGGCCTCACAGGGGACCTGTCGGGCGTGTCTCATAATGTGCACACCACAGTAAATCAGTGCTGGCATGACACACGGCACGTGCGCTCAGAAACCAGTACTGGAGGGCATAGCATCAATTCTGGGACAATCAGGCGGTCAGATATCTCTGAAGTGAGGCACGACGGTGTCGTCTATCAGTTCTTACTGCCAGCCGACGTGACTGTAGAGCTAACCACCAGTCGGGGTTCATGGAAATCCATTAACGGTGACCAGTCTGCCGAACCCGTAAGCGGCGGTACATTTTCGCTGTGGATCAATCACGGTAGAGTAAGTGAAGATAGGTATGCGTATGTAATTCGAAAGGCGGGCTCGGTTGGAAGTCAACCTTCTTTTGTATGCTCCGCCACGTCGCAATACATTGTTTCGAGTACAAAAGACCTAGCGGCCGGATCGGTCTTCAGCCCGTCGGTCGACATTGATCTGGAGGAAGTAAAGATCACGCCCAAGGCACCACTGGTATTTGTCGCGCTGTTAAAGGACGCTAAGCTTACCCTGACGATTAGCGACCCGACACAAAAGCTTGATGCTATCGAAGTTCAACTGAAGTGGAAGAACCGCACCTACAATCATAAAATCATACTGCCGACCGACTTGGACTACCGGGGTAAAGGTGTCACCGTCGAGCTTACGGAAAAGGGTGTGAGCGCGTAATTGCGCAGCACTCTTCAGCGGGTAGTGTCAGCTGATAGTGGAGCAATCCTCCTCACAGCTTACTGTGACCCTGGTGCCGCCGCCGGTACGCCCCCGGCTGCACCCCCACCGCCTTGGCGAACGCCCGGGTAAACGCCGCCACCGACTGATACCCCACCTGTGCCCCCACTTGCTCCACGGTATTCCCCGCCCGCAGCAACTGGCTGGCATGGCGCATGCGCAGCGCCAGCAGCACTTGCCCCGGGGATTGCCCGGCCAGTTCATTGAACCGTTTGAAAAACGCCGACCGCGACAAGCCGGTGCAGGCGGCCATGCTCTCCAGTGTCCAGGCTTGCCCCGGTTGCTCGATCAACTGTTCCAGCAGCCCGGCAAACGCCGGCTGGCGGGCGAGGGCAACCAGCCCGCCCAGTGACTGGCCGGCATTCACCTGCTGGCGCAGCACATACAGGAACAACAGGTGCGTCAGCCGCTCCAGCAACGCCTGCGAAGGGCCTGCGGCACGTCGGCACTCCTCCAGAATCAACGCGAACAGCGCCCGCGCCGCACTGCCGGCGGGCTCGTCGGCGCGCAGCAAGATCCAGTCAGCCAGGCCCTCGACAATCAGAGAAGACAGGCCGCTGTGGAAGTGGAAGAAGCCGCAGACCAGCCCAACGCCATCGCTCGCCTCGCTATCCAGCGTTTGCATGGTTTGACGCGGCTGGGCACAGGCGTCGACCGGGTCCTGATCGCTGGACAGACGATAGGCCAAGTCGCGCAACAGGAACACCGCATCTCCCTTTTCCAGCAGTACCGACTGCGGTTGGCCGTCAACGTGCAACCAGCAATGGCCCTGCAACACCAGATGGAAACTGGCCCGGCCCATACCCTGGGTGCTGGCGTGCCAGCCACCGCAGTAACGGCCCACATGGAACAGGCTGGCATCAAGCTCCAGGCCTTCTAATAACCAATCGACAAGGTGGCTGGACGAAATCATCTAATGCAAACACTCAGGAGCAAGGAAAGGCGACTGATGAATATGGAGGGTAATTCTTATAACCAACAGACTGTAGTGACACCCATCAAAGGAGACCACTCCATGTCCTCGCGTATTACTTTACACACGCTGCAGAGCGCTCCGGAAGCGGCACGTCCGTTCCTCGAAAATGCACAGAAAAACTCAGGCTTCATCCCCAACCTGCTCGGCGTACTGGCCAATGCACCGGCGGCACTGGAAACCTACGTGACCGTTTCGGCGCTCAACGGCAAGTCCGAATTGAGCCTGGCTGAACGCGAAGTGGTGCAGCTGATTGCCGCCACTCAGCATGGTTGCGACTTCTGCGTGGCCGGCCACACTGCCGTGGCGCTGAACAAGGCCAAGCTGCCACAAGAGGTGGTCGATGCCCTGCGTGCCCGTGGCGAGCTGCCTGATGCCCGTTACGAAACCCTGGCCGCATTCGCCCGCGAAGTGATCGCCACCCGTGGCAATGTGAGCGAAGCAACCTACCAGGCTTTCCGTGAAGCCGGCTTCAGCGAAGGCAACGCACTGGAGGTGATTCTTGGAGTCAGCCTCGCAACCCTGTGCAACTTTGCTAATGTTTTCGCCCAGACGCCGCTCAACGACGAGCTTGGCAAATACCGCTGGCAGCCTTCGGCGTAACCCACGTGTGATAGCGGCCCTGACGCGGTCGTTGTAGGTGCGGCCTGGTGCCGCGAATGGGCCGCAAGGCGGCCCCGGCGTTCCCAAAGGAGCAAGACCATGCAAGATTGCGCATTTCGACACTGGCTGGATGCCAATGCCGAGGCCATCGACCGGGGCCTGTGCGAACCGCAGCAGGTGCTGGCACAGATCGCCGAATCACAGCTGCTGCGTATCGGTGTCGATCCGGCCTTGGGCGGCACCGGCGGGCAAGTAACCGACGCGGTCGAGGCGATTGCCGCCATTGCCAGCCGCTCGTTGGCGTCAGCCTTCGTCTGCTGGGGCCAGCGTGCCTTTATCGAATACCTGCTGCACAGCCCCAACCAGGCGCTGCGTGAGCGCTTGCTGCCACGACTGCTGACCGGCGAACTGGCCGGCGCCACCGGGCTGTCCAACGCCATGAAGTTCCTGTCTGGCATCGAAGCGCTACAGGTGCGCGGTCGCCCTGCAAGCGATGGCTGGAACCTGGAAGGGCGCCTGCACTGGGTGACCAACCTGCGCAAAAGCGGTTTTGTGGTGGCGGCGGCCATCGAGGACGAAGCCGGTGGCGCGCCGTTCATACTGGCCATTCCTTCCGATGCCCAGGGCCTGGAGCGCTCCGATGACCTGCAACTGATGGGCCTGCAGTCGAGCAACACGGCGGCACTGGCCTTCCACCAGGTGCCGTTGGCGCGTGACTGGCTGCTGCACGAGAATGCCCGCGAGTTCCTGCCACGGGTGCGCCCGGCGTTCCTGGCGCTGCAATGTGGCATGGCCATCGGCCTGGCGCGACGGGCACTGGAAGAGGTTCAGGGGCACCTGCATGGGCGTGCCTCGTTCCTCGACGAGGCACGGCAGGTGCTCAGCGAACGCCTGGAAAACACCGTCAGCGAGCTCAAGCAGGGTTTGCTCGATGGCCGCTTCCAGCAACAGCCGGCAGCCTTGTTCAAGCTGCGCATCACCCTGGCCGAAAGTGCCGCCGATGCCGTGCAGCTGGAATTGCAGGCCAGCGGTGGCAAGGCCTACCTCAGCGAGTATGGCGAAGGGTTTGCCCGCCGCTGGCGTGAATCGGCCTTTGTACCGATCGTCACGCCCAGCCTGGTGCAATTGCGCGCCGAACTGCAACGCCAGGCGGGCGCGGCATGAGTTCAGTGTTGCTCGAAGCCCGCGATATCAGCCTGGGCTACCCGCGCGAGGGTGGCTGGCAGCAGGTGCTGGCCCAGTTTGACCTGCAATTGGCGCCGGGCGAAGTGGTGAGCATTCTTGGCCCCAGTGGCGTGGGCAAGTCCAGCCTGCTGCGCGTGTTGGCAGGCCTGCAAGCACCCCGTGGCGGCAGCGTGACCTTGCACGGCCAGGCGCTGGAGGGGCCGCACCCGCGGCTGGCGGTGGCCTTCCAGGACCCGAGCCTGCTGCCCTGGCTGAGCCTGGAGAAGAACGTCGCCTTTGGCCTGGACTTCGCCCGCCAGCCCAGGCTGGCTGCGGCCGAGCGGCGCGCGCGCATCGACCATGCGATTGCCGCTGTGGGCCTGGCCCACGCCCGTGGCCAGTACCCGGCGCAATTGTCTGGCGGTATGGCCCAGCGCACAGCGCTGGCCCGCTGCCTGGCGCGCCAGCCTGAAGTGCTGCTGCTGGACGAGCCCTTCGGCGCGCTGGATGAAGTGACCCGGGCCGACATGCAGCAACTGCTGCTGCAACTGATCGCCACCCACAACACGGCGGCGGTGCTTATCACCCACGATATCGACGAAGCCCTGCTGTTGTCCGACCGGGTTCTGCTACTGGGCAACCACCCGGCGCACATCCTCGGCCAATGGCACATCGACCTGCCGCAACCGCGTACCCACCGGGTTGAGGAACTGGGGGTGTTGCGTATCGAAATCCTCAAAACCCTTCGGCGGGCAAGCCGCACAGTCGAACCTACCCCAACCCCGTTGCCCTCGGAGGCTGTCCATGTGCATGGATGACTGCTGTTCCTCTTCTTCGCGTCGCGATTTCCTCAAGCTCGGCGCCATGCTCACGGCCGCCGGTGCGCTGCCGTTGCTCTCAAGCCTGCAAGCCCGTGCCGCTTCCGAGCCGGACGCGCCAGTGCGCATTGGCTACCTGCCGATCACCGACGCCACGCCTTTGCTGGTGGCGCACAATAACGGCCTGTTCGAAGCCGAAGGCATCAAGGCCGAGCGCCCGGTGCTGCTGCGCAGCTGGGCGCAGGTGATCGAGGCGTTCATCTCGGGCCAGGTCAACGTCATTCACCTGCTTTCACCCATGACGGTGTGGGCGCGCTACGCCAGCAAGGTACCCGCCAAGGTGGTGGCCTGGAACCACGTCGGCGGTTCGGGCCTGACCGTGGCCCCGGACATCACCGACATGCAGCAACTTGGCGGCAAGACTGTGGCCATCCCGTTCTGGTATTCGATCCATAACGTGGTGTTGCAGCAGATGCTCAACGACAACGGCCTGACGCCGGTGTCGAAGCCAGCCAACGCGCAGCTGGCTGCCACCGAAGTCAACCTGCTGGTGCTGCCGCCCTCCGACATGCCGCCAGCCCTGGCCAGCAAACGCATCGCTGGCTACATCGTTGCCGAGCCGTTCAATGCCCTGGCCGAGAACCTCAAGGTGGGCCGCGTGCAGCGTTTTACCGGCGATGTATGGCGCAACCACGCCTGCTGCGTGGTGTTCATGCACGAGCACGACCTGAACAACCGCCCGGAATGGTCGCAAAAGGTGGTCAACGCCATCGTCAAGGCCCAGCACTGGACCCGTGACCACCGCGCCGAAGCCGCGGCCTTGCTGTCCAAGGCCGGCCCCAACAAGTACACGCCTCACGAGCCAGCGGTGCTGACCAAGGTGCTGGCGCCGGCCGCCGAGGACCGTGCCAGCTACATTGCCAGTGGCGCCATACGCCATCAGCAGTGGGATGAAAAACGCATCGACTTCCAGCCATACCCGTTCCCCAGCTATACCGAAGAGCTGGTCAGGCGCCTGAAAACCACCTTGATCGAGGGCGACAATGCGTTCCTTGCCGGGCTTGACCCGGTGCAAACCGCTCGCGACCTGGTCGACGATCGCTTCGTGCGCAATGCCATTGCTGCGGTCGGTGGGCCGTCGGTGTTCGGCATTTCCGACAACTTCGAGCGTAGCGAGGAGTTTGCGGTCTGATGCGCACGTATGTCGTACATGCCGGCCTTGGGCTGGCCGGGTTACTGGGTTTGTTGCTGTTGTGGTGGGCCGGGGTTGCCGTGTTCGGCCAGGCTGACGGCCTGTCTGCACGTTTTTCGCCGGCCGCTACCCTGGCCAGCCTGGTCGAGTTGCTGGGGCAGGGCGAGGTCTACGGGCATATCTGGGTCAGCCTCAAGCGCATCCTGGTCGGGCTGTTGCTGGCATTGCTCATCGGCGTGCCGCTGGGCTTGCTGGTGGGCAGTTACCGGCACCTGGAGGCGGCGACCACGCCAGCGTTCCAGTTCCTGCGCATGATCTCGCCGCTGTCGTGGATGCCGGTGGTGGTGATGGTGATGGGCGTGGGTGACCAGCCGATCTACTTCTTGCTGGCGTTCGCTGCGTTATGGCCGATCCTGCTCAACACGGCGGCCGGGGTGAGGCAGCTGGACCCACGCTGGTTGCAACTGAGCCGCAGCTTGAGTGCCACGCGCTGGGAAACCCTGTGCAAGGTGATCGTGCCGGGGGTGATCGGTCATGTGCTGACTGGCGTGCGTCTGGCCATCGGCATTCTGTGGATCGTGCTGGTGCCGTGCGAAATGCTGGGGGTGAGTGCGGGGTTGGGGTATTTCATCCTCGATACACGTGACCGGCTGGCGTATTCCGAGCTGATGGCGATGGTGCTGTTGATTGGCGTGCTGGGGTTCATGCTCGATGCACTGGCTCGTGGGTTGCATCGGCGCTGGGTACATGGCTGAAGCTTCCAGGCCTGCACTGGCCCCTGTAGGAGCGGCCTTGTGTCGCGAAAGGGCCGCAAAGCGGCCCCGGAAATTCTGCACTGATGCTGCAATCCTGGGGGCGCTTCGCACCCCTTTCGCGACACAAGGCCGCTCCTACAGGGATTTCACAAGGCCTGGGTGGTGTTGCACCTGTGGGGTCAATGCACCGTCTTGCGCTGCCGCACACATGCCTGGGCTTGAACGGTCAACTCGTCCAGCCGCTCATCGCGCGTCTGTTCCGCGTCGATCATCGCATCTTCACCCTGCTGGTTAAGCAGGTAGGTATGAATCTGCAGCACTTCTGCCGTCTGGTAGATCGGCGCAATGTCCAACCGCCCGATCAGCGCGCCACTGGCCTGCCCGGTACTGCTCATCAGTACCTGCGGCCCACTGGCGGCCACCACTTGCATGCCCATCGCTTCAAACCATGGCACCTGGCTGGCAAAGGCATTGAGCTCCACACAGGCATGGCGTGCCTGCAGGTCACCCAGCAGGGCGCGGGCGATACCTTGGCGGCGATGGCTGGCGCGCACGGCAAGAAATGCCAATGCGCATGCCTGCTCATCGTCCTCGGCCGGCAGCGACAGGGCAAAGCCCAGCAACTGGTCCGGCGCTTCGGCATCCAGCGCCAGGGTCAGCGCCACGGCCAGGCCGCGGGTGCCGTCCAGCGCTTGCAGGTACTGGTGCACCTCCATGCCGACGCCGTACTGATACAGCGGGTACAGCGGGTTGTCGGCGGTGATGGCAACACTGCTCAGGTCGCCGACATTGTGGATGACCAGCTCGCGGATCTGGTTCTGGAAAGATTCGGGCGGCACGCTGTCGAGGCGGCTCAGGATGAACATCGGGGACGGGCTCCGGCGGGTGGGTATACAGGCCGCGCCAGGCTGGCGTGGGCTGCACAGTTTAACCGGTTTTGTCGTATCAGCCTTGCACCTGTATTGCACCGAGCATCAGGTCAAGGTTTTGCACCGCCGCCCCCGAGGCACCTTTGCCCAGGTTGTCGAACACTGCGGTGAGCAAAACCTGGCCATGTTCGGGGTTGGCATACAGCGCCAGGCGCAGGTCGTTGCTGTCGTTCAATGCCTCGGGGTCGAGGTTGGCGGCTGCACCTTGCTGATGCAGCGGCATGACCTGGACGTGGCGGGCGCCCTGGTAGTGCTGTTCAAGGCAGGCCTGCAACTGTTCAGCGCTGACCTGGCCGGGCAGCAGGCGCAATTGCAGCGGGATGCTCAGCACGATGCCCTGCCGGTAGGCGCCGTAACCGGGCATGAACACCGGCCGCGCCGACAGCCCGGCATGCTGCTGGATTTCGGGCACATGCTTGTGCGCCAGGTCCAGCCCATAGAGTTGCAATGTCGGCGCCTTGTCGGCACCCGCCTGTTCGTGGCGCTCGACCGCGGTGCGGCCACCGCCGGAGTAGCCGGAAATGGCATGGATGCCCAGCGGGTAGTCGGCCGGGAGCAACCCTGCGTTGACCAGTGGGCGTAGCAGGGCAATGGCGCCGGTGGGGTAGCAGCCCGGGTTGCTGACACGCTTGCTTTGGGCGATACGTTCGGCTTGCTGCTCGTCGAGTTCCGGCAGGCCGTAGACCCAACCCGGGGTGGTGCGGTGCGCGGAGCTGGCGTCGATTACCCGCACCTGCGGATTGTGGATCGCCGCCACGGCCGCGCGCGCGGCGTCGTCAGGCAGGCAAAGCAGGGCAATGTCGGCGCTGTTGATGGCCTCGCGGCGGCGCTGCGGGTCCTTGCGCTCGGCTTCGGGCAGAGTGAGCAGGCGCAGGTCGCTGCGGCCTTGCAGGCGGGCATGGATCTGCAGGCCGGTGGTGCCTTGGTCGCCGTCGATGAAAACAACAGGGGTGTGCATGGTCGGGGTCCGGTCGGGGAGGGATGACCTATGCTCGCCTATGGCCTTAGTAATGAAAATTTGAATATGATGATCGATATGTTCAGGTTTTCTGAATGAGCTTTTATGTGCCGGCCCTTTCGCGGGTAAACCCGCTCCCACAGGGGCGGCACCGTTCATGAGTATGGTGGTGAACCTGTGGGAGCGGGTTTACCCGCGAAAGGGCCAGCACAGACCATGCGTGAAATCAGCCTCGACCGCCTGCGCACCCTGGTGGTCATCAGTGACCTTGGCTCCTTTGCCGAAGCTGCCCGCCAGCTCAACCTGGCACCGCCCACCATCAGCCTGCATGTGGCTGAACTGGAAGCGCGTATCGGCGCTCCATTGCTTGGCCGCACCCGCGGCCAGGTGCGTCCTACGGCCATCGGTGAAACGCTGCTGGCCCGTGCCCGGCGCCTGCTGGCCGACGCTGATCTGGCACTGGATGAAGTGCGCCGCCAGGTCGAAGGGTTGACTGGCCGGGTACGCCTGGGTGCGTCTACCGGCGCCATTGCCCACTTGCTGCCACAGGCGCTGGCGCACCTGCGAGTGGAGCATCCGGGGGTTGATGTGCAGGTGCAGGTGCTGACGTCCCAGGCATCACTGGTACGTTTGCGTGAGGGCACACTGGATATCGGCCTGGTGGCCTTGCCGCAGGTGGCCGGCAAAGGGCTGACCGTCACCCCCTGGCGGCGCGACCCGATCCTGGCTTATGTGCCGGCCGACTGGCAGCCGCCTGCCAGGGTCACGCCGGCCTGGCTTGCCCAGCGGGCATTGATCCTCAACGACAGCAGCACCCAGTTGTCGCGGGTGACAGGGGAGTGGTTCGCGGCAGCGGGGTTGTACCCCGAGCCGCGCATCGAGCTGAACTACAACGATGCGATCAAGAGCCTGGTAGGCGCCGGGTACGGCGCTACCTTGTTGCCGCAGGAAGGCGAGGCGACTGAACTGGACCAGCGCATCGCGCGCCGGCCTCTGCGGCCGGGGTTGTGGCGGCAGCTGGGAATCGCCTGCCGGGAGGGGCAGGTGGAACGTGCCACGGGGTATGTGTTGCAAGCGTTGGAGCGGTTGCGGCAGTGAGGGCTCTGGGGGCCGCTTTGCGGCCCTTTCGCGACACAAGGCCCCACAGATACCGCGTTAACTCGAAGCCAACGCAGTCCCTGTGGGAGCGGGCATGCCCGCGAAACAGGCGACGCGGTGGATGGCACCGGCTTTGCCGGTGTTCGCGGGCGCGCCCGCTCCCACAGGTATTGCGTTGATTTCAGCTGATGCGCTGTACCTGTGGAGCGGCCTTGTGTCGCGAAAGGGCTGCAGGGCAGCCCCCGGTTCAACCTCGCTCTCGCGCCCGGACTGCAGTCACCGTCTCCCCACCTACCCCCAGTTATCGGTTGGCACCTCTTCGATCACCACAAAGGTACTGGCTGGCGGCTTGCCCAGCACCTCCTGCAAAAGGCGCGTCGTCCCTTCGATCAGCTGGCGCTTGTGCTCGGCAGTAACCCCTTCATCGGTTACGCGAATATGTACATAAGGCATGGTTGTACGCTCCTCAGGTCAGTGCCAGGTGCCAGCGGTACTGCCGCCATCCACGGGCAGGATGACACCACTGACAAAGCGTGAATCAACCAGGTACAGCACGGCGTCTACCACATCCTGGGGCGTGCCGGTGCGGCCACTGGGCGACAACACGCCCATCCCCTGCACCGTGTCGCCATGCAGCGGTGTAGCAATGATCCCCGGCGCCACGGCATTCACCTGCACGCCGCTGGCCGCCAGTTCCAGCGCCAGGCCCTTGACCGCCTGGTTCAGGCCGCCCTTGACCAATACTGGCAGCAAAGCTGGTACGCGCGTGTCCGGTTGCAGTGCAATGGACGCGGTGATGGCGATGATCTGCCCGTGCCCTTGTTGGCTCATGATCCGCGCCGCTTCCTGGGCCGGATAGAAAAAGCCCTTGAGGTTGGTGCCCACCAGGGCGTCGACATCGGCCTCGCTGTATTCGGCAAAGGGTTTGGCAATGAAGATGCCGGCATTGTTGATCAGGATGTCCACGCTGCTGGCCCGTGCCGGCATACCGCTGGTGCCGCAGGACTTGCAGCAGCACGAGTGCATCCAGTTCGAAATGCCCAGCAGCGGCCGCCGCCCGCCGTGGAGCTTTCGCCAGGATGGCCGCCAGGTTGAAATCGAAACCCAAGGCGCATTTACCTGGAAGTGCTTGCCGAGTTTGGCGGGACGACACGGCCGTTCATGCTGATCTACCCGCATGCCCCACACATGCCATTGCGGGTGCGGGTGTTCATTGATTTCCTGTTTGCCGAAGGGGCACGGCACCCAGGCTGATCCAAGGCGCAGGGGCGCATGGCCGACTATGCTCTTTGCTGCGTCGAGCCAATGTCATCTCGACGACCCTTCCGATTTCCCAGGAGAACACTCCATGAAGTCCATCGTACTGCTGGTGATTGCTTCTGTGTTGAGTTTTGCTGCCCATGCCGACCCGGCAAGCAACTGTGCAGCCAAGATCAAGGAACTTGAGGATTTCCACAAGGCCAGTGGCCAGGCGATGCATGGCGGTATGGCCCATGACTTCAAGGTCCACATGCAAAATGCCAAGGATGCCCAGGCCAAGGGTGACTATACCCAGTGCCAGGCCTCGTCGGACCAAGCCAAGACTATCTATAACAAGGCGCGTAGCAAGTAAGCCCTTGCCGGCGCCTTCGCGGGTAAACCCGCTCCCACAGGTACTGCACAGTTTTCAAAAACAGTGAGATCCCTGTGGGAGCGGGTGCACCCGCGAAGAGGCCAGTGCAGGATGACCCCGCTGTCAGAACCAGCGATCGTTCTTCTTCCGCCCCCGAGTCAGCGCCGGCAAGATCAACCCCGCCAGCAACCCCGCCCCGGCAATGCTGCCGCCATACACCATGTAGCGCATCATCACCTGCTTGTTCTCGTCACCCAGGCGGGCCTGGGTATCGCGCAGCTCCGATTGGCTCTGGTCAAGCTGCTCGTTCAGCGCCTTGTTGCGTGCTTCCAGTTCGTCGTTCAGCTTCTTGCGTGAATCGAGGGTTTCCTGCATGCCCTGCACGCGGTTCTTCCAGCTGTCGTCGATGGTCTTCAACTGCCCGGTCAGCTCTGCCACCTGGGCATCGAGCTGCGGCAGGCGCTCGTTCTGCCCCGGCACGGCCTGCAGGTCGTTGCTGAGTATCCACACCACATCGCCATTCTGCCCGCGCACCTGGCTGTAGTTGCCCTGGGTACCGAGCAGGGTCAGTTGCTGCCCGGACTTCAGCGTACCGACAATGCGGTGGCCATCGGTCGGGCCGCTGCGCACATAGGTGCTCAGGCTGTCGCTGACCCAGCGTGCGTCACTGGCGGGCGCTTCGGCGTGCACGGGTAGGGCGAGGGCTACCAGGGCGGCAATCAGGCCACCGCGCAGGGCAGGGAGGGCGGAAGCGGTTGGGCGGGAATCGGGCATGTTGGGTCTTCGCTGAAACAGGACAAAAGTAGGCCCGGTGACTGGGCCGATGAACCGGTCGGTGAGTTGACCGTCAGCGAAAGACCGTTTTTTTGTCAGCAGGTTCACTACCTGATATCGGAAATGTCTGCAGGATGTTGCAGAACCCTTCCCAGAGCGCTTCCTTGCCGATGCTGTTCTGGCGCTGCGTATGGGGCGCTTTTTTTGAGCGGCAAAGCTGCGACTAGACTCAATGGCTCCACACCTTTTCATGGAGCAAGGCCATGACTGCCAAGAACACCATCTGCCTCTGGTACGACAACGATGCCGAGCAGGCTGCCAACTTCTACGCCAGCGTGTTCCCGGATAGCGAAGTGCTCGCGCTGCACAAGGCGCCGAGTGATTACCCCTCGGGCAAGGAGGGCGACGTGATCACCGTCGAATTCACCGTCATGGGCATCCCCTGCGTAGGGCTCAACGGTGGCAAGGCCTTCACGCACTGTGAGGCGTTCTCGTTCCAGGTCAGTACCGAGGACCAGGCTGAAACCGACCGCTTGTGGGATGCGATTGTCGGTAACGGCGGCGAGGCCAGCGTGTGCGGCTGGTGCAAGGATAAATGGGGGATTTCCTGGCAGATCACCCCTCGCATCCTGATCGAAGCCATCGGCCATCCCGACCGCGCGGCGGCCAAGCGGGCGTTCGATGCCATGATGCAGATGGGCAAGATCGACGTGGCCACAATCGCGGCGGCATTGAAGGGGTGATCCCTGCGCTGTGGCTTGCCCTTTCATACGCTGCGGTTATCTGTTTGCCCTGGAAAATATCGCTTACCGAGCCGTGCCGCTGTTCCTAAACTCAGGTGGCGGCCCCCGGTTCAAACGCTGTTTTCCACACAACAATAACCAACGGAATACCGCCAGCCATGATGACATCGCCGTTCTCGATCCCCGCGCACACCCGCCGCATCGACCCTTCGCGCCAGCGCGCCGCCGCGCTCAAGGCCGATGGCTCGGTGGATGACAATGACCGCACCGAAATCGGCCCTACGCCGCTGGCCTTCGCGGAATGGGCAGCACTCGGCCTGCAGGCGCCGCATTTGCCAACCCTGCGCGCATACCGCCTGCAACGCATTCGTGAACAGCTGGTGGCCCGTGACCTGGGCGGCATCCTGCTGTTCGACCCGCTGAACATCCGCTACGCCACCGACACCACCAACATGCAGCTATGGACCACCCATAACCCGGCCCGCGCCTGCTTCGTCGCCGCCAGCGGGCATGTGGTGCTGTGGGACTTTCATGGCTGCGACCATTTGTCTGCGCACTTGCCGTTGGTCAGCGAGCTGCGCAGTGGCGCATCGTTCTTCTACTTCGAAACCGGCGACCGCACCGACGAGCACGCCCGGCGCTTCTGCGCCCAGGTCGACGAATTGCTGCGCACCCACGCCGGCAACAACCGCCGCCTGGCCGTGGACCGCATCGAAGTGGCCGGCCTGCGCGCGCTCGATGCCTTGGGCGTGCAGGTGCACAACGGCCAGGCCGTCACCGAGTTCGCCCGGCTGATCAAGGGCCCTGACGAAATCCTGGCGATGCGCTGTGCGGTGGCCTCTTGCGAGGCCTCGGTTGCCGAAATGCGCCAGGCCATGCGTGCGGGTGCTACCGAGAACGATGTCTGGGCAGCGCTGCACAGCGGCAATATCCGCCGCGGTGGCGAATGGATCGAAACCCGCATCCTCAGTTCCGGGCCACGCACCAACCCCTGGTTCCAGGAGTCAGGGCCACGGGTGCTCAGCGATGGCGACCTGTTGTCGTTCGACACCGACCTGATCGGTGTGTATGGCATTTGCGTAGACATGTCGCGGAGCTGGATCTGTGGTGGCCTGGAACCTACGGCCGAGCAGAAGCGTTTGTACCGGATCGCCCACGAGCATATCCACTTCAATGCCGCGATGGTCAAGCCTGGCGTGCGTTTCACAGAACTCACCCGTAACGGCCACCGCCTGCCGGAAAGCTGCCGCGAGCAACGCTACGGCGTAATGTTCCATGGCGTGGGGCTGTGCGACGAGTACCCGTGCATTCGTTACCCGGAAGACCTTGAGTCCTATGGCTACGAAGGTGAGCTGCAGCCGGGCATGGCCTTGTGTGTGGAGGCTTATGTAGGGGAGGTGGGTGGGCGTGACGGCATCAAGCTGGAGAACCAGTTGCTGGTGACCGAGGACGGGTATGAGCTGTTGACCCATTACCCGTTCGAGGAGAGCTTCCTGCGCGATTGATTGGCACAGGACAGAAGATTTTCTGAAGGTGGCCAGGATCTCTGTGGGAGCGGGCGTGCCCGCGAACACCGGCGCAGCCGTTGCCATGCACCGCGTTGGATTCTTCGCGGGCGCGCCCGCTCCCACAAGGGGGGATGCGTCGGGTCAGGATTGCGGGTTCAACCTTGCCACCCTCCGCCTAGCACCTTGTACAACGTCACCCGGTTCTGCTGCTCGGCCAGCTCCAGGCTGATCAGCGTCTGCTGCGCCGAGTACAGCGACCGCTGCGCATCCAGCACCTCCAAAAAGCTCTCCGACCCTTGCTTGTACAACGCCAGCGACAGGTCACGACTTTTCTCGGTGGCGTTGGTCAGGCCACGCTGCGCATCCAGCCGCTCATTGATGTGCCCCCGCACCGCCAACGCATCGGCCACTTCACTGAAGGCGGTCTGCAAGGTCTTCTCATACGTGGCAAGCTCGATCTCGCGGTTGACCTTGGCCGCATCCAGTGCCGCCCGGTTGCTGCCGGCATTGAAGATCGGCAGGTTGATTGACGGCGCAAAGCTCCAGGCGCGGCTGCCGCCAGCAAACAACCCGGCCAGCTCGCTGCTGGCGCTGCCACCGCTGGCAGTCAGGGTGACGCTGGGGAAGAACGCCGCCCGCGCCGCGCCAATGTCGGCATTGGCAGCTTTGAGCGTGTGCTCGGCGGACAATACATCCGGGCGCCGCTGCAACAGGCTCGAAGGCAGGCCAGCCGGCACGCCGACCAACAGCGCCGCATCCAGGCGGGCATCGCCCGGCAACAGTGTGTCGTCCAGGCGCCGGCCCACCAGCAACTCAAGGGCATTGCGGTCCTGCTCCACCTGGCTTTGGTAAGTGGCCACATCGGCCCGTGCCGACTCCACGGTACTCAGCGCCTGCGCCAGGCTCAGGCCAGACTCGCCACCCAGCGCGTGGCTTTGCTGCACCAGCGTGTGGGTTTGCTGCTGGCTGGCGTAGGTTTGCCGGGCCAGTGCCAGCAGTTGCTGGTCGGCAGCCAGGGTCATCCACGCACTGGCCACTTCGGCCACCAGGCTGATCTGCGTGCTCCGCCGGGTCTGCTCCAGCGCCAGGTAGTCTTGCAGCGCAGCGTCCTTGAGGTTGCCGAGGCGGCCGAACAGGTCCAGCTCGTAACTGCTTACGCCCAGGCCGACGCTGTACTGGCTGCTGACCGCGTTGCTGGTATCGCTCACGCTGCGCTGGCGGGTGCCATCTGCCGTGGCGGAAACGGACGGGAACAGTGCCGCACGCTGGATCCGGTATTGCGCACGTTGGTACTCGACGTTCAATGCCGCCACCCGCAGGTCGCGGTTGTTGGCCAAGGCCAGGGCCACCGTTTCGCGCAGGCGGGTATCGACAAACAAGGCCTGCCAGGCAATGTCGGCGCTGTTGCTGCTGCTGGCCGTGGTGCCCGGCCATTGCCCGGAAACAGGGGCGCTCGGGCGTTGGTAGTCCGGTGCCAGGTTGACGCAACCGGCCAGGGCCATTACCAGCACCAAGGGAAGGGGGGACAGGCGCATCAGGCTTCTCCTGCAACAACGACAGTGCGTGGGGCGTTGCGGCGTGCAGCCAGGCGCTGCACCAGCACATAGAACAAGGGGATGAAGAACAGGCCGAGCACGGTGGCGGCAAGCATGCCGCCCAGCACGCCGGTACCGATCGCCTGGCGCCCGCCGGCACCGGCACCGCTGCTCAGGGCCAGTGGCAGTACGCCGAGGATGAACGCCAGCGAGGTCATCAGCACCGGGCGCAGGCGAATGCGCACGGCCTCCAGGGTGGCAGCCAGCAGGTCCTGGCCGCGTTCGTAGCCTTCCTTGGCGAACTCGACGATCAGGATCGCGTTCTTCGCCGCCAGGCCTACGGTGGTCAGCAGGCCGACCTGGAAGTACACATCGTTGTCCAGGCCGCGCAACCCGGTCAGCACCAGCGCGCCGAGGATGCCCACCGGCACCACCAGCATCACCGCGAACGGCACCGACCAGCTTTCATACAGCGCCGCCAGGCACAGGAACACGAACAGGATGGAAATGGCATACAGCAACGGTGCCTGGTTGCCCGCCAGGCGTTCCTGATAGGACTGGCCCGCCCAGGCATAGCCGATACCTTCCGGCAGTTGCGCCATGACCTGCTCGACCGCCGCCATGGCGTCGCCAGAGCTGACGCCGCTGGCCGGTTCGCCAACCAGTTCGTACGCGCCAAAGCCATTGAAGCGCTCCAGCAGCGGCGAGGCCGTGCTCCACGAGGTGCTGGTGAATGCCGACATCGGCACCATGGCATCGCTGTCGTTGCGCACGTACCAGGCGCCGATGTCCTCGGCCAGCATGCGTTTGTCGGCCTCGCCCTGCAGGTACACCTTCTTCACCCGCCCGGCATCGACGAAGTCGTTGACGTAGCTGCCGCCCATCACCGTGCTGAGGGTGGCGTTGATGTCACTGGCAGCGACGCCCATGGCACCGGCTTTGCGGTCGTCGATGGCAATGTTCAGTTGGGGCGTGTCTTCCAGGCCCTGGGCCCGCACATTGGCCAGGCGCGGGTCCTGGGCGGCAAGGGTGATGAACTGGTCACGCGCCTTGAGCAGCTCGGCATGGCCCAGGCCTGCCAGGTCCTGCAACTGAATGTCGAACCCCGAACTCTGGCCCAGGCCCTGAATGGCCGGCGGCGCCATGACGAACACGTTGGCGTCGAGAATGTTCGACAATGCCAGGTTGGACCGGCGTGCCACGGCAGCGGCGCTGTGCGCTTGGCCCTGGCGTTCGCTCCAGTCCTTCAGCTTGATAAAGCCGCGCCCCGAGTTCTGCGCGTTGCCGCCATTGCCCAGGCCGCGAACGGTCAGGATCGAGGCCACTTCCGGTTGTTGCAGCATGTAGGCCTGCACCTGGCTGCTCACCGCTTGCAGGCGCTCGTCGGTGCCACCCCCCGGCAGGGTCATCTGCATCATCAGCATGCCCTGGTCTTCTTCGGGCAGGAACGCCGACGGCAGTTTGTGGAACATCAGCGCTACACCGCCCAGCACCAGGGCGTACACCAGCAGGCCACGCAGTGGCCGCGCCAGCACCTTGCCGACCGCCTGCTGGTAACGCCAGGACATGCGCTCGAAGTGGCGGTTGAACCAGCCGAAGAAACCGCGGCGCGCTTCGCCATGGGCTGAAACGGGTTTGAGCAGGGTGGCGCACAGCGCCGGGGTGAGGGTCATGGCCACCAGCACCGACAGCGTCATTGCCGCCACCAGGGTGACCGAGAACTGCTTGTAGATCACCCCGGTGGAGCCACCAAAGAACGCCATGGGCACGAACACCGCCGACAGCACCACGGCAATGCCGACCAGCGCGCCACTGATTTCGCCCATCGACTGGCGCGTCGCCTCGCGTGGGGGCAGGCCTTTTTCAGCCATGATGCGTTCGACGTTTTCCACCACCACGATGGCGTCGTCCACCAGCAGGCCGATGGCCAGCACCATGCCGAACATGGTCAGGGTGTTGATCGAGTAGCCGAGCAGGGCCAGCACACCAAAGGTGCCCAGCAGCACCACCGGCACGGCGATGGCCGGGATCAGCGTGGCGCGCAGGTTCTGCATGAACAGGTACATGATCAGTACCACCAGGGCGATGGCCTCGAACAGGGTCTTGACCACTTCCTCGATGGAAATCTTAACGAACGGCGCGGTGTTGTAGGCCACTTCACTGCGCAACTGCAGCTTGCCGGGGAAGAACTGCTCCAGCTCGGCAAGCTTGGCCTGCACCGCCTCGGACACGTCCAGCGCGTTGGCGCCCGTCGCCAGGCTGACTGCCAGGCCGCCGGAGGGGCGGCCATTGTGTTCGGCGACCACGTCATAGCTTTCACTGCCCAGCTCCACACGGGCCACGTCCGCCAGCGTCACCACCGCGCCTGCGCTGTTGTGCTTGAGCACCAGCTCGCGGAACTGCGCGGCGGTCTGCAGCTTGCTGCGGGCGTTGATGGTGGCGTTGAGCTGTTGCCCGGCGCGGGCGGGCAGGGCGCCCAGCTGGCCGGCGGAGGTGTCGACGTTCTGCGCCTGCAGGGCGCTGCTCACGTCCGAGGGCATCAGTGCGTACTGCTTGAGTTTGTCTGGGTCGAGCCAGATGCGCATGGCATAGCTCGACCCCAGGGTGGTGACCTGGCCGACACCGCTGACCCGGCTGATCTGGTCATAGAGAGTGCTGGAGATGAAGTCGCTGATGTCGGTGGCGCTGACATCGGGGTTGTCCGACACCAGCGAAAGAATGATCAAGAAGTCGCTGGCGGAGTTGTGAATCTCGATGCCTTGTTGCTGCACGGCTTCGGGCAAGCGTGCCTTGGCCTGCTCCAGCTTGGTCTGCACCAGCATCTGCGCGGTGTTGATGTCGGTACCGGCCTCGAAGGTAAGGGTGATCGAGGCACTGCCCGCCGAGCTGCTGCTTGACGACATGTAGGTGAGGCCGTCCAGGCCGGTCATCTGCTGCTCGATCACCTGGGTTACCGAGTCTTCCATGGTTTTGGCCGAGGCGCCGGTGTAGGTGGCGCTGAGGCTGATTTGCGGCGGGGCGATGTTGGGGTACTGCGCCAGCGGCAGCTGGAAGATGGCCAGGCCGCCGCCGAGCATCACCAGGATGGCGATGACCCAGGCGAAGATTGGCCGGTCGATGAAGAAACGTGCCATGTCATTCGCCTCGCTTGCTGTCGTTGCGGGCGGTCAGGGCGTTGTCCCGCACTTGGACTTGCTGGCCGACGCGCACCTTTTGCAGGCCCTGTACGATCAGCTGGTCACCGGCAGCCAGGCCCTGGCTGACCCACCAGCGGTTGCCCACCGCACGGGCCAGGGTCAGCTCGCGCTGCTGCACCTTGCCATCGACCACTACCAGGGCGGTGGCGTCGCCACGTTCATCGCGGCTTACGCCTTGTTGCGGTACCAGGATGGCGCCTGCCTGCACACCTTCCTGCACGGTGGCCTTGAGGTACATGCCCGGCATCAGCAGGCCATCGGGGTTGGGCACCACGGCGCGGAAGGTCACGCTGCCGGTGCTTTCATCCACGCTCACCCCGTTGAAGGTAAGCGTACCGGCATGGGCGTAGGTGCTGCCGTCTTCCAGCTCCAGGCTGATACGCGTGGCGTCCTGCTGGGTGCTGGGCGCCAGCTTGCCTTCGGCCAGTTCGCGTTTCAGGCGTAGCAGCGTGCTGCTGGGCTGGGTGAAATCGACGTAGATCGGGTCCAGTTGCTGCACGGTGGTCAGCGCCGTGGTCTGCTCGGCCGTAACCAGCGCGCCAGGGGTGACCGACGAGGTGGCGGTGCGGCCATCGATCGGGGCATTGATGCGGGTGTAGTCAAGGTTGATGCGTGCGGTTCGCTGTGCGGCCTGGGCCGACTGCTGGCTGGCGCGGGCCTGCAGCAGTGCGGCCTGGGCGCTTTCGTTGTCTTCGGCGCTGATGGCGTCGATCTTTACCAGTTGCGCATCACGTTTGGCCTTCAGCTCGGCGGCCTTGAGCGTGGCGCGGGCCGAACTGACAGTGGCCTCGGCCTGGGCCAGCGTGGCCTGGTAAGGCTGCGGGTCGATCTGGTACAGCGCCTGGCCGGCCTTGACCGTAGCGCCCTCGTTGAACAGGCGCTTCTGGATGATGCCGCCGACCTGTGGGCGAATCTCTGCAATCAGGTGGGCACTGGCGCGGCCGGGCAGGGTGGTGGTCAGGGCCTGGGCGGCGGTGGTTACCTCGTACACCGCAACTTCTTGCACGGGGGGCGTCATGGCGGCCGTTTCGGCCTCGCGGCAACCGCCAATGGCCAGCAGGCCGGCACCCAGCAACAGGGCACGTGCCAAGGGCGAGCGGGCAAACATCAGGGAGTGGAATAAAGTAGGCATCGCAGGCTCCGAGCCAATGGATTTCGATGCCGCCAGCCTGCGCGGCAATTGTGCAGGCAATGTGCAGAAACCGTGGAGATTGCCCAGCGAGCCTTGCGGCACCTGGGCCTGCGCGCTTCAATACGGGCAATTCCAATGTGCCGGCGGTGCCATGAAAGTCAGCCTTTCACGCAAATTCTTCTTCGCCATGCTCGCGGTGTGCGCGTTTGCCGTGCTGGGCATGGTGTTTGCCGCCTACCTGAGCTTGAAGTACGGCTTTCTGGGTTACCTCAACCAGCAGGCCGAAGAACGCATGGAGCGCATCGTGCCGAGGGTCGAGCAGGCCTTTGCGCGCAATGGCAGCTGGGACTTCATCCGCCGCGACAAGGACCAGTGGTTCGAGCTGCTGCGCCCGGAAGACGTGCTGCCCGAAGCGCGTTTCGACGCCAGCCTGCTGACAGTTTCCGACCTGACCGGCGCGTTTGTGCGTTTTGCCCTGCTCGATGCGCAACGCCAGCCGATCATCGGCTACCAGGGGGCCCTTGCCGACATGCTGTTGCGCCCTATCCACCACCAGGGCCAGGTGGTAGGCTGGATGGCTCTGGCACCCTTGCAGTCGGTGACCAGCATCGGCGACCAGCGTTTTCAGCTCAACCAGCTGCGCTCCAGCCTGCTGATCGGCCTGGCTTGCTTGCTGGCCACGGCGGTTATCGCCTGGTGGCTGACCCGTGCCTTGCTACGGCCCATCCGCGAAGTGGCGAGCGCCACTCACCGCCTGGCAGCAGGCGATTACGCCATCCAGCTGCCGGTGCGCTCGGCAGACGAAGCCGGGCAACTGGCCGGTGACTTCAACCGCATGGCTGCAACCCTGGCCAGCAACGAGCGCCTGCGTCGCGATTTCATGGCAGATATCTCCCACGAATTGCGCACGCCGCTGGCGGTGATGCGGGCCGAACTGGAAGCCATGGAAGACGGCATTCGCCCCATCGACGGCAATGCCTTGCGCTCACTGCAGGGTGAGGTAGCTGCGCTGAGCAAACTGGTCGACGACCTGTTTGACCTGTCGTTGGCGGAAGTCGGTGGCCCCACCTACCGCCGCGAGCGCATCGACCTGTGCGTGCTGTTGCCCGTGGTGGCGCAAGCTTTTCAGGCCGGCTTCGCCGAACGTGGCCTGCAATTGCGCCTGGAACTGCCCGGGCAGCCGTTGTGGGTGCTGGGCGACGAGTCGCGTCTGGGCCAGTTGCTGCACAACCTGCTGGAGAACAGCCGCCGCTATACCGATGCGGGTGGCCGTACCGTCTTGCGTGCGTTTAAGGAGGGCGACCAGGTGCTGGTGCAATGTGAAGACACCGCCCCGGGCGTTGACAGCGCATCGTTGGCGCGCCTGTTTGAGCGCTTCTACCGCGCCGAGCGCTCGCGCAACCGGGCCAGCGGTGGCACCGGGCTGGGCCTGGCGATCTGCCGCGGTATTGCTGAGGTGCATGGTGGCCGGCTGACAGCCAAGGCGTCGCCCATGGGTGGGCTGCTGCTGGCGTTGGCGCTGCCGGTTGCAGGAGAACACGCATGAACCGGATTTTGCTGGTGGAAGACGAGCCCAAGCTCGCCGCCCTGGTGGGTGATTATCTGCGTGTTGGCGGGTATGTCGTCGACCATTGGGTCGACGGCCTGGCAGTGATCCCGGCCATTCGCCAGGGCCAGTACGACCTGATGCTGCTCGACCTGATGCTGCCGGGCCGTGATGGCCTGGATATCTGCCGGGAGTTGCGCGGTTTCAGCCGCCTGCCGCTGATCATGATGACCGCCCGCGTGGACGAGATCGACCGCTTGCTGGGCCTGGAACTGGGTGCGGATGACTACATCTGCAAGCCGTTCTCGCCGCGGGAACTGGTAGCCCGGGTCAAGGCGGTGTTGCGCCGCAGTGGTGAGCAGCCATGCAACCCGGGCCTGGAGCTGGATGCCCGCGCATTCCAGGCGCGCTATCGGGGTGTGGCACTGGAGCTGACACCGGTAGAGTTCCGCATGCTGGCAGCACTGGCGGTGCGCCCGGGGCAGGTGCTGTCGCGGGACCAGTTGATGAACCACATCTATCAGGACCACCGGGTGGTGGCTGACCGCACTGTGGACAGCCATGTGAAGAACCTGCGGCGCAAGCTGGAGGCGGTAACCCCTGGGCATGACCCGATCCGTTCGGTGTATGGGGTGGGGTATAGCCTGGAGTTCGAATAATCGGCGCTGCGCGGCTTCGTGTGGGAGCAACTGTATTGTTCAAGATCTGAAAGCGTGTGCAATCCCTTTGGGAGCGGGCGCGTCGAGGCGTCGAACCGCCGCGAACACCGGCAAAGCCGGTGCCATCCAACGCGTTGCCTGCTTCGCGGGCATGTCCGCTCCCACAAAGTTGACTGCCCCTCAGATTTCGGATGCTTCGCTCGCTGCTGCTGCCGCCTTCACCGAAGCCTTCTTCTCCTGCACCACAATGTAAAACTCCTCGCCATGTTTCACCGCCCCATACAGCACGGCCTTCTCGATCAGCTCGTTACCGCGCAGGTGGCGCAGCATCATCGGGTCTTTACGCAGGTCGCGGTACAGGGCCAGGCACAACAGCACCATCACCACCACAAAGGGCAGGGCCACGACGATGGTCAGGTTCTGCAGCCCCGTCAGCGCCTCGCCCGGGTCCCGTGGGTCGCCAATCGCCAGCATGATCGCGGCCACCGTGCCGGTCAGCGCACCCCAGAAAATCACCGTGCGCCGTGAGGGCGCGGTGGTGCCGTGTTCCGACAACGTGCCCATCACCAGCGACGCCGCATCGGCACCGGAAATGAAGAAGATGCCCACCAGGATCATCACCAGCACCGAAGTAGCCGACGCCAGCGGGTAGCTGTCCAGCAGTTGGTAAAGCGCGTGGTTGCTGTTGACCGCACCATTGGCCAACTGGAAGGCGCCTTCACGCACGGCATCGATAGCCGCACCGCCAAAAACGGTGAACCACACCAGGCTGACCAGGCTCGGCACCAGCAATACCCCGGTCACGAACTGGCGGATGGTGCGGCCGCGGCTGATGCGGGCGATGAACATGCCCACGAATGGTGTCCAGGAAATCCACCAGGCCCAGTAGAATACGGTCCAGCCGGCCAGCCAGCTGTTCATCTGTTCACCGCCGCTGGCGTTGGTGCGGGCCATCATTTCCGGCAGCGTCTTGATGTAGATGCCGATCGAGGTTGGCAGCAGGTTGAGCATCAGCAAGGTCGGGCCGACCATGAACACGAACACCGCCAGTACCAGCGCCAGCACCATGTTGGTGTTGGACAACCACTGGATGCCCTTGCCGATGCCCGACACAGCCGAAGTGACAAAGGCAATGGTCAGCAGGGTGATGATCGCGATGTAGAACAGCTTGCCGGGGCTCTCGATCCAGCCGTTGTACTCCAGGCCACCGGCAATCTGCAGGGCCCCCAGGCCCAGCGAGGCCGCCGAGCCGAACAGCGTGGCGAAAATCGCCATCATGTCGATCAGGCGCCCGAGCGGGCCATTGGCGTGCCTGCCGATCAATGGCCGGAAGGCCGCGGATATCAGCTGCGAGCGGCCACGGCGGAAGGTGCCATAGGCAATCACCAGGCCGACGATGGCATACATGGCCCAGGGGTGCAGGGTCCAGTGGAACAGGGTGGTGGCCATCGCCACCTGCATCGCCTCGCTGGTCTGCCCGGTGGCTGAACCCGGTGGCGGCGACACATAGTGCGACAGCGGCTCGGCAACACCGAAGAACATCAGGCCGATGCCCATGCCGGCGCTGAACATCATCGCCACCCAGGACACCGTGCGAAATTCAGGCTGTTCGCCATCACGCCCCAATGGCACCCGGCCATAACGGCTGGCGGCCAACCACAGCACGAACACCACGAACAGGGTGGAAGTGAGTACGAAGAACCAGCCGAAGTTGAGAATGACCCAGGATTGTGCGCTGGAAGCACTGCTGGCCAGGCTGGCCTGGTTGAGGAAGCCCCAGAGCACGAAGGCGATTGCCAGGAGGCTGGTGAACCCAAAGACGACCCAGTCGAGCTTGCCCTCGAAACGTCGGTCCTGGCGGGCTTCTGCGGTTTTCGAGGGGTCCGTCACGCCAAGGTCGAGCGTTTCGGTGATGTGTTCCTTTGCCATGAATGATGAGGCCCCTTTGTGGCTTACCTGCGCGCGCAGGCTTGTTGTTGTATGGGCTACCGAGTTCGATGACGGCCTCGGCGGGGTGCAATGCTGGCGCGATTATCCTGCGCGGGAAGAGGCGCCCCCTGTCTCGATAACGCCCTGGGGCGTCCATTGCACGACTTGGCAAATACTTTTAGTTCTGGGGGCAATAGCCCTTTCTGCCTCGGGTTGTGGTAACCTGATGGGTATTACCCGGGCCCGCTCATCCGAGCACCGTAGAAGCGCTGCTGCTTGCGGACCTGGCCGTACCAGGAAACGGAGATTCGTCAAAATGGCCACTGATCGTGTGAGCCTGATTCATTTCGATAAATTGAGCATGAGCCCTGCCGCTGCCGATCGGTTCCAGAACGCCCTCGACGCGCTGGCGGCGCTCAAGCTGCAGGACCGTAACGTGTACCTCATCGCTCCCTATCTGGGTGATATTGCTGACGCGTCTGACGCCGCGCAACTGGACACCGCCCTGGGCCAGTGCATTCGTGTGATCGACGAGCTGCTGGAGGGCAACTCGGTCAGCAAGGTCAAGGCCGAGGAAGTGCGCCAGGTGTTCCAAAGCGCTGCCGACCGTACACGGGCAGAACTGCCTGGCTGAGTGGTGGCATGGCCAAAGACATCGACAACCCCTGCGTTTCGTTATGCCAGCTCAACAGCGAGTTGTGCGTAAGCTGTGGCCGCACCCGTGACGAAATCCGCAAATGGCGGGGCATGAAACGGCCGGAAAAGATGGCCACCGTGCAGCGGGCGGCAACGCGGATGAAGGCTATCGCCAAGAAGGCAGCCAAGCGACAGAATGCCGACTGAACCCTCGCGCCCTGTACAGGGCCTTTGCTGATCACTGATGGTTGCCATGGGCTGGCCGATGAAAGGCCACCCCGGTGGCCACCCATGGTCCAGACTGTCTACAGCACGCGCAGATGAATGCTGCAGTCGACCACAGGATGTGGCAGCCTTTGGCCACCACACCGGGTCACCGGATGTAACTTGTGCCGAGGGTTGTAGATGATCGAGCGTTGCTTTCGCCACGCCTTGCTCCTGTTGTCGTGCCTGCTGCTGCCATTGCCTGCGGTAGCGCAAGAGCCTTGCCGGCGGCTGACCGCCACCGGCAACCCGGAATACCCCCCATACCTGTGGCGCGACCCGCAAAACCCCCAGCAACTGATCGGGGCCAACGCTGACCTGCTCAAGTACCTGGGCAAGCAGTTGGGGCTGGAGATCGAGGTGGTTTACGGCGGGCCGTGGTCGCGTGCCCAGGAAGAGGTGCGCACCGGCCGGATCGACTTGATGGCCGGGTACTTCATGACCCAGCCCCGGCAGCAACAGATGGACTTCATCACCCCGCCATTCCTGCACACGCCCAGCGTGGTCTGGGTACGCCAGGACAACGCCTTTGCCTACCACCAATGGGCAGACCTGAAAGGTCGCAAGGGCGGGACCTTGGTCAACAACAGCCATGGGCAGCAGTTCGACGACTTTGCCAGGGCCAACCTCACCCTCGAAGCAGTACCCAGTGCCAGGCAGGCATTCGAAAAACTCATGCACAAACGCAGCGACTATGTCGTGTACGAGCAGTACCCCGGCATGGCGCTGGCGCGCACCTTGGGTATTGCCAGCTCTGTGCGGGTGTTGGAGCCGCCAATCTCCAGCGAAGGGCTGTACCTGGCGCTTTCGCATGATTCGCCCTGCAATCAGCCGCATTTGCGTGAAGCGCTGGCGCGGGAAATGGAAAAGATCGTGGCCGGGGCGTTGCCGCAGCAGTTGCTGCAGCAGAACCTGGAGCGGTGGCAGTAATCAGCGAGGAAGGTGCGCGGCCTCCCGTGCGTGCTTGGCCCGGGTCACGTTGACTGCGCCAGGCAGGGTGACGTCGTTCTTCGCCGCGAGGATCTCGGCCATGACGCTGACGGCGATCTCGGCCGGGGTCTTGCTGCCGATGTAGATGCCAATCGGACCGTGCAAACGTTGCAGCGACGCCTCGCTTTCGCCGAAGTGCTCGATCAGGCGTTCACGGCGTAGCTGGCTGTTGCGCCGCGAGCCGATGGCGCCAATGTAGAACGCCGGGCTGTGCAACGCTTCGAGCAGGGCCAGATCATCCAGCCTGGGGTCGTGGCTGACGGCCACGATGGCGCTGCGCAGGTCCGCAGCGAAGCCGCGGACCACGTCGTCGGGCATGCCGGCCAGCAGGTTGACGCCGGGCACGCTCCAGCCTGCGGTGTACTCAGGGCGTGGGTCGCACAGCGAAACGTTGAAACCATTGAACAGGGCCATGGTGGCCAGGTACTCGGCCAGTGCGCCACCACCGATCAGCAGTAGACGGTAGCCCGGACCAAGGGTGCTGAGCATGTGTTGGCCATCGAAGCTGAACAGGTCAGGCGTGCTGGTGGGGGTCAGGCTGATATCACCGTTGTGCAGGTTTAGCCCTCGGCGTACCAGGCTGCCCTTGTCGAGGCAGGCCAGCAGTCGGGAGAGGTGCTGCAGCGGCGGTGCGAACTCCAGCACAAGCTCCAGTGTGCCGCCACAGGGCAGGCCGAAACGGTGTGCTTCATCGGCGCTGACGCCGTAACGCACCACTTGGGGCAGGCCGTTGGGCATGCCGGGGCCGCCGTAGGCGGTGGTGTAACGGTGAATGAGGTCGTCCTCGATACAGCCACCGGAGACACTGCCGACCACCCGGCCGTCACTGCGCAAGGCCATCATCGAGCCCACCGGGCGCGGAGAGGAACCCCAGGTGCGGGCGACCGTGGCCAGCAGGACGCGGTGGCCGGCGGCGAGCCAGTCTCGGGTGGTGCGCAGTACCAGCAGGTCGATGCTTTCCATGGGGCTCCTTTAAACCTGAAGGTTGTGAGTGGCCTCTTCGCGGGCTCGCCCGCTCCCACAGGATTTTCGACAGTTTCGAATCCGGTGCGGTACCTGTGGGAGCGGGCAAGCCCGCGAAGAGGCCGGCACAGGCACCCCTGTCTCAGCGCATATGCAAGATGATCGGGCTACTGCTGGCCGGGTCGGTATGCCCACGCAACTTGCCCACCGCCTGCGCATCCACGCTACCGCCATGATTACCCCAGCCCGCGCGCACGAAGCTCAGCACATCGGCAATCTCGTGGTCACTCAGTTGCTCCCGGAACGCCGGCATGCGGTAGGCATCAGGCAACCCCGCCGTCACCACCCGCTGCGAACCGTTCAAGGTAATGTTGATCGCAGAAGCGTGTTCTTTCGCCAGCGCCGAGGTAGCCCCGGCCAACGGCGGCATCCACTGGTCCTGGCCTTTGCCGTCCAGCCCGTGGCACGACGCGCAGCGGGTCACGTAGGTATGCGCGCCCGGGCTGTCGAGCTGTGTTGCTGCCGACTGGGCCACGTACTGCCACGGCGCCCCATCGCGCTGCGGGTCGCCGGGAAGCGACTTCAGGTAGTGGGCGATGGCCGCCAGGTCATCGTCGCTCATGAACTGCGTGGAGTTGTTGAACGCCTCGGTCATCGAGCCGAACACCACGGCATGGCGGTTGCGGCCGGTCTTGAGAAACTGCGCAATCTCGTCTTCGCTCCAGCGCCCCAGGCCAGTGTTGTGGTCGCCGCGCAAACTGGGCGCGTACCAACCATCGAGCAGGGCGCCGGCCAGGAAGGGCTTGCCACTGTCATCCAGCGCCTTTTCGTTGAATGCCAGGCCGCGTGGCGTATGGCAGCTGCCGCAGTGGCCAGGGCCCTGAACGATATAGGCGCCGCGATTCCATTGCGCATCCTGCCCAGGTTTATCGGCGTATGGCGTGGTGGCGGCGAACAGGCCGTTCCACAGGGCAATGGGCCAGCGCAGGTTCAGCGGCCAGGGGATGTCGCTGGCCAGGTTGGCCTGCCGGGCCGGTTGCACGCCGTGCATGAAGAATGCGTATAGCGCCTTTACATCGTCGTCACTGAGTTTGGCGTAGGACGGGTAGGGCATGGCCGGATACAGCCGCCGGCCACCGGGCGCTACGCCATGGCGCACGGCCCGGTCAAAGTCGGCCAGGCTGTAGCTGCCAATGCCGTTTTCACGGTCGGGGGTGATGTTGGTGGCGTGAATAGCCCCTAGCGGGGTAGCCATTTCCAGCCCGCCAGCGAACGGCTTGCCCTCTGGCAGGCTGTGGCAGGCCACGCAGTCGCTGAGCCGGGCCACGTATTCGCCACGGCTGACCAGTGCCGGGTCAGCGGCAGTGGCCTGTGCGTCCACAAACGGCGAGGCGGGCTCGCGGGTGACATACCAGGCCAGCAGGCCTGCCGCGACCAGGCACGGCAGCGCCAGCCAGCCAGCGGTTCTTGCGAAACGATGGGTCATGGGGCGTTCCTTGTGCGCTAGCTGAAGGTATGGCGGCTCAACGGCAGGCTGCGTACACGCTGGCCGGTCAGTTGCGCGACCGCGTTGGCTACCGCCGGGGCCACGGCTGGCAGCGGTGGCTCGCCAATGCCGCCCATCTTCGCTCCGCTTTCGACGATGCGCACATGCACCCGGGCCATGCGCGAAGGTGGCAGGATCGGGTACAGGTCGTAGTTGCGCGCCCGCGGCTTGCCATCCACGTACACCGCTTCTTCCACCAGCGTCTGCGACAAGCCCAGGGCGACGGCGCCATTCACCTGATGCTCGATGATCGCCGGGTTGACGATGCTGCCCGGGTCGATGGCCTGCCAGATATCGTGCACCTTGACCTGGCCATTTTCGATCGACACTTCGGCAATGACTACCGCCTCCGAGCCGAAGGGCGATGCCATGGCCACGCCGCGTGCGCGTTTGCTGCCATCCTCGGCGGTGAACGGGCCGCGCTTCCAGCCACCGGACAGGTCGGCGACCGCGTTCAGCAGGTTGGTCAGGCGCGGGTTGTCGCGCAACAGGTGCAGGCGCAGTTCGAAGGGGTCCTTGCCGCCTTTGTCGGCAAGTTCGTCGAGAAACGACTCATAGAAGAAGTCGTTCAGCGAATTGCCCACCGAGCGCCAGTAGCCAAGCATGGCCGGGCCTTTCACGTAGATCTGGGCGATGCGCTTGTTGGCGATGGCGTAGGCCTTGCCCGACAGCCCTTCAAGCGCGGTCGGGTCGATTTTTTCGCCTTGCTTGCCGGCCAGTGCTTCGGTCGGGCCTTCGGTGGCACTGACTGCTTCCAGGGCAACCGGAAAACCGTCTGCATCCAGGCCGGCGCGGAACTTGACCACGGCAACCGGGCGCAGCACATCGCGCAGGAATTCTTCTTCACGGCTCCAGATAAGTTTCACCGGCCGCCCCACTGCCTTGGCCAAGGCAATGGCCTGGGGGTAGGGGTTGGCCGAGTCGTACAGGAAGTGGCGACCAAAGAAGCCGCCCAACAGCGGCGAGTGCAGGTTGATTTGCGCGGTTTCCAGGCCGGTGCGCCTGGCAATGTCGTCGCGGAACATGTCCGGCGCCTGGTTGGGCAGCCACACGTCCAGCGTCCCGTCCGGGTTGAAGCGGGCAAGGGCAGAAGGTGGCTCCAGCTGAGCATGGTTCAGGTACTGGTTGTGGTAGCTGGCCTCGACCTTGGTCTTGGCGTTGCTCAAGGCGCCCGCAGTGTCGCCTTGGTTTTCTTCATCGCGGGCCGGGCCTTCGACCGTGGCCAGGTGCTCGCGCCAGCCATCGCTGGAGAAGTCTGCCGGCATCGTTCGCACCGTGGCGTCGGCAGCGGCCTCTTGCCAGTCAACCTGAATTGCCTCCACCGCACGCTTGGCATGCCACCAGCGCTCGGCGACCACGGCCACGGCGCCCGGTAACTGATGCACCGAATGCACGCCTTTCATGGCCTTGACCTGCGCTTCGTTGCGCAGGCTGCCCACGGTCATGCCCAGGCGTGGCGCGTGTTGCACGGCGGCGTGGAGCATGCCGTCGACCTTGATGTCGATGCAGTACTGGGCCTTGCCGGTAGACTTGTCGTAGGCGTCCAGGCGGCGCACGGGCTTGCCGATCCAGCGGAACTGGTTGGGGTCGCGCAGCTTGACGCTGGCCGGGTCGGGTACTGGCAGATCCATGGCGCGGCCGGCAAGTTCGCCATAGGGGATGGAGCGCCCGGTCGTGGTATGTACCACGTTGCCCGGTGTGGTCGAGAGTTCTTCAACCGGCACGCCCAACTGCTGGGCACCGGCCTGCAGCAGCATGGCGCGGGCGAGGGCGCCCAGGCGGCGCATGGTCGGGTAGCTCATGCGCACCGACATGCTGCCGCCGGTAATGCGCATGCCGTTTTCCATTACCACGTAGGCTTCGCCCGGTGGCGCACTGTCGACCACGAAATGGGCAGGGTCGACATCCAGCTCTTCACCGACGATTTGTGCCATGGCGGTGAAGGGGCCTTGCCCACCCTCCATGAACGGACTGAGCAGGCGCACCGTACCATCCGGGCGGATCTCCAGAAACGCCGGCACCTGAGTGCCCCGTTCCGCGGTTGCAGCAGCTGCGGCCTGCACCCGGCCCGACCCCATGGGCAGGCCAAAACCCAGCACCAGGGCACCGACCGCCGTGCTGGCAAGAAAGCGCCGCCGTGACAGGTTGACGGTCTCGCCCAGTTGCAGCTTGAGCAATTCGACAGGCGTATCGACGGGCGTGTTCATCAGGCCTGCTCCCCTTGAGCCAGGCCGTGCACGGCGGCATGGATGGCGTTGTAGGTGCCGCAGCGGCACAGGTTGACCATGGCGGCGTCGATCTGCGCGTCACAGGGCTTGGGGGTGTGCTTGAGCAGCGCCGTGGCCGCCATCACCTGGCCGGACTGGCAGTAGCCGCACTGGGCCACCTGGTGCTCGACCCAGGCCGCGACCACCCGTTTGCCGACGGCATCGGCCTCGATCGCCTCGATGGTGGTCACCTCACGCCCTGCCACGCCAGCCACAGGGGTAACGCAGGCGCGCACCACATTGCCGTCTACCAGCACCGAGCAGGCGCCGCACTGGGCGAGGCCACAGCCATACTTGGTGCCAGTCAGCCCCAGGTCATCGCGGATTACCCACAGCAGGGGCGTATCGGCGTCCACCTCGACCTGGTAGGTCTTCTGGTTGATGCGTAGTTCCATGGTTCACCTGCCAATCATCGGTTGCTGTCGCAGTAATTATTCTGTGTGGGGAATACGGTGTTCCCCAGAGAAGAAACGCTAGCACAGGGGGATGACCGCTGGTCCGGTGGCGGGGGCAGGCCCGGAGAATCAGGCAAGCAATCCGCTGGAATGCGCAAGCGACGAGGTAAACAGGACTTCCGGGCTGAAAACCCGGATAATGCCGGCCAATTTCGTTTTGCACGCTTAAATCACGGTAATCCCGCATGGAAATCAAGGTCAATTTTCTCGACAATCTCCGTCTCGAAGCCAAGTTCGACGACTTCACGGTGATCGCCGACCAACCGATCCGCTACAAGGGTGATGGTTCGGCCCCTGGGCCGTTCGATTATTTCCTGGCGTCGTCGGCCTTGTGCGCGGCTTACTTCGTCAAGCTGTACTGCCAGACCCGCGACATCCCCACCGAAAACATTCGCCTGTCGCAGAACAACATCGTCGACCCGGAAAACCGCTACAACCAGATCTTCAAGATCCAGGTCGAGCTGCCCGAAGACATTTCCGAGAAGGACCGCCAGGGTATCCTGCGCTCCATCGACCGCTGCACCGTGAAGAAAGTGGTGCAGACCGGCCCCGAGTTCGTGATCGAAACGGTCGAAAACCTCGACGCCGATGCCCAGGGCCTGCTGATGCCGGTAGCGGACAGCAGCACCTACATCCCCGGCAAGGACCTGCCGCTGGAGCAGACCATCGCCAACATGTCCGGCATCCTCGCCGGGCTGGGGATGAAGATCGAGATTGCCTCGTGGCGCAACATCGTGCCCAACGTGTGGTCGCTGCACGTGCGCGATGCGCAGTCGCCGATGTGCTTCACCAACGGCAAGGGCGCTACCAAGGAAGCGGCGCTGGCTTCGGCACTGGGGGAGTTCATCGAGCGGCTGAACTGCAACTTCTTCTACAACGACCAGTTCTGGGGCGAGGAGCTGGCCAACGCGCCGTTCGTGCATTACCCCAACGAGCAGTGGTTCAAGCCTGGCCCGCGCGACGCACTGCCGGCCGAGATCCTCGACGAGCACTGCCTGGCAATCTACAACCCGGACGGTGAGTTGCGGGGTTCGCACTTGTACGACACCAACTCGGGCAACACGGCGCGCGGCATCTGCTCGCTGCCGTTCGTGCGCCAGTCGGATGAGCAGGTGGTGTACTTCCCGTCCAACCTGATCGAAAACCTGTTCCTCAGCAACGGCATGAGCGCCGGCAACACCCTGGCCGAGGCGCAGGTGCAGTGCCTGTCGGAAATCTTCGAGCGGGCGGTGAAGCGCGAAATCCTCGAAGGCGAGCTGTGCCTGCCGGACGTGCCGCAGGAAGTGCTGGCCAAGTACCCGGCCATCGTTGCCGGTATCCAGGGGCTGGAAGAGCAGGGCTTCCCGGTGCTGGTTAAGGATGCTTCGCTGGGCGGCGAGTTCCCGGTCATGTGCGTGACCTTGATGAACCCGCGTACCGGCGGTGTATTCGCCTCGTTCGGCGCCCACCCAAGCCTTGAAGTGGCACTGGAGCGCAGCCTCACCGAATTGCTGCAAGGCCGCAGCTTCGAGGGCCTGAACGACCTGCCGCAGCCGACCTTCGAAAGCCATGCGCTGACCGAGCCGAACAATTTTGTCGAACACTTCATCGACTCCAGCGGCGTGGTGTCGTGGCGCTTCTTCAGTGCCAAGGCTGACTTCGAGTTCGTCGAGTGGGACTTCTCGGGGCATGGCGAGGACTCCAACGTGCAGGAGGCAGCAACCCTTTTCGGCATCCTCGAAGACCTGGGCAAGGAGGTGTACATGGCGGTGTACGACAACCTCGGCGCCACCGCCTGCCGCATCCTGGTGCCGGGCTACTCGGAAATCTACCCGGTCGAGGACCTGATCTGGGACAACACCAACCGTGCCCTGTCGTTCCGTGCCGACATTCTCAACCTGCACAACCTCGAGAGCCGCCCGCTGAAGCTGCTGCTCAAGCGCCTGGACAACTGCGATGTGGATGACTACACCACCATTACCACATTGATTGGCGTGGAGTTCGACGAGAACACGGTGTGGGGCCAGCTGACCATCCTGGAACTGAAGCTGTTGATCTGCCTGGCAGTGCAGCGCTTCGAGGAGGCCAAGGAACTGGTCGAGGCGTTCCTGCAGTTCAACGACAACACCGTCGAGCGCGGGCTGTTCTACCAGGCATTGAATGTGGTGCTGGAAGTGGTGTTGGATGATGAGCTGGAAATGGACGACTACGAGCCCAACTTCCGCCGCATGTTCGGCAACGCGCGCATGGACGCGGTGCTGGGCTCGGTGGACGGCAGCGTTCGCTTCCATGGCCTGACCCCGACCAGCATGAAGCTCGAGGGCCTTGATCGCCACCTGCGCCTGATCGAAAGCTACAAGAAGCTGCACGCCGCGCGGGCCAGGTTCGCCTGAATACGCAGTATCGAGCAGGGCAAATAGCCCTGCTCGATACCAAGGCGTGTAAGTGATCCTAGGCTGCGCTGTCGCGCAGAGAACTGACCCCGGGCGCAGCGCGTACCCTGTGGGAGCGGGCAAGCCCGCGAAGCTGGCGACTCGGTGCATGGCACCGGCTGCGCCGGTGTTCGCGGGCTTGCCCGCTCCCACAGGGTCCCTGCTAAATCAGTAAGTGATGTGCAGTTCTATGAGTGGGCGCGTCGAGGCGTCGAACCGCCGCGAAGAATCCAACGCGGTGCCATATATCGCTTTGATCACGGCCCTATCCCCAATTCGCCTTTCCGCTTCGCCTGGCAGGCGCGTAAAATTCTGCTCCCCAAATCCATGGCGCGTGAACCGCCAGAAGGACCTCGGCCGCGCACAACAAGAAGGCGCAGACCATGAGCACCCCTTTGGATACCAATGCCCTTAAAACCCGCCAGCAAGCCGCCTGGGCCAGCGGTGACTACGCCGTGATCGGCACCACCCTGCAGCTGGTTGGCGAGCGCCTGGCCGAAGCCTGCGACCTACGCTGGGACGAACACGTGCTGGATGTTGCCGCCGGCAATGGCAATGCCACCCTGGCGGCCGCCCGGCGCGGTTGCCGTGTGACCTCCACCGACTATGTACCCGAACTGCTCAAGCGCGGCGAAGAACGGGCCCGTGCCGAACACCTGAATGTGCTGTTCCAGGCCGCCGATGCCGAAGCGCTGCCGTTTGCCGATGGCACGTATGATGCCGTGCTTTCCACCTTTGGCGTGATGTTCGCCCCGGATCAGGCCCAGGCCGCGCGCGAACTGGCGCGGGTATGCCGGCCAGGTGGCCGCATCGGCCTGGCCAACTGGACCCCACAAGGCTTTGTCGGGCAGATGTTCAAGACCCTTGGCCGGCATGTGCCGCCACCCACCGGGGCCCTTGCGCCTTCGCGGTGGGGCGATGAGGAACAGTTGCGGGTGATGTTCGAAGGTACGCTGGGTGAACTTCAGGTCAGCCACCAGTTCTTCAACTTCCGCTACCGCTCGGCGGCGCATTTCATCGAGGTGTTCCGCACCTGGTACGGGCCGGTGCACAAGGCGTTTGCGTCGTTGGACGCGCAGGGGGCCAGTGCCCTGGAGCGAGACCTTACCCAGTTGCTGGATGAGAACAACGAGGGCGGTGCTTCATCGTTGGTGGTGCCGAGTGAATACCTTGAGGTGGTGATCATTCGAGGGCGTTAGCGGGCACGATAAACGCCTAGTTCTTGCACTTAGCCATCACTACCTGGCAGGTCCTTGGGGTGCCCCCCGACCGGCTGGCATAACGCACGCAGTTGTTCAACGATTTTTGCCGCGCAATGCTCAGTGTATTACCCCATGCCAGGCCGCCTTCACCGGTTGTGGGCACGGCTTTGGCAAAGCAATTGGAGCCGACTGGGGAAGCCGCGTAGCGTGCCTTGCTGTTTTTGCTGGAACAGCCCGCAGTGAGTGCCAGGCATAGGGCGAGCAGGGTGGTCAGTGCAAAGCAAGCGTGCGCGTCTTTCATTTTGCTGCTCATGTCCGTTCCAATGGCACCTCGCGAATACCTTGCAGGATATTTCATTGAAGCGAAACGGTGAACTATCGCGTTCACAAGGGGCTCCTTTGCATAGCGCAGACTGCGCGCATCTGGTGGCTCACGCCATCAGCCCTTGGGTCACTGAATGAAAAGGAGGCACTGTGACCACACCTGACCAAACCTTCTACCGCCATACGCCAAGCCCGCTCCACGCCCTGTTGCTGGCAGGCAGTGTGCCGTTGTTTCTCGGTGGGTTGCTAAGCGACATAGCCTACTTCAACAGCTACCAGATCCAATGGAGCAACTTTGCCGCCTGGTTGATCGCCGGGGGCTTGGTGTTCTGCGGGCTGGCGCTGTTGTTCGCGCTAGCCAACCTGGTCCGTGCAGAGCGCAAAAGTGGGCGGCCGACGTTGTACTTCGTGCTGTTATTGGTGACCTGGGTGCTTGGCTTTATCAATGCGTTCGAACATGCCAAGGACGCCTGGGCAGTGATGCCGGCGGGGTTGGTGCTGTCGGTAATCGTGACGGTGCTTGCGCTGATGGCTGCCTGGACCGGTTTGAGCAACCTGCGCTCGGGAGGTGCGGTATGAAGCCCTTGCACGCGTTGAGCCTGTTGAGCGTGGCGTTGTTACTGAATGCCTGCGGCGGAGATGGCGAGGCGACCCAGGCCCTGGGCCCGGACCCGAAGTTGCCAGCGCCTCAGCGCGGCTTGCTGCCGAGCATGAAGATTGCCGAGCCGGTTGCCTGGGGTAAACAGAAGCCGACGGTGCCTGAAGGCTTCAGCATCACCGCCATCGCCACCGACCTGAAGATTCCGCGGCAGAGCCTGGTATTGCCCAATGGCGACATTCTGGTAGCGGAGGGGCGGGGCGGGAGTGCGGCCAAGCTCAAGCCCAAGGATGTGATCGCCAGCCAGATCAAGGCCAAGGGTAATACCCAGGTCAAAGGTGGCAATCGGTTGACCTTGCTGCGCGATGCCGACGGCGATGGCACCTACGAGGTGCAGACGGTGTTCGCGGAAAACCTCAATGCGCCCTACGGCCTGGCCTTTACCAACGGCAAGCTGTATGTGGCCAACCAGGATGCGTTGGTTCGTTTCGACTACCGCGACGGCCAGACCAAGGCAGACGGGCCGCCCACCAAGGTCACTGATCTTCCAGCCGAGATCAATCACCACTGGACCAAGGCGCTGACGGTCAGCCCGGACGGTCGTTACCTGTATGTGGGCATCGGCTCGAACAGCAACATCACCGAGCGTGGCCTGGAGGCAGAGGTCGACCGCGCCATGGTCTGGCAGGTCGATGCCCAAACCGGCGCCCACCGGCCTTATGCCACCGGCTTGCGCAACCCGACGGCATTGACCATCCAGCCGCAGACCGGGCAACTGTGGGCGGTGGTCAACGAGCGCGATGAGCTAGGCCCCGATCTGGTCCCGGATTACCTGACGTCGGTGCGTGAGGGTGGCTTCTATGGATGGCCCTACAGCTATTGGGGGCAGAACGTGGACGAGCGGGTGCGGCCACAGAACCCGGACAAGGTGGCGGCGGCGATCAAGCCGGATTACAGCCTGGGTTCGCATGTGGCTGCGTTGGGTGTCGATTTCTCGATACCGGCCATGGGCGAGCGTTTCGCCGACGGTGTGTTCGTGGGTGAGCACGGCAGCTGGAACCGCCCCGACCCGGTGGGCTACAAGGTGATCTTCGTGCCGTTCAGCAATGGCAGGCCGGCTGGGGAACCCGTCGACTTCGCCACCGGCTTCCGGGGTGAGGATGGCAAGACGCGTGGCCGACCGGTGGGGGTGACGGTGGACCCGCGTGGGGCGTTGATCATTGCCGATGACCTGGCGAATACGGTGTGGCGGGTGACGCGTCTGTAGGAGATAGCCCAGCACTTGGGGCTGCGCTGTCACGCAGAGAACTCTGTGGGAGCGGGCACGCCCGCGGTACAAACCGGAGACATCGTTTACATTCCAAACCGGGGACATGGTTTACAGGCTAATACGCATGATCAGGAGGTATCTGATCATGCCCTGGAACCAAGAGTCCCCTATGGATCAACGAATCAGACTGGTCAGTGAGTGGCTTTCCGGTGATTACACCAAGAGCCAGCTGCCGCCGGAAGGCACGTTGCAGGTGGTCAAGGTCGAAAACCCGGACCTGCAGGCGCGCATGAAGAACCTCAAGGTCGGTCAGACGGTCGATGCGATCTACACCGAAGTGCTGCGCATCGAGACCTCGCGCTAACGCCCCTGTTATCGAGGCAAGCTACGGGTTGCCCGCGTATGGATCCGCCGTGAGGCCTTGCACGACGGCCGATGCTCATCGAACAGCCGGGTCACCCAGTCGGGCCGGGTTTTGCTGGCATCATTGAGCCAGTTGGCAACCGAGTCCTGGGCGTACTTGTCGGCTTCGGCCAGCCGGGGTATCAGCAAGGGCTCGGCCACTTCCGGTGTTTGCTTGAGTGTGGCGATGTGCTCACACCACACGCCACGGGGGCGCAGTACCTCGATGCAGAAGCGACGTACCAGCGGGTCTGGGTCGCCGGCATGTTGGCCGAGCACGGCAAGGGCATGCTCCAGCTCCCGGCTCAGGCGTGGCCGTAATGCCATCCAGGCCCATTCGCGCACGCCAAAATGTTCATCGCGGGCGAAGCGCAGTTGCGCCCGCAGCGCCGCCTCCAGGTCCTGCGTGCGTGACAGGTAGGCCTGGGCGAAGCTCGCCCAGCTGCGTACGGTATCGCTGGTGTGCACGCTGCACTGATCGAACACGTGCTGGCTTACTGGTGAAGGTGCTTGCTCCAGCCACTGCCCCAAGGTTTGCCCAATGGCGGCAATTTTCTTCGAGAGGCCAAGTGGCCGGGTTTGTTCGGCGCAGGCAGCCAAAGGCTCTTTCAGCTCGGCGGGTAATTCGTCTGCCAATGCCTCCACCAAGGCGCTTTGGTCCACTGCCAGGCATTCGGCGAGGTTGCGAGTTGGCAATTGCCCGTTATTGATCCGGTTTGTGCGTTCATCTGTCATCGAATGTGCTCCATCACATACGGTTTGGTCCCGTCTCTGCCATGGGTGCGTGCCGTGGCCGGGAAGCATCCTGGCACAATCGGCAGGCATCGCAAGACATATCCATTTGGCGAATGAGGTTTGTGCATACTTTGGATTTCCATAGATGTAGCGAATTTTTAGATGATGGCCTCCTGTTTTTCGAGAATGAGGTCTGCCATGTTCAGTAAAACCCTGTGCCTTGTGGCACTACCCTTTGCCTTGGCGTTGCTCGCCGGCGCCGTGCTGCCGTTCCAGGCCGCGGGTAACGCTGCCGTAGGCCGGGCGTTGGGGCATTGGCTGTGGGGTGCGTTCACGTCGTTGGCGGTGAGCTCATTGGTGGTGATCGCCGCGTTGCTGATCTTGCGGGTGCCGGCACCGGACATGAGCAAGGCCCTGCAAGGGCCTTGGTGGTTGTGGATCGGCGGCGTGCTGGGGGCCATGTATGTGGCGGGTGCGGCAGCGCTCACGCCGAAACTGGGCGCGGCGGGGTTCCTGGTGCTGGTGGTGGCGGGGCAAATCATCACGGCCGTGCTTGCCGACCATTTCGGCGTGATGGGCCTGGGTGGCAAACCACTCAACCTGGCCAGGTTGGCGGGTGTGGTGCTGATCCTGTGCGGTGTACTGCTGGTGCAGGGCACTTGGGCGCCCACCTCGCCGGCCAGTGGTGCGGCCGTGATGAAGCAGCCGCAGGGTTGATCAGCGCCCCGGTTGGCTGCAGGCCCACACGGCTTCGCGCAGCCATCGATGGCCGGAGTCGTTGTTTTTGCGGCTGTGCCAGGCTTGCTGGTAGTCGAAAGAGGGAATTGGCAGTGGCGGTTCGAACTGGCGTAACGCCTTGTGCTGCTGCAACGAGCCAACCGCTCGGCTGGCTACGGTAAGGATCAGGTCGGTACCGGCCAGTACCTCGACCGCCGCGCTCCAGTGCGGCAAGGCCAGGGCGATTCGGCGGCGCAGGCCTTGGGCCGCCAGCGCACGTTCTATTTCATCGAAAGCATCGGGGCGCATGGCCATCAGCACATGCGGGCGTGACAGCCAGTCTTCCAGTGCCAGGTCGGCGTTGGCGGGCAAAACGTGGTGGTCGGCAACGCTGATGAAACGGTCGGCAAACAGCGGTTGGGCCGTGATGTCCTGGGGCAGGTCCGGGAAGATGCCCAGTGCCAGGTCCAGTTCGCCGTCGAGCAGCTGGGCCTGCATGGTTTCGCGGCTGGCCTGGCTGATGGCCAGGTCCACCCCGGGCGCGACCTGGCGCAAATGGCGCATCAGCGGTGGAAGGATGATGCGCGACGAGTAATCGGATAGCGACAGCCTGAAACGCCGCTGAGCCTTGGCTGGCTCGAACAGGGGTGTGGCCAGTAGCCCGTCAAGGCTGCCCAGGGCGTCCTGCAACGGGCTGGCCAGCGACTGGGCGAGGGTGGTGAGGGCCATGCGGCCGTTCTGGCGCACCAGCAAGGGGTCGTCGAAGTGCTTGCGCAGCTGCGCCAACGCATGGCTTACCGCTGGTTGGCTGCGGTGCAGGCGCAAGGCGGCGCGGGTCACGTGTTTCTCGCTGAGCAGCGCGTGCAGGGCGAGCAGCAGGTTGAGGTCGATCTTGCGCAGTTCATCCATGGGGTGAATGGCCTTGGTTGTTTCTGGCGGTGTGGATCAGCTTAACAAATGATCTGCCTGCAACGCTCTCATGCTGTAAGGCATGGCGGGTGTGCTGTCCGGGGTTATAATCGCCGTCCGTTTGACTGTTATCCGAGTATTCCGATGGGTCTTTCTGCAACTGCAACACCCGAACCGCGCCGCCTGGGCGCTCCGTTGATCGCCATGGCCCTGCTGCTGGCCGGCGCCTGGTTTCTCAACCTCAATGCCGGTTTCAAACAGGTATTGCTGCTGCTCGTTGGCGCGGCACTGGGCCTGACCCTGTACCACGCCGCCTTCGGCTTCACCTCGGCCTGGCGGGTGTTCATCAACGAGCGTCGTGGCGCAGGCCTGCGTGCGCAGATGGTCATGCTGAGCCTGGCGGTGCTGTTGTTTTTCCCGGCGCTGTCGGCCGGCAGCCTGTTCGGTAACCCGGTCACTGGCTTGGTAGCACCTGCGGGCGTGTCGGTGGTGTTCGGTGCATTCATCTTCGGCATCGGCATGCAACTGGGTGGCGGCTGCGCGTCGGGCACGCTGTTCACCGTGGGCGGTGGCAATGCGCGCATGCTGGTGACCCTGCTGTTCTTCATCATCGGCTCGGTGAGCGCCACGCATCATGCCGACTGGTGGTTTGCCTTGCCGTCGTTCCCGGCGACCTCGATCGTGCAGGCCTGGGGCGTGGGGCCGGCACTGCTGGTGAGCCTGGCGGTGTTCGGGCTGATCGCCTGGGCCACCGTGATGCTGGAAAAACGCCGTCACGGCGCGCTGGAGGCGCCGCTTGCCAGCGAGCATCAGGGCCTGCGTCGCTTCCTGCGCGGCCCATGGCCGCTGCTGTGGGGTGCCATTGCCCTGGCCCTGCTGAACTACGCCACCCTGGCGCTGGCGGGGCGGCCTTGGGGCATTACCTCGGCCTTTGCCTTGTGGGGGGCCAAGGTCCTCAATGGGCTGGGCGTGGAAGTCGGCAGCTGGGTGTTCTGGCAGGCGCCAGCCAATGCCAAGGCCTTGGCCTCGCCGCTGTGGCAAGACATCACCACAGTGATGGACCTGGGCATTGTGCTGGGGGCGCTGTTGGCAGCTGGCCTGGCCGGGCGCTTTGCGCCAAGCCTGAAGATCCCGCTACCGTCGCTGGTGGCGGCAGTGATTGGCGGCCTGCTGCTGGGCTACGGTTCGCGCTTGGCCTATGGTTGCAATATTGGGGCGTACTTCAGTGGCATTGCATCGGGCAGCGTACATGGCTGGCTGTGGCTGGTGGCCGCCTATGCCGGCAACCTGATCGGTGTGCGCCTGCGCCCGCTGTTCTTCGCCGGTGAGCGGCGCCCCGCAGTGCTGACGGGCTGCTGAAGCGCTGAATGTATTGCTGCAAGAGGTGCAGGAATTATCTGCACCTCGCCTGATTGTTCAATATTCCCTACCTGATTAGCCTGAATCGCTCTCCCAACCAACAGGATTCGATCATGGCTACCCGCATTATGCTTGACCGCACCGGCAGCGCCGATGTCATGCAGATTGAACACTTTCAAGCACCAGCCCCAGGGCCCGGACAGGTCTGGCTGGAGCAGACTGCCATGGGGGTGAACCCGCTCGACCTGTTGCAGCGCAAGGGCGGTGCGCCCTTGGCCTTGCCATCTGGCCTGGGCCTGGAAGGCGCAGGCAGGGTCAAGGCCGTGGGCGATGGGGTGCACAACGTGCAAGTGGGTGACCGGGTCGCCTACGCCATGGGGCCGGTCGGGGCCTATGCCAGCGGCCGGCTGTTCCCGGCCGAGCGACTGGTCAAGTTGCCGGCGCAGCTGGATGACCAGGCTGGCGCCGCGGTGCTGTTCAAAGGCATTACTGCGCAGTACCTGCTGAAAACCACCTATGCCGTGGGCCCCGGTACCCAAGTGCTGTTGTACGGCGCTGCCGGTGCCTTGGGCCAGCTGATGGCGCCGTGGGCCCGGCACCTTGGGGCGACGGTGATTGGCGTGGTATCGCGCCCGCAGAGTGTGGCGAGAGCGCAAGCGGCTGGCTGCCACCATGTGCTGGTGTTCGATGCGGCAACACTGGCAGGTCAAGTGCGAGAGCTGACCCAGGGGCAGGGCGTGGACGTGGTGTATGACTGTGTCGGCAAGGTGTCGCTGGAGGCATCGCTGGACAGCCTGCGGGTGCGCGGCCTGCTGGTGTCGTTTGGCGGTACGTCCGGTGCCCCGGCGGCAATCGAGGTTGCCACGCTGAATGCCAAAGGCTCGTTGTACCTGACCCGGCCGTCGCTGGCAGCACACACGCGCACGGTTGACGAGTACCAGCAGCGCGCCGCCGATGTGCTGGCCGCCGTCGCCGAGGGTATCATCCAGCCTCGGGTCTGGCGCAGCTACCCGTTGGCCGAAGCGGCCAGGGCTCACCGGGACCTGGAGCAAGGGCTGTCGGAGGGCGCGCTGGTCCTGACCGCCTGATACCCGACCTCGCCACCGAGCCTTGCCATGGATGCCTTTGACAGCCGCCGCGCCGATGAACTTGCCACCTTGCTGGCCCTGCACGAGCAGGGGTCGTTTGCGGCTGCCGGGCGGCAGTTGCAGCGCCACCCTACGGTGCTGTCCAAGCGCCTGAGTGCACTGGAGGCACGCCTGGGCATTCGCCTGGTGGAGCGCAGCACGCGGCAGCTGCGTTTTACCGATGAGGGCGAGCGCTTGGTAGCCAAAGTGCGCGAGGCCAACCGCCTGATCGCCGAAGCGGAACAGGAAGCTGCCGAAGGTGCTGCAACGATTCGCGGGCGCTTGCGCCTGGCGCTGCCGGCGGCCATGGGCCGGCGCTGGTTGAGCGGGATGCTGGCTGACTTTGTACTGGCCTATCCGCAGGTGACGGTGGAAGCCGAGTACGCCGACCGTTTCGTCGACCTGATCGGTGAGGGTTTTGACGCCGCCATTCGCATTGGTGAACTGGCGGACAATCGCCTGGTGGCCAGTAAGCTCTGCGATCACGTGCGCATCCTGTGTGCGTCGCCGGAGTACCGCGCTCGCCAGGGCGCGCCTGCCCGGCCGGAACACCTGGTCGACCATAATTGCCTGGGGTTCAGTGGTTTACGTTCATTTCCCGAATGGCGGCTAATGAATGCCGGGGAGCAGGTGAGCGTCAGGGTGGCAGGCAACTTGCGCAGCAATGACAACGAAGCACTGCTGGAAGCGGCGCGGCGTGGTGTGGGCATTCTTGCCGGCGGCGACTGGCTGATGGGTGAAGACCTTGCCAGCGGGCGGCTGGTGAGGGTGCTGGCGCAGTGGCAGCTGGATGTGGCTGCGGGCATCTACCTGGTGCGGCCGACCGCGCGCCTCAATACAGCCGCCCTGGGGGCCTTCAAGGCCTGGCTGGAGGCACACTTTGAAGCCGGCGCGCCGTGGCGAGGCTGAGGCGGCCTGCGCAGTGCTCCGGCTTAGCGTCTTGCAACAGCATGCTGAACGCACTGCTCGTAGTACGTTTGCTTGATCGCTGCTGGCTTGAGCCGCGAGCGGCTGTTGTAGGTCTGTTCGGTTATGCCAAAGGCGGTCATGCGCATCCACGGTTTGGGGAATTTGCGTACCTGCAGCTTCTTGCGCGTGGCATACAGGGTCACCCCGGAAAGCTTGGCCTGCTGGGCCTCGGCAGCTATCTGCGCACCCCAGCCGCAGGTGTGGCGATCGTTCTGGTTCAGCGCGCGGGCCTGGGCGCCAAAAGCGAGCGTGGCCAGCACACAGCCGGCCATCGTAGCTAGAAGTACTCGCATGTTGCTGTCCTAAGCATCTGAAGAAAAAGGGAGTTTGCCTTCCATTTCAGCGGCTGGGGGCCAGCAAATTGCCGTCAGTTCACGGCCATGCGCAGCGGGCTGGCGGCAGGCCTGCGCAGGCTGGCCCAGGCCAGGCTGGCAACCCAGATCACCGACACGCCGTAGTTCAGGCGTTGGTACAGGCCGAACAGCTGGCCGCTTTGCACGGCCTGGCCCATCAGTGCAACCGTTACGATAGCCAGTACCACACAGACCAGGGAGAACAGCGCGAGGGCGCGCGACCCGGCAATGCGATTGCCCAGCCAGGCCCAGAGTGCGCTGGCCAGGGTCAGCGAAAGGAACATCAGCAGCCCGAACAGGTTATGCAGTTGCTGCGAGGTGGAGGGCTGTGCGGGTGCGCAACCCTGGTCGCAAGGGAACCAGCCGGTACCCAGGCTGCCGACACCATGCAGCAGCACCAGGCCCGCACTCAGCAAGGCCAGTTTCGAGCCACGCCAGCGCCGCGCCAGGCCCCAGGCAAACAGTGCGAACAAAACGGCCAGGGGGAAGTTGTTGAGCAGCGGCGACCAGCTGTGGGTAGGCGAGCCTGTGGCGCCGAGCTGGCTCATGGCCTGTTGCAGGTGGTCGTAGCCGGGGTAGGCCTGGGCGGTGAGCCACACACCTGCCAGCAACCAGAGCGGTATCAGCAACCCGCAGGCGAGCAACAGGCGGTCGAGACGTTTCATGCTGCGTTTTCCTTCCATGGATGAATGAGCGTGAAGGTGCACATTACAGCCTTGCGAAGGCTCTGGGCCAGCACTTGTGCCGTTTTTTCGAGCGGTTTGGTCTACAGGGGTGAGGAATAAATACCGCACCGGGTGTATGTGATCGTACAACCGCTTGCGCTATGATGAGCGCTGTCTTTCAAGGTGAAACACAGGGCAATGACAGAGCAGCAGGTACAGGCAAGGACCCGGCGCAAGCCGCGTAGTCTGGCCCAGGAACTGGTCACAGTGCTGACCGAACGCATTCGCAGCGGGCAACTCAAGCGCGGCGACAAGCTGCCAACCGAATCGCAGATCATGGCCGAGGAGGGCGTCAGCCGCACCGTGGTGCGTGAGGCGATCTCGCGGCTGCAGGCCGCCGGGCAGGTCGAGACTCGCCACGGCATCGGTACCTTCGTACTGGACGCGCCGGCTTCGGGCGGTTTCCGTATCGACCCGGCCACCGTGGTTACCCTGCGTGAAGTGCTGGCGGTGCTGGAATTGCGCATTGCCCTGGAAATCGAGTCCGCAGGGCTGGCCGCGCAGCGGCGTAGCGATGAAGAGCTGGCAGGCATGCGTGCGGCGCTGGACGAACTGAACGAAGGGGCAGCGCATGCCAATGATGCGGTGTCGGCGGATTTCCAGTTCCACCTGCGTATTGCCCAGGCCAGTGGCAACCATTACTTCGCCGATATCATCAACCACCTGGGCACCAGCATCATCCCGCGTACCCGGCTGAATTCGGCGCGCCTGGCCCATGATGACCAGGCCCATTACATGAGCCGGTTGATGCATGAGCACGAGGCGATTTATGAAGCCATTGCCCGGCGTGACAGCGAAGGAGCAAAGATGGCCATGCGCATGCACCTGAGCAATAGCCGCGAGCGCTTGCGTCAGGCACATCAAGAAGCTGAGGCGCAGGGGGCCTGAGGCCACTGCAAGCAGGGCCGGCCCCTTCGCGGGCAAGCCCGCTCCCACAGGTACTGCGCGATCTCTGTGGGAGCGGGCTTGCCCGCGAAGAGGCCGGTACAGGCAAAAGAAAAGCCCCGCCATGCGCGGGGCTTTCCTGTTTCAGGCAATCGATCAGATCGCCCCGTCACTCCACTGCCCGTTCACCAGGCGGCGCAGCCCCAGCGGGTTACCGTCACGCAGCGCCTCAGGCAGCAATGCCTGCGGGTAGTTCTGGTAGCACACCGGGCGCAGGAAACGGTCGATGGCCAAGGTGCCGACCGAGGTGCCGCGGGCGTCGGAAGTGGCCGGGTAAGGGCCGCCATGGACCATTGCGTCGCACACTTCGACGCCGGTCGGGTAACCATTGATCAGGATGCGACCGACTTTCTCTTCCAGCAGCGGTACCAGCCAGGCATAGGCTTCGAAGTCTTCCGCTTCGCCGATCAGGGTGGCGGTCAGCTGACCACGCAGGCCGAGCAGGGCGGTGCGCAGTTGCTCGTTATCCTGCACTTCGACGGCCACGGTGGTAGGGCCGAACACTTCTTCCTGCAGCAGCGGGTCGGCATTGACCAGCAGGCTGGCGTCGGCCTTGAACAGCTGGGCGCGGGCCTGGCTGCCTTGCTGAGCCTGGCCGGCCAGGTGCTGGATACCGGCGTGGGCGTGCAGGTGCTCCAGGCCGCCGATGTAGCTGCGCAGGCCGCCGGCGTTGAGCATGGTCTGGCCTGCCTGGGCGTCCAGGTGTTGGCCGAGCTCGGCCAGTAGCTGGCTGAACTGTGGCGACTGCAAGCCGATGACCATGCCTGGGTTGGTGCAGAACTGGCCTGCGCCCATGCACACCGAGCCGGCCAGCTCGCGGGCGATGCTCTCGCCACGCTTGGCCAGGGCACCCGGCAGGATGATGACCGGGTTGATGCTGGACATCTCGGCAAACACCGGAATCGGTTGCGGGCGTTGCGCGGCCATGCGGCACAGGGCGTCGCCGCCTTTGAGCGAACCGGTAAAGCCGACGGCCTGGATGGCCGGGTGCTTGACCAGCCACTCACCCACGCCGCCACCGAATACCATGTTGAATACGCCCTTGGGCATGCCGGTACGCTCGGCAGCGCGCACGATCGCGCAGCCGACCAGGTCGGCGGTGGCCATGTGGCCGCTGTGGGCCTTGAATACCACCGGGCAACCGGCAGCGAGGGCGGCGGCGGTATCACCCCCGGCAGTGGAGAAGGCCAGCGGGAAGTTGCTGGCGCCGAACACGGCGACCGGGCCGACGCCGATGCGCATCTGGCGCAGGTCTACGCGTGGCAGCGGCTGGCGCTGCGGCAAGGCCAGGTCGATGCGGGCACCCAGGTAGTCACCACGGCGCAGCACCTGGGCGAACAGGCGCATCTGGCCGCTGGTGCGGCCGCGCTCGCCCTGGATGCGGGCCGCCGGCAGGGCGGTTTCGCGGCAGACGATGGCGACGAAGGCGTCGTCCAGCTCATCCAGTTCAGCAGCGATGGCCTCGAGGAACTCGGCGCGACGGGCCGGGGCGAGTTGGCGGAATTCGGCGAAGGCTGCGGCTGCGGCCTTGGCGGCCTGGTCCACTTCGCTTTCGGTGGCCTGGGCAAAGCTGTAAGGCAGGGCTTCGCCAGTGCTGGCGTCCAGGCTCTGCAGGCGCTGGGCGCCAGCGGCGCTGCGCTGGCCGGCGATGAAGTTGTGGCCGAGGATTTCAGGCATGGGGTGCTCCTGTAGGTTGAGAGGAAATCTGTGTGGGAGCGGGCGCGCCCGCGAAGCAGCCGACTCGGTGCAGGGCACCGGCTTCGCCGGTGTTCGCGGGCATGCCCGCTCCCACAATGACCGCGTGGCATCGTTGAATCGGGCAAGGCCTTGGCATCAGGTAATAGGTGCCGGGTTGAACAGGGTGATGTCGTTGTGCAAACGGTGCTGCTCGGCCCAGGTCTGCTTGCGGCCGCTGGCCACGTCCAGGTAGTAATGGAACAGTTCCCAGCCCAGCTCTTCGATAGTCGAACGGCCTGTGGCGATGCGCCCGGCGTCGATGTCGATCAGGTCGGGCCAACGTTGCGCCAGTTCGCTGCGGGTGCACACCTTGACCACTGGTGCCATGGCCAGGCCATACGGGGTGCCACGGCCGGTAGTGAACACATGCAGGTTCATGCCGGCGGCCAGTTGCAGGGTGCCGCAGACGAAGTCGCTGGCCGGGGTGGCGCAGAACATCAGGCCTTTGCGCGTAACCCGCTCGCCAGGGCCAAGCACGCCCTGGATGGCGCCGCTGCCGGACTTGACGATCGAACCCAGCGACTTCTCGACGATATTGGACAGGCCACCTTTCTTGTTGCCCGGCGTGGTGTTGGCGCTGCGGTCGGCGGCGCCTTGTTCCAGGTAACGGTCGTACCAGTCCATTTCCCGTATCAGTGCACCGGCAACCTCCTGGTTTTCGGCGCGTGAGGTCAGCATGTAGATGGCATCGCGCACCTCGGTCACCTCCGAGAACAGCACGGTGGCGCCAGCGCGTACCAGCAGGTCGGAGGCATAGCCCAGCGCCGGGTTGGCGGTAATGCCCGAGAAGGCGTCGCTACCGCCACACTGCATGCCAAGTATCAATTCACTGGCTGGTACTGTTTCGCGGCGGCGTTGGTTGAGCTTCTTCAGGCGGGTTTCGGCCAGGTCCATGATCTGCTCGATCATTTCCACAAAGCCCAGGCTGGCGTCCTGCAGGCGGTACAGCCACGGGTCGCTGAGGTCCACCGATGGATCGTTGTCGTGCATCACCTGGCCGGCCTGCAGCTTTTCACAGCCCAGGCTGATGACCAGTGCCTCGCCGCCCAGGTTGGGGTTGCGGGCCAGGTTGCGCACGGTGCGGATCGGGATGTAGGCGTCGCGTGCGTTGATCGCCACGCCGCAGCCGTAGCTGTGGGTGATGGCCACCACGTCATCGACGTTGGGGTACTTGGGCAGCAGTTCGCTGCGGATACGCTTTACCGCGTGCTCCAGCACGCCGGTCACGCATTGCACGGTCGTGGTGATGCCAAGGATGTTGCGTGTACCGACAGTGCCGTCAGCGTTGCGGTAGCCTTCGAATGTGAAGCCTTCCAGCGGCGGCAAGGGCTGTGGGACCGCGTCGCAGCGCGGCAGGCTGTCCAGTGCCGGGGCGCTCGGCATGGCCAGTTGGCTTTCCTGCACCCAGCTGCCTTGGCGCAAGTCTTCCAGCGCATAGCCGATGATTTGCCCATAACGGCGCACAGCTTCACCCTTGGCGATGGCGACGGTGGCCACCTTGTGGCTTTGCGGCACACCTTCGACCAAGGTCAGGCCGTCGGCGAAACGGGCGCCTTCGCCCAGGCCGCCGTCGTTGACGACCACCACGACGTTGTCGTCGTCGTGCAGGCGGACGTAGCGGGGCGAGTCGGAATGTTCGATCAACTGCATGTTGGGGCCCTACTTGTCAGGTTCTCAGGCTTTTTGTACATCCGCCCGCACCGGGTAGCCCGGCGCGGGCGTGTTCACTCAGTGGCGCGAGCTTGCCAGTTCGCCGTTGGCGGCGGGCTCAGGCTGTGGCTTTGGGGCATCGTCACGTAGCTCGATACGTTTGATCGGGCCGACAATCACCAGGTAGCTGAACACCGCCACCAGGGCGTTGGCACCCACGTACACCAGCGCCCACTTGAACGAACCGGTGGCACTGATGATGTAGCCGATCACGATGGGGGTGGTGATCGAGGCGATGTTGCCAAAGGTATTGAACAGGCCACCGGACAGCCCGGCGATCTGTTTGGGCGAGGTGTCTGCCACCACCGCCCAGCCCAGTGCGCCAATGCCCTTGCCGAAGAACGCCAGGGTCATGAAGCCAACCACCATCCACTCGGCGTCGACGTAGTTGCAGAACACCATGGTGGTGGACAGCAGCAGGCCACACACGATCGGCAGTTTGCGCGAGAAGGTCAGCGAGTTGCCGCGGCGCAGCAGCCAGTCCGAGATCACCCCACCCAGCACACCGCCAATGAAGCCGCAGACCGCCGGCAGCGAGGCGATGAAGCCCGCCTTGAGGATGGTCATGCCGCGCTCCTGCACCAGGTACACCGGGAACCAGGTGAGGAAGAAGTAGGTGATGGCGTTGATGCAGTATTGGCCCAGGTACACGCCCAGCAGCATGCGGCTGGTCAGCAGTTGCTTGATGTAGCCCCATTTCGGGCCGTCGTTGCCGCGCTTCTGGTCCATGTCCACCAGGCCGCCGTTCTGCTCGATGTGTTCGAGTTCGCTTTGGCTGATGCGTGGGTGTTGGCGCGGGTTGTGGATGGTCTTGAGCCATACCATGGAGAACACGATGCCCAGTGCACCCATGACCACGAATACGTGCTCCCAGCCGAAGCTGAACACGATCCAGCCCATGATCGGGGCGAACAGTGCAGTGGCGAAGTACTGCGCCGAGTTGAAGATGGCCGAGGCTGTGCCGCGTTCCTGGGTCGGGAACCAGGCGGCGACGATGCGCGCGTTACCCGGGAACGACGGGGCTTCGGCGAAGCCAACCAGAAAGCGCAGGGTGAACAGGGTCACGACGGCCCAGGCCACCGGCAGGCCACCGACAAAGCCCTGCAGCAGGGTGAACAGCGACCAGGTGAAGATGCTGAAGGCGTAGACGTTCTTGGAGCCGAAACGATCGAGCAGCCAGCCACCAGGTATCTGGCCAGCCACGTAAGCCCATCCGAAGGCAGAGAAGATATAACCGAGGGTAACGGCGTCAATGCCGAGATCTTTCTGCAGGCTGGAACCTGCGATTGCAATGGTAGCGCGGTCGGCATAGTTGATCGTGGTCACCAGGAACAGCATGAACAAGATCAGGTAGCGCACATGCGTCTTCTTAGTCGCTTGCATGCTGGTAATACTCCCACTAGTTATTTTTGTGCGGGCTCACGAATTGTAACCGGAGTGGGGGCTTCCCACTCCGGGTGCGGCAAGGGCAGGCCGCAGGGGTACGCTTACTGCGGACCCATCTTGTCCATCAGGGCTGCGAGCATTTCGTATTCTTCGGCCGTCAGGTCGGTCAGCGGCGTGCGCACCGGGCCTGCGTCGTAACCGGCGATTTTGGCACCCGCCTTGACGATGCTCACGGCGTAGCCGGCCTTGCGGTTGCGGATGTCCAGGTACGGCAGGAAGAAATCGTCGATCAGCTTGGCCACGGCAGCGTGGTCGTCACGGGCGATGGCGTTGTAGAAGTCCATGGCGGTCTTCGGCACGAAGTTGAACACTGCGGAGGAGTACACCGGCACGCCCAGGGCCTTGTAGGCAGCAGCATACACTTCGGCGGTTGGCAGGCCACCCAGGTAGCTGAAGCGCTCGCCCAGGCGGCGACGGATCGACACCATCAGTTCGATGTCACCCAGGCCGTCTTTGTAGCCGATCAGGTTCGGGCAGCGTTCGGCCAGTTTTTCCAGCAGGTCGGCATTCAGGCGGCAGACGTTGCGGTTGTACACCACCACGCCGATTTTTACCGATTTGCACACCGCTTCAACGTGGGCGGCGACGCCGTCCTGGCTGGCTTCGGTCAGGTAGTGAGGCAGCAGGAGCAGGCCTTTGGCACCCAGGCGCTCGGCTTCTTGCGCGTATTCGATGGCCTGGCGTGTAGAACCACCCACGCCGGCGAGGATAGGTACCGAAGTAGCGCAGGTGTCGACGGCGGTCTTGATCACCTGGCTGTATTCGCTGGCGGCCAGGGAGAAGAACTCACCGGTGCCGCCAGCAGCGAACAGGGCGCTGGCGCCGTACGGGGCCAGCCATTCCAGGCGTTTGATGTAGCCAGCCTGGTTGAAGTCGCCCTGGGCGTTGAAGTCGGTGACCGGGAAAGACAGCAGGCCGTGGGAGAGGATGGATTTAAGTTCTTGTGGATTCATTGTTGTAGGCATCCTGTGGCGCTTGGGTGAAGGGTGTTGTTCTGCGTTGGAGGTAAGTTATCGTACAACTTGTGCGATGACTAGTCCCTGCTTGAGATTTTTTTGCGGCGGGGAAGGATAAAGGTGTTATTCCCTGTGCCGGCCTCTTCGCGGGCGCGCCCGCTCCCACAGGACCGCGCTCCCTTCAAGATCTGCGGAGATACTCGTGGGAGCGGGCGTGCCCGCGAAGAGGCCGGCACAGGCAGCATTAATGGATGCAGGAGACACCGATGGCAGACTATCCGCATCAGTCATCGTATCTCTTGGTAGGAAGGGGAAAAACGATCGCGGAGACAGGCACAAGGCCGCCGCCCGATTCCACGGGAAGTGTTCTGGGACCAGCAGAGGGTGACCGGGGAAACGGGGGCGGCGTTGCGCCGCCCCGCGATCAAAGCAGAGGCAACTGAAGGTCAGGCAGCTTGCTGGCGCTTGATCTGCGCCTTGCGTACCTGGGCGCGGCAAGCATCGCCGAACGCCTGGAAAATCTTGATCGAATCAGGGTTCTTCGCGGCTTGCCACTCAGGGTGCCACTGCACGGCGAACAGGAACGGCGAAATGCTCGGGGCGTGAATGGCTTCGACCAGGCCGTCTTCGGCGTGGGCGATGGCTTCGATACCGGCGCCGAGCTTGTGCAGCCCTTGGCCATGCAGGGAGTTGACGCGAATCTCGTCGGTACCCAGGGTGTCTTGCAGCCAGCTGCCCGGCTTGATCTTCACCCCATGCACCTGGGCGTACTGTACTTCAACCGGGTCTTCCGGGTTTTCCCGGTGGTCGTTGAAGCCAGGCTCGGCGTAAACCTTCTGGTAAATGTCGCCGCCCAAGGCCACGTTGATCTCTTGCATGCCGCGGCAGATGCCGAAGATTGGCAGGCCACGCTTGATCGCCGCCTTGACCAGTGGGATGTCGAACAAGTCGCGGTTCTGGTCCTGGCCTTTGCCTGGGGTCTGGTTTTCCTGGCCGTACAGGGCCGGGTCGATGTTGCTGCCGGCACCGGTCAGGTACACGCCGTCGGCCATGTCCAGGTAGGTCTCGAGGTCTTCAGTGCCGCAGCAGGTAGGCACCAGTACCGGGACGCAATCGGAGAACTCGACCAGCGGGGTAATGTATTTGTGGGTCATGACCTGATAGTCATGGCCTTTGCGCTCTTGGCTGCCCATGGTCATCAGGACGACGGGTTTGCGCAGGGAAGGTTGCTTGTTGCCAATGTTGCTGTTGGACATATGTCACCTTGGGACAGGTTCAACCTGTCGTTGTTGTGCAGGTGCACGGCGCGGGGCCCTGGGTGCAGCCTGTAGCTCCGAGCACTGCCGGCTCGTCAGAGGCGACGATTCCGGTCGGGGCATGTAGATAGCTTGCCAGAGCCGTTCGATATGTCAAACGACTGAAGAGGGCTTTAATGCGGGGAATGCGCCGGTTTTTGGGGGCTGAAACCGATGCGGGCCTGTGGCGGCGTGGGTTTGGCGGGGGTGTTGGTCAATAATATTTAACGACGCAGTTGGGTCTTTGCAGCGGTGCAATGAATGTGGCGCAGGTACTAGCCAGTTTCGGCCTCTTCGCGGGCACGCCCGCTCCCACAGGTACATCACAGGTCTCGAAGCCCGAGGTAATCCTGTGGGAGCGGGCGTGCCCGCGAAGAGGCCAGAACAGGGTTCAGTGCAGTATCTGCGCCAGAAACGCCTTGGCCCGCTCGGTGCGCGGCTGGTTGAAGAACACCTGCGGTGGGCTGTCCTCGATGATCTGCCCGCCCTCAAGGAACAGCACCCGCTCGGCCACCTGCCGGGCAAACCCCATTTCATGGGTGACACACAGCATGGTCATGCCGGTGCCAGCCAACTGCACCAGCACATCCAGCACTTCGGCAACCATTTCCGGGTCCAGGGCCGAGGTAGGCTCGTCAAACAGCATGATCCGCGGCTTCATGCACAGCGCCCGGGCAATCGCCACGCGCTGCTGCTGGCCGCCTGACAATTGGCTGGGGTACTTGTGCGCCTGGCTTTCGATACCGACCTTGCTCAGGTACATGCGCGCCCGCTCTTCGGCATCCTTGCGCGACAGCCCGCGCACGCTGGTGGGGGCCAGCAGGCAGTTGTCGAGCACGCTCATGTGTGGGAACAGGTTGAAGTGCTGGAACACCATGCCGATGTCGCTGCGCACTTGCGCCGCCTCACGGGTGGTGGCGGCCAGGTCGATGCCGCCCACCTGGATGCTGCCCTGCTGGGCCACTTCCAGGCGGTTGATGCAGCGGATCAACGTCGACTTGCCCGAGCCGGACGGCCCGCACAGCACAATGCGTTCGCCTTCGCGCACCTGCAGGTCAATGTTGCGCAGTACGTGGAATTCGCCGTAGTGCTTGTTCAGGCCTTCGATGCGGATAAGCACCTGGCGTGGGTCGGGCTCGGGGGCAAGGCTGGCAAGGCTCAGTGATGCGGTCATGTTGTTTTTCTCCCGCGTGGGTTCAGTCGAAACGGGTCGCGCTGTAGGGCGCGGGGTCGGTAAAGGGGCGTTCGCCAGTGACCAGTTCAGCCAGCAGCCGGCCGCTGACCGGGCCCAGGGTGAGGCCGTGGTGGGCGTGGCCGAAGTTGAACCACAGCCCCGGGTGGCGCGGCGCAGGGCCGATCACCGGGCGCATGTCGGGCAGGCACGGGCGGCGGCCCAGCCACGGCGTGTCGTCCAGGCGTTCGCCCAAGGCCGGGAACAGCTTGCGCGCCAGGGCCTCGCAGCGGCCAAGCTGAATCTGGTTGCCGGGCGCAGTGGGGGCGTCGAACTCGATGCCGGTGGTCAGGCGCACGCCACGCGCCATCGGTGCCAGTACGTAGCCGCCCTGGGTGTCACAGATGGAGTGCTCAAGCACAGCGCCGTCACGGGTGCTGTAATGCATGTGGTAGCCGCGCTTGATCGCCAGCGGAATCTGGTAGCCCAGGCCACTGAACAGGTCGGCTGACTGCGGGCCGAGGCAGGCGACCACCTCGTCCGCGGTGATCGGGCCGCGACGGCTGTCTATCTGCCATTGGCCGTCGGCCTGGCGCAGGCTGCGCGCATCGCCATGCAGGAACTGCCCGCCACGTTGCAGGAACAGCGCCGCATAGCCCCGGGTAAGGGCGCCGGGGTTGTTCACGGTCTTGGGGTCGAGCCAGTGAATACCGCCCACCACGGTGGCGTCCAGCTGGTGCTCGCGAGCCTGCAGCTGGCCGCATTCCAGGATCTCGAATTGCAGGCCATAGCGGCTCAGGCCCTTGGCGTCGGCCTTGGCTTGCTCGAACAGCGCCGGGGCGCGGAACACTTCGATCCAGCCTTTGGCCTGCACCAGGCCTTCAAGGCCGCCTGCCTTGATCAGCGCGTCGTGCTCTTCGACGCAGCGCTGCACCAGCGGCAACATGTCAGCGGCAGCCCCGGCCAGGCGCCCCGGGGCCGACTGGCGCCAGTAGCGCCACAGCCACGGTGCGGCTTTGGGCAAGTGCGCCAGGCTGTAGCGCACGTCGGGCTGGCGGTTCAGGCCGTAGCGCAGCAGCGCGCCAAGCTGCCTGGGGAATGCGTAGGGGATGACGCTGGAGCGCTCTATCAGCCCGGCGTTGCCGTGGCTGGTGCCGCTGCCCGGTTCGTCGCGGTCGATCAGGACGACCTGGCGCCCGCGGGCCTGCAAGTGCAGGGCAGTGCTGACGCCGACGATGCCGGCGCCGAGAACAAGGGTCTGGCAATGCATGGAACGTATCCTTCGGTCAGTTCAGGTGGCGGCCCAGGCGGCCTTCCAGGTGTTTGAGCAGGCGCCGCACCAGTTCGACGATCACCAGGTAGAGCACAGCGGCCCACAGGTAGATCTGGAAGTCGAAACTGCGCGAGAAGGCCAGTTTGGTCACGCCCATCAGGTCGTAGATGGTCACCAGCGAGGCGATGGCGCTGGCCTTGATCATCAGAATCAGTTCGTTGCCCAGCGGGCCGATGGCCACCAGCAGCGATTGCGGCAGGATCACCTTGAAGAAGGTGGTCGAGCGTTTCAGGTTCAGCGCCCGCGCCGCCTCATGCTGGCCGGGGGCGACGGCCAGCAGGCTGCCGCGGAAGATCTCGGCCTGGTAGGCGGCGGTGTTCAGGGTGAACGCCAACAAAGTGCAGAACCACGCCTCGCGGAAGAACCACCACAGCCCTACGTCCTGCCAGAAGCCCTTGAGCGAGCCCAGGCCGTAATAAAGCAGGAATAGCTGAGCCAGCAGTGGCGAGCCGCGGAAGAAGTACACGTAGCCTGCCGCCATGCGTTGCAGTACCAGGCTACGTGACATGCGCGCCAGCGCCAGCAACAAGCCAAGCACCGCGCCCAGGCTGAACGAGATCGCCACCAGTTTGGCAGTAACCAGCAGGCCATCGAGGAAGCGCGGGCCGTAACGTTCCAGCAGGTCCGGGTCGAGCACCAGTGCCAGCAGTTGATCGAGGCTCATGCGCGTGCTCCTAGCAGGTGGCGGTTGCTGCGCCGTTCGATGAAGGCAAACACACGCCCGGAAATTGCCGCGAACAGCAGGTAACCCAGGCAAGCGACGCCATAGAAGAACATCGGCTCTTTGGTCACGCTGACGGCCAGGTTGGTCTGACGCATCAGGTCGACCAGCGAAATGGTCGATACCAGCGAAGTGTCCTTGAGCAGCGACAGCCAGTTATTGGACAAGCCGGGCAGGGCGATGCGGGTAAGTTGCGGCAGCAGCACCTTGAAGAAGCCGGTACGTTTGCTCAGGCCCAGGGCCGAGCAGGCTTCCAGTTGGCCCTTGGGCAGGGTCTTGAAGGCCGCCAGCCAGATCTCGCTGGAGAACGCAGCGAACACCAGGCTGAAGGCGATCATTGCGGCGAGGAAGGTGTTGATCAGGAACTCACCCTCGTAGCCCATGGCCGCAAGGATTTTCTGTGCGGCGATCTGGCAGCCGTAATAGATGATCAGCAGTGTGAGCAGTTCGGGCAGGCCGCGGAACACCGTAGAGAACGTGGTGGCCCAGGCCCGTGGCAGGCGCTTGCGCGAGCGCGCCGCCAGGGCGACCAGCAGGCCCAGTGGCAGGCCGATGGGCAGGCAGGCCAGGGCCAGCGAAACGGTAACCAGCGCGCCGGCCAGCAGCGCCTGGCCCCAGCCTCCGCTGGCGAAGGACAGCAAGGACAATTGATCGAGCATGACGAACACCTTGTGTTGACCTCACCGGCCTTATCGCCGGCAAGCCAGCTCCCACAGGGACTGCGCATCCTTCAGGCCTTGTGCGGTCCTGTGGGAGCTGGCTTGCCGGCGATAGGGCCCGGTCAGGCGATGCGGGCTCTAAGGTCAGTTGTAGATATCGAAAGCAAAGTACTTGCTGGCGATCTTCTGGTAGGTACCGTTGGCCACGATCTGTTGCAGCGCGGTGTTCAGGCGCTGGCGCAGGGCCTCGTCGTCCTTGCGCACGGCAATGGCGGCATCGGCCTTGGTGTCGGCCACGTCGCCGAGGATCTTGCAGCAGTCCCCGCCGTTCTTGGTCATCCACTCATGCAGCGGGAACTTGTCGGCAATCACCCCGTCCAGGCGCCCGGCAGCCAGGTCGGCGTTGGCTTCGTCCATGGTCGGGTACAACTTCACATCGGCACCGGCCTTGCCGTACACGTCTTCGGCGTAGATGGCCTGGGTGGACGATGACTGGGCGCCGACGGTGTAGCCGACAAAGTCGGTCTGGGCGCTGTCGATCTTGCTGTCCTTGGCTACCGCAACGGTCAGCGGGGTGCGGTAGTAGTGGTCGGTGAAGGCGATTTTCTTGCGCCGTTCTTCGGTGTTGATCATCGAAGCGACAACAGCGTCGTACTTGCGCGCCATCAGGGCAGGGATGATGCCTTCCCAGTCCTGGGCCACCAGTGTGCACTCGACTTTCATCTGTTCGCACAGGGCATGGGTGATGTCGATGTCGAAACCGTGCAGCTTGTTATCGGCGTCGACATAGTTGAAGGGCGGGTACGCGCCCTCGGTGGCGAAGCGCAGGGTTTCGGCACTGGCGGCACCCGTCAGCAGCAGGGCGCACGCACCCACCAAGGCCATGGTCTTGTTCATCTCGCACCTCATTGCACTCTTGCTATTGTTGTTTGCCCGTCGACCACGAGGTGTAGCCGACGAACTCGTTATGTAGAGCGGCAGTCGCTTCCAAGCGTTTTTCAACATCAGGCCCGAGTTTCTTGCAGACCTCGTTGACCATCAGGTGTACCCACGACAGCATCGTCGAGGTGGATTCCCAGAACAGATTGAACTCGGTGGGGATGCGGAACACCTCATCGGCGTTGGCATCGGCCCAGTCACAGAAGGTGTCGGTCACCAGGGTGACCGCAATGCCTGCCTCGCGTGCCTTCTGGCACAGCAACAGGGCGTGGCGGGAATAACGGCGCGCTTCGAACACCACCAGGGCACTGTCCTCGGTGCGGCCCAGCAGCACGTCGCCAAAGTGCCCGGCGCTGATATCCACCAGGTGCACGCCATCGCGCAGGTATTGCAGCAAGTGGCTCATGCACATGGCGATGCCACGCTCGGTCTGGAAACCGGCAACAAACACCCGTGGCTTGCTCGCCAGGCGTTGCGCCACGCTGTGCCAGGTGGGGCTTTGGCGGTACTCGTGCACGCGCATTAAGGCGGCGATTTCCAGCTCCAGGCTGCCGGCGTTGTCACTGGCGTCCTGGTTCTGGCGGTAATCTTGCAGGCGGTCGCCCACCAGCCACGGGCCATCGCCCAGGTCGTTCTGCAGGTCTTGTTTTAATGCCTTGAGGTGGGCATAACCCAATGAACGGCAAAAGCGCCCGACGCTGGATTCGCTCACACCCAGCTTGGCCGCGATGCTGGCCGAGGTCTGAAACGGCAGTTCGTGCAGGTTGGCAAGCATGTAGGTAGCGATCTTGCGGCCCGAAGCAGCGGCCCCTTCGAGGCTGTTTTCCAGGCGTTGCTTGATCGGTTGGCTCATGCTGTGGCTCCAGGGCGTAAGGCTTGGGGAGAAAATGAATGTTTTCTGTCATCAAGTCAACATTTGACAGATTGCTGTCACATGCAGGAAAGTTTTTGTCGTTGCAACGCTGTAGCCATTCCAATACCAACAAGGAGCTTCAGATGTCCGCACCTTCCACCAGCACTGTTGTGCGTGTGCCTTTTACCGAACTGCAGGGCCTGTTGCAGGCTGTCTTCCAGCGTCATGGCTGCAGCGAACGCGTGGCCGGGGTGCTGGCTCACAACTGCGCCAGTGCCCAGCGTGATGGCGCGCACAGCCATGGGGTATTCCGCATGCCTGGGTATGTATCGACCCTGGCCAGTGGCTGGGTCGACGGCCAGGCCACGCCAAAGGTCAGCGATGTAGCTGCTGGCTATGTCAGTGTCGATGCCGCTGGCGGCTTCGCCCAGCCGGCGCTGGCTGCGGCCCGCGAGCTGTTGGTGGCCAAGGCGGTCAATGCCGGCATTGCCGTGCTGGCAATTCACAACTCGCACCACTTCGCGGCACTGTGGCCAGATGTTGAACCGTTTGCCGAAGAGGGCCTGGTGGCCCTGAGCGTGGTCAACAGCATGACCTGCGTGGTGCCGCATGGCGCCCGCAAGCCACTGTTCGGCACCAACCCCATTGCGTTTGCTGCGCCTTGCGCCGAACACGACCCGATCGTCTTCGACATGGCTACCAGCGCCATGGCGCACGGCGATGTACAGATTGCCGCACGTGCCGGCCAGCAACTGCCGGAAGGCATGGGGGTGAATGCCAATGGCGAACCGACCACCGACCCGCTGGCCATCCTGGAGGGCGGCGCCTTGCTGCCGTTTGGCGGGCACAAAGGCTCGGCGCTGTCGATGATGGTCGAGTTGCTGGCGGCGGCGCTGACCGGCGGTAACTTCTCCTGGGAGTTCGACTGGTCCGGGCACCCGGGGGCGAAAACGCCATGGACGGGGCAGCTGATCATCGTCATCGACCCGCACAAGGCCGAGGGCGAGCGGTTTGCCCAGCGCAGCCGTGAGCTGGTGGAGCAGATGCAGGCGGTGGGGTTGACGCGCATGCCGGGTGAGCGGCGTTATCGCGAGCGTGAGGTGGCCGAGGAGGAGGGGGTGGCGGTGACCGAGCAGGAGTTGCAGGGCCTGAAAGCGCTGCTTGGCTGAGCCGGCCTTTTCGCGGGCACGCCCGCTCCCACAGGGATATCACCGCCCTTGAGGCCTGTGCAGTACCTGTGGGAGCGGGCATGCCCGCGAAGAATCCAGCACAAGTTTTCGGCCATGCAATGTTGCATAGACAACCTTGCACAATGGTGGATGTTCCTGAGCCCGCACTCCGGGTATGCTCAGGGCTGCCTTTTCGAACTGTCCTGATCCAAGGAGCTGCACGCTGTGTTCAAACATGTCGATGCCTATGCCGGCGACCCGATCCTCTCGCTGATGGAAACCTTCAAGGCCGACCCGCGCGCCAACAAGGTCAACCTGAGTATCGGCCTGTATTACGATGAGGCTGGCGTAGTGCCGCAACTGGCGGCTGTGGATGCGGTGGAAAAACGCATCGCCGGCCAAGACCACGAAGCATCCCTTTACCTGCCGATGGAAGGCCTGGCCAGCTACCGCCAGGCCATTCAGGCGCTGCTGTTCGGTTCCGATCACCCCGCCGTGACCGGCGGCCGCGTGGCCACCGTGCAGACCGTGGGTGGTTCCGGTGCGCTGAAAGTCGGTGCCGACTTCCTCAAGCGCTATTTCCCGCAGTCCGAAGTCTGGGTCAGCAACCCGACCTGGGACAACCACCGCGCCATCTTCGAAGGTGCCGGCTTCAAGGTGCACACCTACCCGTACTTCGACCAGGCCACCCGTGGCGTGGACTTCGACGGCATGCTGGCCACCCTGCAAAGCCTGCCAGCCAACAGCGTGGTACTGCTGCACCCTTGCTGCCACAACCCCACCGGCGCCGACCTGGAACAACACCAGTGGCAACAGGTGGTTGAAGTGGTCAAGGCGCGCCAGCTGATCCCGTTCCTCGACATCGCCTACCAGGGCTTTGCCGAAGGCCTGGTGGAAGACGCCTACGCCATCCGCGAAATGGCCCGTGCCGGCGTGCCGTGCCTGGTCAGCAACTCGTTCTCGAAAATCTTCTCGCTGTACGGCGAGCGGGTAGGCGGCCTGTCGGTGGTGTGTGATGACGACGCCACTGCCCAGAGCGTACTGGGCCAGCTCAAGGCCACCGTACGTCGCAACTACTCCAGCCCGCCCGCCTTCGGCGCCCAGCTGGTTGCAGGCGTGCTCGGCGATGCCGGCCTCAATGCCCAGTGGGCCGAAGAGGTCGAAGTGATGCGCAAGCGTATCCTCGACATGCGCCAGGCGCTGGTCGATGCCCTGGCGGTGCTGCTGCCAGGCCAGGACTTCCAGTTCTTCCTGCGCCAGCGCGGCATGTTCAGCTACACCGGCTTCAGCGTCGAGCAGGTGCGCCGCCTGCGTGACGAGTTCGGTGTCTACCTGATCGACAGCGGCCGCGTGTGCATGTCAGGCCTGCGCCCAGCCAACCTGCAACAGGTTGCCGAAGCGTTCGCTGCTGTTCAAAAGTAGGCCTACCGGGCCTGGTCGGCCTGGAATGCGGCCTTGTAGGAGCGGCCTTGCGTCGCGATCGGGGTGCGAAGCGCCCCCGGAATTTGCAGCTTCGCCGCGAATAATGCCGGGGCCGCTTCGCGGCCCTTTCGCGACGCAAGGCCGCTCCTACATTTACCGCGCGATTTCTTCCGCTTGTAAAGACAAGTGCAACCGCTCCTCGGAAAAGGGCTTCGCAAGTGCAACCTTTCCGTGCACAATCGCGCCCCTCTTCCCCGGTTGAGTTGGGCGAAACGTCTATTTCGCCATTCTCAGCCTGTTGCAGTCTTGCGAGTGGAGCTTCACCCGGAATGAATGAGCAGGCCCCAAGCGTTGAACAACGCTTTGCAGAATCGACCCCCGCCACCCTTGGCAGCTGGGCGCGTCACGACACTACCTGGATGCTGGGCCTGTTTGGCACAGCCATCGGCGCCGGAACCCTGTTCCTGCCGATCAACGCCGGCCTTGGCGGTTTCTGGCCGCTGCTGATCCTGGCCATCCTGGCCTTCCCGATGACGTACTTTGCCCACCGCGGGCTGACCCGTTTCGTGCTTTCCGGGCGCAACGATGGCGACATCACCGAGGTGGTCAAGGAGCACTTCGGCAGCTCCGCCGGTACCGCGATCACCGTGTTGTACTTCTTCGCGATCTTCCCCATCCTGCTTATCTATAGCGTGGCGCTGACCAACACGGTTTCCAGTTTCATGGAGCACCAGTTGCACATGGAGCCACCACCACGGGCCATCCTGTCGTTCGTGCTGATCCTCGGGCTGCTGGCCATCGTGCGCTGCGGTGAACAGGCCACGGTCAAGGTCATGAGCCTGCTGGTGTACCCGTTCATCGTCGCCCTGGCATTGCTGGGCCTGTACCTGGTGCCGCACTGGACCGGTGGCATCCTCGACAGCGCCACCCAGGTGCCGCCGGCTTCGGCCTTCCTGCACACCCTGTGGCTGGCCATCCCGGTGATGGTGTTCTCGTTCAACCACTCGCCGATCATCTCGGCGTTTGCAGTGGACCAGAAGCGCCGCTACGGCGAGCACGCCGATGAGCGCAGCGGCCAGATCCTGCGCCGTGCCCACCTGCTGATGGTGGTGATGGTGCTGTTCTTCGTGTTCAGCTGCGTGCTCACCCTCAGCAGCGCCCAGCTGGCCGAAGCCAAGGCACAGAACCTGTCGATCCTGTCGTACCTGGCTAACCACTTCAGCAACCCGACCATCGCGTTCGCGGCGCCGCTGATCGCGTTCGTGGCCATCGCCAAGTCGTTCCTGGGTCACTACATTGGCGCCAGCGAAGGCCTGAAGGGCATCATCGCCAAGACCGGCGCGCGCCCGGGTGCCAAGGCCCTGGACCGCGTGGTTGCTGCGTTGATGCTGGTGGTGTGCTGGATCGTTGCCACCCTCAACCCGAGCATCCTCGGCATGATCGAGTCGCTCGGCGGCCCGATTCTCGCGGTACTGCTGTTCCTGATGCCTATGTATGCCATTCGTCGTGTACCGTCGATGCGCAAATACAGCGGTGCAGCCTCCAACGTGTTCGTGGTGGTGGTTGGCCTGGTTGCGTTGACCTCGGTGGTGTACGGCTTGCTGAGCTGATTCGCCGCTTGAAATAAAGAGTGCCCGGGTTGTCTGTCGCAACCTGGGCATTTTTTTGTCCACAAAAACTGTCAGGAAATAGAACAATTTCACCGGACCCATAGGCACCCGGCCGGCTTCATGCTTAACTCAGTGTCCTTTTCAAACCCAGCATAAGGATTTCGTCATGGCTCAAGTGACTCTCAAAGGCGGCCCGGTTCAGGTCAACGGCAATCTGCCACAGGCCGGCGCCCAGGCTCCGGCTTTCTCCCTGGTTGGTGAAGGCCTGGCTGACAAGTCGCTGAAAGACTTCGCCGGCAAGCGCAAGGTGCTGAACATCTTCCCGAGCGTCGACACCCCAACCTGCGCTACCTCCGTGCGCAAGTTCAATGCCCAGGCCAACGATGTCGCCAACACCGTCGTGCTGTGCATCTCCGCCGACCTGCCGTTCGCCCAGGCACGTTTCTGCGGTGCCGAAGGCCTGGAGAACGTGAAGAACCTGTCGACCCTGCGTGGCCGCGAGTTCCTCGAAAACTACGGCGTTGCCATCGCCGACGGCCCACTGGCCGGCCTGGCTGCCCGCGCCGTGGTGGTGCTGGACGAGAACGACAAGGTGCTGCACAGCGAGCTGGTTGGCGAAATCGCTGACGAGCCGAACTACGAGGCAGCGCTGGCTGTACTGAAGTAAGGATTGCGAGGGGAAGGGCGGGCATCTGTTGCCTGTGCCGGCCCTTTCGCGGGCTTGCCCGCTCCCACAGGGATAGCACCGCTTGTCAAACCTGTGCAGTACCAGTGGGAGCGGGCGAGCCCGCGAAGAGGCCGACACAAGCAGCGCAACCCTCAAGCCCGCCACCGCTCCAAGCAACACCCTGTAACGGCCCGGAACGCTTTCCGGGCCGTTTTCATTTATAGTTCAGCGTCTTGGCAACGTCAGCCAAAGGTAAACCTCTGGTAAAGGCCCTTTGCTAAAACGATGCCATTGCTTATCGTTCACCCTCCCCAAGCCGCCATTCCGAACAAGGTTCGTTCAACCCATGCAAGTGTCCAATTCCCGTTCCCCCCGTCGCTGGTTCGTCGGCCTGCTGATCCTGCTGCTGGTGGCTGCACTGGCCTGGTGGCTGTGGCCCGCAGCAACGCCCGCGCACAAAGAGGCCGCAGGCGGCGGGCGCGGCGGCAAGGGCATGATGGGCGGGCGCCCAGGCTTCGGTGGCTCCAGCGACCCGGTGCCGGTGCGCGTCGAGCCGGTGCGGGTTGGCGACTTCCCCCTTTACTACAAGGCCCTGGGCACGGTCACCGCGACCAACACGGTCAATGTGCGCAGCCGCGTGGCGGGCGAACTGGTGAAGATCCACTTCAAGGAAGGCCAGCAGGTCAAGGCCGGCGACCTGCTGGCTGAAATCGACCCGCGTTCGTACCGCATTGCCCTGCAGCAAGCCGAAGGCACCCTGGCGCAAAACCAGGCGCAGTTGAAAAACGCCCAGGTCGACCTGGCCCGCTATAAAGGCTTGTACGCCGAAGACAGCATCGCCAAGCAAACCCTGGATACTGCCGAAGCACAGGTGGCGCAGTTCCAGGGGCTGGTCAAGACCAACCAGGCACAGGTTAACGATGCCCGCCTGAACCTCGATTTCACCCAGATCCGTGCGCCGATCAACGGCCGTGTCGGCCTGCGCCAGCTCGACCTGGGCAACCTGGTGGCCGCCAACGACACCACCGCACTGGTGGTGATCACCCAGACCGAGCCGATCAGCGTCGCCTTCACCCTGCCGGAAACCGAACTGAGCACCGTGCTGGAGCGCTACCGCAGTGGCGCCAGCCTGCCGGTCGAGGCCTGGGACCGCAGTGACAGCAAGCTGCAGTCCACCGGCGTGCTGGGCAGCATCGACAACCAGATCGACACCACCACCGGCACCCTGAAGTTCAAGGGCCGCTTCGAGAACAAGGACCTGGCCCTGTTCCCCAACCAGTTCGTCAACGTGCGCCTGCTGGCCGACACCCTCAAGCAGGTGGTCATGGCCCCGGCTGCGGCCATCCAGTTTGGCAACGACGGCACCTTTGCCTACGTGGTCAACGCCGAAAGCACGGTGAACGTGCGCAAGCTCAAGGTAGGCGCCAGCGATGGCGAGAACAGCGTGATTCTCGACGGCCTCAAGGCCGGCGACCGCCTGGTGCTGGAAGGTACCGACCGCCTGCGCGAAGGTACCAAGGTGGAAGTGGTCGAAGACAGCTCGCAAGTGCCGACTACCCCTGGGCAGCACCTGCAAGGCCAGGAGGCCAAAGGCTCGGCGCACACAGGTGAAGCCCAGCCTGGCAAAGCAGCAGGCAAGGCGGGCGCATGAACCTCTCGCGTCTGTTCATCCTGCGGCCGGTCGCTACCACGCTGAGCATGCTGGCCATCGTCCTGGCCGGCCTGATCGCCTACAAGCTGCTGCCGGTTTCCGCCTTGCCGCAGGTGGATTACCCGACCATCCGCGTCATGACCCTGTACCCCGGCGCCAGCCCACAAGTCATGACCAGCGCGGTCACCGCACCGCTGGAGCGCCAGTTCGGCCAGATGCCCGGCCTGGAGCAGATGGCGTCGACCAGTTCCGGGGGCGCTTCGGTGCTGACCCTGCGCTTCAACCTCGACATGAACATGGACGTTGCCGAGCAACAGGTGCAGGCCGCGATCAACGCCGCCAGCAACCTGCTGCCCAGCGACCTGCCAGCGCCGCCGGTGTACAACAAGGTCAACCCGGCCGACACCCCGGTGCTGACCCTGGCCATCTCCAGCAAGACCATGCCGCTGCCCAAACTCAACGACCTGGTCGACACCCGCGTGGCGCAAAAGCTTGCGCAGATCAGCGGCGTGGGCATGGTCAGCATTGCCGGCGGCCAGCGCCAGGCGGTGCGCATCAAGGTCAACGTCGATGCCCTGGCCGCCAACGGCCTGAACCTCGATGACGTGCGCACGCTCATCGGCGCGTCCAACGTCAACCAGCCGAAGGGCAACTTCGACGGCCCGACCCGGGTGTCGATGCTCGATGCCAACGACCAGCTGCGTTCCCCCGAGGAATACGCCAACCTGATCCTGGCCTACAACGACGGTGCGCCGCTGCGCCTGAAAGACGTGGCCGAAATCGTCGATGGCGCGGAGAACGAGCGCCTGGCCGCCTGGGCCAACGAAAACCACGCGGTGCTGCTGAATATCCAGCGCCAGCCGGGTGCCAACGTGATCGAAGTGGTCGACCGCATCAAGGACCTGCTGCCGTCGATTACCGACAACCTGCCAGCCGGCCTGGATGTGTCGGTACTGACCGACCGCACCCAGACCATTCGTGCTGCGGTCAAGGACGTACAGCACGAACTGTTGATCGCCATAGTCCTGGTGGTGATGGTCACCTTCGTGTTCCTGCGTCGCTTCAGCGCCACCCTTATCCCGTCGATTGCCGTACCCCTGTCGCTGATCGGCACCTTTGGCGTGATGTACCTGGCCGGCTTCTCGGTCAACAACCTCACGCTGATGGCCCTAACCATCGCCACCGGCTTTGTGGTCGACGATGCCATCGTCATGCTGGAGAATATTTCCCGGCATATCGAAGAGGGCGAAACACCCATGCAGGCTGCGCTCAAGGGCGCCCGGCAAATCGGCTTCACCCTGATTTCGTTGACCTTCTCGCTGATCGCGGTATTGATCCCCTTGCTGTTCATGGCCGATGTGGTTGGCCGGCTATTCCGCGAGTTCGCCATCACCCTGGCGGTGGCCATCCTGATCTCCCTGGTGGTGTCGCTGACCCTCACGCCGATGATGTGTGCACGCCTGCTCAAGCGTGAGCCCAAGGAAGAAGAGCAAAGCCGCTTCTACCGCGCCAGTGGCGCCTGGATCGACTGGCTGATCAAACACTACGGCAGCGCTTTGCAGTGGGTGCTGAAGCACCAGCCGCTGACCCTGCTGGTGGCGGTGGCCAGCCTGGTGCTGACGGTGTTCCTGTACATGGTGGTGCCCAAGGGCTTCTTCCCGGTGCAGGACACTGGGGTGATCCAGGGCATTTCCGAAGCACCGCAGTCCACTTCGTTCGCCGCCATGAGCGAGCGCCAGCAGGCCCTGAGCAAGGTGATCCTGCAGGACCCTGCGGTGCAGAGCCTGTCGTCCTACATTGGCGTCGACGGTGATAACGCCACGCTCAACAGTGGCCGCCTGCTGATCAACCTGAAGCCCCACGGCGAGCGCGATGTCACTGCCAGCGAAGTGATCAGCCGCCTGCAACCGCAACTCGACAGGTTGGTGGGCATCCGCCTGTTCATGCAGCCGGTGCAGGACCTGAGCATCGAAGACCGGGTCAGCCGTACCCAGTACCAGTTCAGCCTGTCGTCGCCAGACGCCGACCTGCTGGCGCAGTGGAGCGGCAAGCTGGTGCAGGCACTGCAGCAGCGCCCGGAGCTGGCGGACGTGGCCAGTGACCTGCAGGACAAAGGCCTGCAGGTTTACCTGGTGATCGACCGGGACATGGCCAGCCGCCTGGGCATCACCGTATCGCAGATTACCAACGCCCTTTACGACGCATTCGGCCAGCGGCAGATCTCGACCATCTACACCCAGGCCAGCCAGTACCGCGTGGTATTGCAGTCGCAGGACGCGGCGGTTATCGGCCCGCAGGCGCTGGAGTCGATTCACGTCAAGGCCACCGATGGCGGCCAGGTGCGCCTGTCGGCATTGGCACGCATCGAGCAGCGCCAGGCCCAGCTGGCCATTTCCCATATTGGTCAGTTCCCGGCAGTGACCTTGTCGTTCAACCTGGCCCACGGCGCCTCGCTGGGCGAAGCGGTGCAGGTGATCGAGCAGGTGCAGCAGGACATCGGCATGCCGCTGGGGGTACAAACCCGCTTCCAGGGTGCGGCGCAGGCCTTCCAGGCGTCGCTGTCGAGCACCTTGCTGCTGATTCTCGCCGCCGTGGTGACCATGTACATCGTGCTGGGCGTGCTGTACGAAAGCTACATCCACCCGGTGACCATCCTCTCGACCCTGCCGTCGGCGGCGGTCGGCGCCTTGTTGGCCCTGCTCATCAGCGGTAACGACCTGGGCATGATCGCTATCATCGGCATCATTTTGCTGATCGGTATCGTCAAGAAAAACGCCATCATGATGATCGACTTTGCCCTGGAGGCCGAGCGCCATCAGGGCATGAGCCCGCGTGATGCCATCTACCAGGCGGCGCTGCTGCGCTTCCGGCCAATCCTGATGACCACCCTGGCCGCGCTGTTCGGCGCGGTGCCGCTGATGCTCGCCACCGGTTCCGGCGCAGAGCTGCGTCAGCCGCTGGGCCTGGTGATGGTGGGCGGGTTGCTGGTCAGCCAGGTGCTGACACTGTTCACCACCCCGGTCATCTACCTGTACTTCGACCGCCTGGCCCGCCGCTGGCGCCCGGCCACTGACGTGAAGCAGGCCGAGGCATGAACCTGTCCGGTCCTTTTATCCGTCGCCCGGTGGCGACCATGCTGCTGAGCCTGGCGATCATGCTGCTGGGCGGGGTCAGCTTCGGCCTGCTGCCGGTGGCACCGCTGCCGCAAATGGACTTTCCGGTAATCGTGGTATCGGCCAACCTGTCCGGTGCCAGCCCCGAGGTCATGGCTTCCACCGTGGCCACGCCGCTGGAGCGCAAGCTGGGCAGCATTGCCGGCGTGACCACACTGACCAGTAGCTCCAACCAGGGCTCCACGCGGGTGGTGATCGGCTTCGAGATGGGGCGTGATATCGACGGCGCGGCGCGTGAGGTGCAGGCGGCGATCAACGCCACCCGCAACCTGCTGCCCAGCGGCATGCGCAGCATGCCCACCTACAAGAAGATCAACCCGTCGCAGGCGCCGATCATGGTGCTGTCGCTGACCTCGGACGTGCTGCAGAAAGGCCAGCTGTACGACCTGGCCGACACCATCCTGTCGCAGAGCCTGGCCCAGGTATCAGGGGTAGGGGAGGTGCAGATCGGCGGCAGTTCGCTGCCTGCGGTGCGCATTGCCGTCGAACCGCAACTGCTCAACCAGTACGGCCTGTCGCTGGACGATGTGCGCACAGCCGTGTCCAACGCCAACCAGCGCCGGCCCATGGGCTTTGTGGAGGATGCCGAGCGCAACTGGCAGGTGCGGGCCAACGACCAGCTGGAAAGCGCCAAGGATTATGAGCCGGTAGTGATCCGCCAGCAGAATGGCACCATCCTGCGCCTGTCCGACGTAGCGACCATTACCGATGGCGTCGAGAACCGCTACAACAGCGGCTTCTTCAATGACCAGGCGGCGGTGCTGCTGGTAGTCAACCGCCAGACCGGCGCCAACATCATCGAAACGGTCGACCAGATCAAGGCGCAGTTGCCAGCCCTGCAGTCACTGCTGCCGGCCAGTGTGCAACTGAACGTGGCCATGGACCGTTCGCCAGTGATCAAGGCCACCCTGAAAGAGGCCGAACACACCCTGCTGATCGCGGTGGCGCTGGTGATCCTGGTGGTGTACCTGTTCCTTGGCAGCCTGCGTGCCTCGCTGATTCCCAGCCTGGCAGTGCCGGTATCGCTGGTGGGTACTTTTGCCGTGATGTACCTGTGCGGTTTTTCGCTGAACAACCTGTCGCTGATGGCGCTGATCCTGGCCACCGGCCTGGTGGTCGACGATGCCATCGTGGTGCTGGAGAACATCTCGCGGCACATCGAAGACGGCCAGCCACCGATGAAGGCGGCCTTCCTGGGGGCCAAGGAAGTCGGCTTCACCTTGCTGTCGATGAACGTGTCGCTGGTGGCGGTGTTTGTCTCGATCCTGTTCATGGGCGGCATCGTGCGCAACCTGTTCCAGGAGTTCTCGATCACCCTGGCAGCGGCGATCATCGTGTCGCTGGTGGTATCGTTGACCCTTACCCCGATGCTCTGCGCCCGCTGGCTCAAGCCGCACCAGGCCGAGCAGACCCGTCTGCAACGCTGGAGCGACAAGCAACACCAGCGCATGGTCAGCGCCTATGACCGGAGCCTGGGTTGGGCCTTGCGCCACAAGCGCCTGACCCTGATCAGCCTGCTGGCGACCATCGGTGTGAACATTGCGCTTTACGTGGTGGTGCCCAAGACGTTGATGCCGCAGCAGGACACCGGCCAGTTGATGGGCTTCATCCGTGGTGATGACGGCTTGTCGTTCAGCGTGATGCAGCCAAAGATGGAAATCTACCGCCGCGCCTTGCTCGCCGACCCGGCGGTGCAGAGTGTTGCCGGGTTCATCGGTGGCAACAGCGGTACCAACAACGCCATGGTGCTGGTGCGCCTGAAGCCGATCAGCGAGCGTAAGCTCGACGCGCAGAAAGTGATCGAGCGCCTGCGCAAGGAAATGCCAAAAGTACCGGGCGGGCGCCTGTTCCTGATGGCCGACCAGGACCTGCAACTGGGCGGCGGCGGTCGTGACCAGACGTCGTCGCAGTACCTGTACACCTTGCAAAGTGGCGACCTCGCGGCGTTGCGTCAGTGGTTCCCCAAGGTAGTTGCTGCCCTGCGTGCATTGCCGGAGCTGACCGCAATCGACGCCCGTGACGGTGCCGGCACCCAGCAGGTGACCCTGGTAGTCGACCGCGACCAGGCCAAGCGCCTGGGCATCGACATGGACATGGTCACCGCCGTGCTGAACAACGCCTACAGCCAGCGGCAGATCTCCACCATCTACGACAGCCTCAACCAGTACCAGGTGGTGCTGGAGATCAACCCCAAATATGCCTGGGACCCGAGTACCCTGGAGCAGGTGCAGGTGATTACCGCAGACGGCGCCCGTGTGCCGCTGTCCACCATTGCCCACTACGAGAACAGCCTGGCCAACGACCGCGTCAGCCACGAAGGCCAGTTTGCCTCGGAAGACATCGCCTTCGACGTTGCCGAAGGCTACAGCCCCGACCAGGCCATGGCGGCGCTGGAACGTGAGGTGGCCAAGCTGGGGCTGCCCGAAGAAGTGATCGCCAAGCTGGGCGGTACGGCGGACGCCTTCGCCAAGACCCAGGAGGGCCAGCCGTTGATGATCCTGGGGGCATTGGTGCTGGTGTACCTGGTGCTGGGTATCCTGTACGAAAGCTACATCCACCCCTTGACCATTCTTTCGACACTGCCGTCGGCCGGCGTTGGTGCGTTGCTCACGCTGTACGCCACAGGGGGCGAGTTCAGCCTGATCTCGCTGCTGGGGCTGTTCCTGCTGATTGGCGTGGTGAAGAAAAACGCCATCCTGATGATTGACCTGGCCTTGCAGCTGGAGCGTCACCAGGGGCTGTCGCCGGAAGAGTCGATCCGCCGGGCCTGCCTGCTGCGCCTGCGGCCTATCCTGATGACCACCCTGGCGGCCATCCTCGGCGCCTTGCCGCTGCTGCTGAGCCACGCCGAAGGTGCAGAAATGCGCCAGCCGCTGGGCCTGACCATCATCGGTGGCCTGGTGTTCAGCCAAGTCCTTACCCTTTATACGACGCCGGTGGTCTACCTGTACCTGGACCGCCTGCGCCACCGTTTCAATCATTGGCGCGGCGTGCGCACCGATGCCGCCCTGGAAAACCCGCTATGACTTTTGCCCAGACCCCACTGCACCGTGCCCTGCAAACGCTGACCCGTGGGCGTGGCTCGCGCCTGCTCGGCGCCGGGCTGTGCGTGGCCTTGCTCAGTGCCTGTACGTTGAGCCCGGACTACCACCGCCCGGAACTGACCAGCACCGCGGCGCAGTTCAAGCACGCCCAGGGCTGGACCCAGGCCACGCCATCCGATGCCATCGCCCGCGGCGCCTGGTGGGAAATCTATGGCGATGCCGGGCTTAACGCGCTGGTCGAGGAACTGAACCGCAGCAACCAGACTGTAGCCCAGTCTGAAGCGCAGTATCGCCAGGCCCAGGCACTGGTGCGCAGCAGCCGGGCAGGGTTGTTCCCAAGCCTGGACCTGACGGTTGGCAAGAACCGTTCTGCCCAAGGTACTGGCAGCTCCAGCTCCAGCCTGTCCAACAACAGCAGCGGCATCCGCGACACCTACAACGCTCAGCTGGGTGTCAGCTGGGAAATCGACCTGTGGGGCAAGCTGCGCGAAACCATGAACGCCAACGAGGCCAGCGCCGAAGCCAGCCTGGCCGACCTCGCTTCTATCCGCTTGAGCCAGCAGTCGGAGCTGGTGCAGAACTACCTGCAATTGCGGGTGATCGACGAGCAGAAGCGTTTGCTGGAAGCCACCGTGGCGGCCTATGAACGCTCGCTGCGGATGAACGAAAACCAGTACCGCGCCGGTGTCGCTGGCCCGGATGCAGTGGCCCAGGCGCGTACCCAGCTCAAGAGCACCCAGGCTGACTTGATCGACCTGATCTGGCAGCGTGCACAGTTCGAGAACGCCATTGCCGTGTTGCTGGGCAAGACGCCGGCCGACTTTGCCCTGGCCGACAGCAAAAACATTCCTTCGCTGCCGCAGATTCCGGTTTCCCTGCCTTCGCAGTTGCTGGAGCGGCGCCCGGACATCGCCGCCGCCGAACGTAACGTGATGGCTGCCAACGCCAACATCGGCGTGTCGCGTGCGGCGTATTTCCCCGACCTGAGCCTGAGCATGAGCGGCGGCTATTCCAGCAGCAGCTTCAACAACTGGATCGAACTGCCCAACCGTTACTGGTCGGTAGGCCCGCAACTGGCGTTGACCCTGTTCGATGCCGGCAAGCGCAGCGCCGAGGTTGACCGCACGGTGGCGGTGTACGACCAGACCGTGGCGCAGTACCGCCAGACGGTGCTCGATGGCTTCAAGGAAGTGGAAAACCTGCTGGTGCAGTTGAAGGTGTACGGCGATGAAGCGGTGGTGCGCCAGGAGGCGCTGGATGCTGCCCGGGAGTCGCTGCGCCTGACCGAGAACCAGTACCGCGCGGGGCTGATTGGTTATCTGGATGTGGTCAACGTACAGACTACGGCGCTGAGTAACGAGCGCAGTGCGTTGAACCTGCTGCAAGGGCGCTTGGTGGCCAGTGTGCAGTTGGTAGCCGCGCTGGGTGGTGGTTGGGATGCCGAACAGGCGTTTGCCGAGCAGGAGTGACCCAACCTGCAACTGCGACCCCCCTGTAGGAGCGGCCTTGCGTCGCGATCGGGCTGCGCAGCAGCCCCAGAAGTCGGCGTACGGGCATGAATCGCTGGGGCCGCTTCGCCGCCCGATCGCGACGCAAGGCCGCTCCTATGTATGGACTCGCCCACACTGTCTAATTGCTTTTGAACATAGGAACCCGGTTGCATCTATGTATCAGGCCTATTCGAGGAA
>NZ_JBIVXJ010000008.1:0-191502 GCF_044769185.1 Pseudomonas sp. NPDC090592
GTAGTTCAGCAATCGGGAGAGTTCATAGGTCAGAGCACCATCTCGCGTACGGGCGCCTCAAGGCTGCGTGCGGGCTTGTGGATGTCAGGCACTGTCTCAATCAGGCACAACCCTGTCGTGAAGGACCTGGCAGAGCGGTTGAGCAGCCGGCACAAAGCCTACAAACAGATCGTCTGCGCGGCGATGCGCAAGCTGCTGCACCTGGTTTACGGGGTGGTGAAGTCGGGGATACCGTTTGACCCCAAAATCCCTCTTGCGGGGTGAGGGTCAAGACGGTATCTACAGGGGGCGGCTTTTTTATTGGCGGGTGATTAATGCTTTGTGATTAATCGCACAGTAGTGGCCATCCGACCAATGGTGTAGCGGCAAAGGGGGTGGGGTAGGGAACCCGGGAGGGATTTTTGCGTCGAAGGTCACTGCAGGCCACTCGCCTGTTTTCACCTCTCCAGGAGTGTCCTTCATGTCGTTGCGTTCCCTCGCCCTGTTGTCGCTGTGCGTCGTCCTGACTGCCTGCAGCAAGATCAACCAGGAAAACTATTCCAAGATCAAGGCCGGTATGAACAAGGCCGAGGTCGAGCAGTTGCTCGGTACGCCGACCGAGTGCTCTGGCGCGCTGGGTATGAGCAGCTGCACCTGGGGGGACGAGAAGAGCTTCATCAGCGTGCAATACGCCGCTGACAAGGTGCTGATGTATTCAGGGCAGGGCCTCAAATGAGGCGTGTGTACCTGCTGATGGGGGTATGCCTGGCGCTGCTGCTGGGCGGTTGCGCAGGCTCCGTGCACGACCCTCTGGCGCCGAAGACCGCCGGTAATGTCGACCTCAAGCGCTACCAGGGTAAATGGTTTGAACTGGCGCGCCTGCCGATGCGCTACCAGACCGGTTGTGAGCAATCCGAAGCGCACTACAACCTCAAGCCGGATGGCACCTTCGGCGTGCTCAACCGCTGCCGCACCATGGGTGATGAGTGGCTGCGTGCCGAGGGGCATGCGAGCATTCAGGAACCGGGGCATACCGACAAGCTGTGGGTAGAGTTCGATAACTGGTTCACCAAGCTGGTGCCTGGCGTGGCTCGGGGGGAGTACTGGATTCTGTATGTGGACGATCACTACCGCACGGCAGTGGTTGGCAGCCCGGATCGCAAATACCTGTGGATTTTGTCGCGTACGCCGACGTTGCCGGCCTGGGAGCGGGAGAGCCTGCTGTCCAAGGCGCGGCAACAAGGTTATGACACCAGCCGCCTGATCTGGCGGGCGTCCGATCAGCAAATCGTCAAGATGCACTGATTTTCTGGGGTTGCTTTGCAACCCTTCGCGGGCACGCCCGCTCCCACAGGGTTTAGCGCAGAACCTGTGGGAGCGGGCGTGCCCGCGAAGGGCTGCAAAGCAGCCCCAATACACCTACCCCAAAAGCTGGCGCAGTACCTCGGCAAAAGCCCGCGCGCTCTGCTCTTCCTGCGCATGCCGCCCCTGGCGCACCACCCACTGCCCATTAACCATGACATCGCGCACCTGGCGATCGCCACCAGCAAACAGCCAACGGTTAAGAATGGCATCGCCATCCGCCAAGGCGATGTAAGGGTCCTGCCCATCGAGCACCAGCCAGTCGGCACGCTTGCCCACGGCCAGTTCCCCGACCGCTTGCCCCAGCGCCTGCGCCCCGCCTGCCAGTGCCGCGTCATACAACGTGCGCCCAACCATCGGCTGGTCGCCGCGATGCAGGCGGTTGCGCCGTTGATCACGCAGCCGCTGGCCATATTCCAGCCAGCGCAGCTCTTCGACCACGCTCAGCGACACATGGCTGTCCGAGCCAATGCCCATGCGCCCGCCCTGCGCCAGGTAGTCCACCGCCGGGAAAATCCCGTCGCCCAGGTTGGCCTCCGTGGTCAGGCACAGCCCGGCCACCGCGCCGCTGCGGGCCATGGCAGTCACCTCATCCGGCTCGGCATGGGTGGCATGCACCAGGCACCAACGGTGGTCCACGTCCACATGCTCGTACAGCCATTGCAGCGGGCGCAGGCCGCTCCAGGCCAGGCAGTCGTCGACCTCCTTCTGCTGCTCGGCGATATGGATATGCACCGGGCATTGCTTGTCGCTGGCCGCCAGCACTTCGGCAATCTGCCCAGGCGTTACCGCCCGCAGCGAGTGGAAGCACAGCCCCAGTTGTTGCGCAGGTTGTGCGGCCAGCACCTGGGTCAGTTGCGCTTGCAACTGCAGGTACTGTTCGGTGGAATTGATAAAGCGCCGCTGCCCCTCGTTAGGCGCCTGGCCGCCGAACCCGGCGTGGCTGTAAAGCACCGGCAGCAAGGTCAGGCCAATGCCTGTGTCGGCCGCAGCCGCGCTGATGCGGCGGGACAGCTCGGCCGGGTCGGCATAAGCCTTGCCAGCCTGGTCGTGGTGCACGTAGTGGAATTCGGCTACCGAGGTGTAGCCGGCCTTGAGCATCTCGATGTACAGCTGGCGGGCGATGACCTGCAACTGGTCCGGGCTGATCTGGCCGACCAGGCGATACATCAGGTCGCGCCAGGTCCAGAAGCTGTCGTTGGGATTGCCGGCTACTTCCGCAAGGCCTGCCATGGCGCGCTGGAAGGCATGCGAGTGCAGGTTGGGCATGCCGGGCAGCAGCGGGCCGGCCACGCGCTCGGCACCTTCGGCCGAAGCGCCGGGCTCGATCCTGGCCACGTGGCTATCGCTGGCGACCTCGATACGGACATGGCTGGCCCAGCCCGTAGGTAGCAGTGCGCGTTCGGCGAAGTAGGCGGACATCGGTGAAATCCTGTTATTGTTAACTTGTATATACATATACAGGCGTTTGCCTGCCGGGTAAACTGCGGCAAGCTACCGCTCATTCCATTGCAAAGGACTCAACGCCGTGCCGACACCTCCTGTCTCCGCGCTGGTTGCCCAGATGGGCGAGGGCCCGGCGCCGCTGTATGCCCGGGTCAAACAGATGATCATCCAGCAGATCGACAACGGCAGCTGGCCACCCCATCACCGGGTACCCTCGGAGAGCGAACTGGTCAGCGAGCTGGGCTTCAGCCGCATGACCATCAACCGCGCATTGCGCGAGCTCACGGCCGAAGGCCTGCTGGTGCGCATGCAAGGCGTGGGCACCTTCGTGGCTGAGCCCAAGGGCCGTTCGGCACTGTTCGAGGTCAACAACATCGCCGACGAAATTGCCGCGCGCGGCCACCAGCATAGCTGCCAGGTGATCACTCTCACCGAGGAAGCTGCCGGCTCCGAGCGGGCCTTGGCCCTGGACATGCGTGAAGGCCAGCGGGTGTTCCACTCGTTGATCGTGCATTTCGAGAATGGCGTGCCGGTGCAAATCGAGGACCGCTACGTGAACGCGGCAATCGCCCCCGACTACCTCAAGCAGGATTTCACCCGGCAGACGCCTTACGCCTACCTGTCCCAGGTGGCGCCATTGACCGAAGGCGAGCACGTGGTCGAAGCGATTCTCGCCGAGCCGGAAGAATGCCGCCTGTTGCAGATCGAGCGTGGCGAACCCTGCCTGCTGATTCGCCGTCGCACCTGGTCCGGCCGCCAGCCAGTGACCGCTGCACGGTTGATCCACCCCGGTTCCCGTCATCGCCTGGAAGGACGTTTCAGCAAATGAGCCAGTTGCAGTTGTTGCGTGCAAAGGATTACCCGCGCATGCCGTGGAAGAACGGCGGCGGGTTCACCGAAGAGATTACCCGTGACAGTGGCGAAGGCCTGGACGGCTTTGGCTGGCGCCTGTCGATCGCCGATATCGAGGAGTCGGGTGGCTTTTCCACCTTTGCCGGCTACCAGCGGATCATCACTGTACTGCAGGGTGATGGCATGCGCTTGATGGTCGATGGCCAGGCCAGCCGGCCGTTGTTGCCGTTCGATGCGTTTGCCTTCAGCGGTGAGAGCCAGGTCAGCTGCAAGCTGCTGGGCGGGGCGATTCGCGATTTCAACCTGATCTATGCGCCGCAGCGGTACCGGGCAAGGTTGCAGTGGTTCGATGGCACCAGCCGGTTATACAGCTCGGCGTCGACGGTGTTGCTGTTCGCGGCCAGCAATCAGGTCGAGGTGGCAATTACCGGGCGCGAGACGCAGCGCCTGGGGTTGTATGACTGCCTACGGGTAGAAGGCAGCGATGAGTTGTTGGGGCTGGAAGTGCAGGGGCGCTGTTGCCTGATCGAACTCATTTCACGTTGAGATAGCCGGGGCTGCTGCGCAGCCCTTTCGCGACACAAGGCCGCTCCTACAGCGACCGCGTCTGCCTAGGATTACGCGGTCCCTTGTAGGAGCGGCCTTGTGTCGCGAAAGGGCCGCAAAGCGGCCCCGGCTTTTTCAGCCATTCAGCAGATCAGTCCGATTATTTTGGTTGTCCATGCTTGTACATACAAGTAAAGGTGTGTTTGTATATTGACCACGACATACCCGCCCGCGGACGACCGCAGAGGACCTTTCCCGTGACCGACAACAACAAATACCGTGACGTTGAAATCCGTGCCCCACGTGGCAACAAGCTGACCGCCAAAAGCTGGCTGACCGAAGCGCCACTGCGCATGCTGATGAACAACCTCGACCCACAGGTTGCGGAAAACCCGAAAGAGCTGGTGGTGTACGGCGGTATTGGCCGCGCCGCCCGTAACTGGGAATGCTACGACAAGATCGTCGAAACCCTGACCCGCCTGGAAGACGACGAAACCCTGCTGGTGCAGTCGGGCAAGCCGGTCGGTGTGTTCAAGACCCACAGCAACGCCCCGCGCGTACTGATCGCCAACTCCAACCTGGTACCCCACTGGGCCAACTGGGAACACTTCAACGAACTGGACGCCAAGGGCCTGGCCATGTACGGCCAGATGACCGCCGGCAGCTGGATCTACATTGGCAGCCAGGGCATCGTTCAGGGCACCTATGAAACCTTCGTCGAAGCCGGTCGCCAGCACTACGGCGGCAGCCTGAAAGGCAAGTGGGTACTTACCGCAGGGCTCGGCGGCATGGGCGGCGCCCAGCCACTGGCCGCAACCCTGGCCGGCGCCTGCTCGCTGAACATCGAGTGCCAGCAGAGCCGCATCGACTTCCGCCTGGAAACCCGCTACGTCGACGAACAGGCCGCCGACCTCGACGACGCCCTGGCCCGTATCGCCAAGTACACCGCCGAAGGCAAGGCGATTTCCATCGCCTTGCACGGCAACGCCGCCGAAATCCTGCCAGAGCTGGTCAAGCGTGGCGTGCGCCCGGACATGGTCACCGACCAGACCAGCGCCCACGACCCGCTGAACGGCTACCTGCCCGCCGGCTGGACCTGGGAACAGTACCGCGACCGCGCGCAGACCGAGCCGGCTGCAGTGGTCAAGGCCGCCAAGCAGTCGATGGCCGTGCACGTTCAAGCCATGCTCGACTTCCAGAAGCAGGGCGTGCCGACCTTCGACTACGGCAACAACATCCGCCAGATGGCCAAGGAAGAGGGCGTGTCCAATGCCTTCGACTTCCCAGGCTTCGTGCCGGCCTACATCCGCCCGCTGTTCTGCCGCGGCGTTGGCCCGTTCCGCTGGGCGGCTCTGTCTGGCGAGGCCGAGGACATCTACAAGACCGACGCCAAGGTCAAGGAACTGATCCCGGACGATGCCCACCTGCACCGCTGGCTGGACATGGCCCGCGAGCGCATCAGCTTCCAGGGCCTGCCGGCACGTATCTGCTGGGTTGGCCTGGGCCTGCGCGCCAAGCTGGGCCTGGCGTTCAACGAAATGGTACGCAGCGGCGAGCTGTCGGCACCTGTGGTGATCGGCCGTGACCACCTGGATTCCGGCTCGGTTTCCAGCCCTAACCGTGAAACCGAAGCGATGCGCGACGGCTCCGATGCAGTTTCCGACTGGCCGCTGCTCAACGCCCTGCTCAACACCGCTGGCGGCGCCACCTGGGTATCGCTGCACCACGGTGGTGGTGTCGGCATGGGCTTCTCGCAGCATTCGGGCATGGTCATCGTCTGCGACGGCACCGATGAAGCCGCCGAGCGTATCGCCCGCGTGCTGACCAACGACCCGGGGACTGGCGTAATGCGCCACGCCGATGCCGGTTACGACATCGCCATCGACTGTGCCAAGGAGCAGGGCCTGGACCTGCCGATGATCACTGGCTGATCGCCACGCTTTGGCTCGCACCCCGCAAGGGGTGATACTGAACAACAAGAAGGAGCGCGCAGGCACCCGACAACGGGCCTGCGGCTCCACGCGATTGGAGTAGTAACGTGACCGAACTCACCCTCAAGCCCGGCACCCTGACCCTGGCCCAGCTGCGCGCCATTCACGCCGCGCCGGTGCGCCTGCAGCTGGATGCCAGCGCCGACCAGCCGATCAACGACAGCGTTGCCTGCGTCGAGCAGATTCTTGCCGAAGACCGCACTGCCTATGGCATCAACACCGGTTTCGGCCTGCTGGCCTCGACCCGCATCGCCAGCCACGACCTGGAAAACCTGCAGCGCTCGCTGGTGCTGTCCCACGCCGCCGGTGTCGGCGCGCCGCTGGATGACGACCTGGTGCGCCTGATCATGGTGCTGAAGATCAACAGCCTCAGCCGCGGCTTCTCCGGCATTCGCCGTAAAGTGATCGATGCGCTGACTGCGTTGGTCAACGCCGAGGTTTACCCGCACATTCCGTTGAAGGGCTCGGTCGGCGCCTCGGGCGACCTCGCACCACTGGCGCACATGTCGCTGGTACTGCTGGGTGAAAGCAAGGCGCGTTACAAAGGCCAATGGCTGCCGGCCACCGAAGCGCTGGCGATTGCCGGCCTCGAGCCACTGACCCTTGCTGCCAAGGAAGGCCTGGCCCTGCTCAATGGTACCCAGGCTTCCACGGCCTACGCCCTGCGTGGCCTGTTCCAGGCCGAAGACCTTTACGCTGCCGCCATTGCCTGCGGTGGCCTGACCGTCGAAGCCGCGCTGGGCTCGCGTTCGCCGTTCGATGCCCGTGTACATGCCGTGCGTGGCCAGCGCGGCCAGATCGACACCGCTGCCTGCTTCCGCGACCTGCTGGGCGACTCCAGCGAAGTGTCGCTGTCGCACAAGAACTGCGACAAGGTCCAGGACCCGTACTCGCTGCGCTGCCAGCCGCAGGTCATGGGCGCCTGCCTGACCCAGCTGCGCCAGGCCGCCGAGGTATTGGGCATCGAAGCCAACGCCGTGTCGGACAACCCGTTGGTGTTCGCTGCCGAAGGTGACGTGATTTCCGGTGGCAACTTCCACGCAGAACCCGTGGCCATGGCCGCCGACAACATCGCCCTGGCCATCGCCGAAATCGGCTCGCTCAGCGAGCGCCGCATCTCGCTGATGATGGACAAGCACATGTCCCAGCTGCCGCCGTTCCTGGTGGAAAACGGCGGGGTCAACTCCGGCTTCATGATCGCCCAGGTCACCGCTGCTGCCCTGGCCAGCGAGAACAAGGCGCTGTCGCACCCGCACAGCGTCGACAGCCTGCCAACTTCGGCCAACCAGGAAGACCACGTGTCGATGGCCCCGGCTGCCGGCAAGCGCCTGTGGGAAATGGCCGAAAACACCCGTGGCGTGCTGGCCATCGAATGGCTCGGTGCCTGCCAGGGCCTGGACCTGCGCAAAGGCCTGAAGACTTCGGCCAAGCTGGAGCAGGCGCGCCAGGCCCTGCGCAGCGAAGTTCCGCACTACGACCGTGACCGTTTCTTCGCGCCGGACATCGAAAAGGCCGTGGAACTGTTGGCCAAGGGTAGCCTGACCGGTTTGCTGCCGGCGGGTGTGCTGCCAAGCCTGTAATGCCCCCTGGGGCCGCTGTGCGGCCCATTCGCAGCGCAAGGCTGCTCCTACAAAGGCGACGATGCTCTCTTGTAGGAGCAGCCTTGTGCTGCGAAAGGGCTGCAACGCAGCCCCCTGAATCTCACGACCACAAAAACAATTTAAGGACGTGACATGCAACAAGCTCAAGGTCTCAAGCGCGGGCTAAGTGCCCGCCACATCCGTTTCATGGCCCTCGGTTCGGCCATCGGCACCGGCCTGTTCTACGGCTCCGCCTCGGCTATCCAGATGGCCGGCCCGGCCGTGCTGCTGGCCTACCTGATCGGCGGCGCCGCGGTGTTCATGGTCATGCGCGCCCTCGGCGAAATGGCCGTGCACAACCCGGTGGCCGGTTCCTTCGGCCACTACGCCAGCACCTACCTCGGCCCCATGGCCGGCTTCATCCTTGGCTGGACCTACGCCTTCGAGATGGTCATCGTTGCCATCGCCGACGTCACCGCCTTCGGTATCTACATGGGCTTCTGGTTCCCGGAAGTGGCGCGCTGGATCTGGGTGCTGGGCATCGTGTTCCTGATCGGCGGCCTCAACCTGTGCAACGTCAAGGTGTTCGGCGAGATGGAGTTCTGGCTGTCGCTGCTCAAGGTCGGCGCCATCGTGGCGATGATCCTGGCCGGCCTCGGCATCATGGCCTTTGGCTTCAGCCAGGTGGGGACCGGGCATGCCGTCGGCGTCAGCAACCTGTTCGACCACGGCGGCTTCATGCCTAACGGCGTGGGTGGCCTGATCGCGTCGTTTGCCGTGGTGATGTTCGCCTTCGGCGGTATCGAGATCATCGGCGTCACTGCCGGTGAGGCCAAGGACCCGCAGCGGGTCATCCCCAAGGCGATCAACGCCGTGCCGCTGCGCATCCTGCTGTTCTATGTGCTCACCCTGTTCGTGCTGATGTGCCTGTACCCATGGCCGCAGATCGGCAGCGAAGGTAGCCCGTTCGTGCAGATCTTCAGCAACCTGGGTATTGGCTCTGCCGCCGCGGTACTGAACGTCGTGGTGATTTCCGCCGCGATCTCTGCCATCAACAGCGACATCTTCGGTGCTGGCCGCATGATGTATGGCTTGTCCCATCAAGGCCATGCGCCACGCAGCTTCGGCAAGCTGTCGAAACATGGGGTGCCGTGGATGACCGTGGTGGTAATGGGCGCCGCGTTGCTGATCGGGGTGCTGCTCAACTACCTGATCCCGGAAAACGTGTTCCTGCTGATCGCTTCGATCGCCACCTTCGCCACCGTGTGGGTGTGGCTGATGATTCTGCTGACCCAGGTGGCCATGCGCCGCAGCATGAGCCGTGAAGACGTGGCCCAGCTGAAGTTCCCGGTACCGTTCTGGCCTTACGGCCCTGCCATGGCCATTGCGTTCATGGTGTTCATCTTTGGTGTGCTCGGCTACTTCCCGGACACCCAGGCGGCATTGATCGTTGGTGTGGTCTGGGTGGTGTTCCTGGTGGCGTCCTACCTGCTGTGGTGCAAGCCGCGCGCAGGGCAGGGCAAGCCGGCAGCAGAGCCGGTAGAGCTGCACCGCTAGCAAAGGAGATTGTGCATGAGAACCCTCTGGCAGCACTGCCATGTGGCAACCATGGCCGGGGGCCGTTACTCGGTGATCGAGGACGCGGCCATTGTCACCAGCGCCGGCCTGATCGAATGGATCGGCCCGCGCACCGAGCTGGTGCCAATCGATGCTGACCGCACGGTGGACCTGGGCGGTGCCTGGGTCACTCCCGGCTTGATCGACTGCCACACCCACGCAGTGTTCGGTGGCAACCGCAGCGGCGAGTTCGAGCAACGCCTGCAAGGCGTGAGCTATGCCGAGATCGCCGCCCAGGGCGGCGGCATCGCCAGCACCGTGCGGGCCACCCGTGCGGCCAGCGAGGACGCGTTGTTCGCCAGTGCCCGCCAGCGGGTTCAGGCGCTGATGCGCGATGGCGTGACCACCATCGAGGTCAAGTCCGGCTACGGCCTGGACCTGGCCAACGAGCGCAAGATGCTGCGCGTGGCCCGGCGCCTGGCCGATGAGCTGCCGCTGGCGGTACGCGCCACCTGCCTGGCCGCACACGCCTTGCCGCCGGAGTACGCCGGCAGGGCCGATGACTACATCGCACACATCTGTGACGAAATGCTGCCGGCTTTGGCCGCTGAAGGGCTGGTGGATGCGGTGGACGCCTTCTGCGAACACTTGGCCTTTTCGCCAGCACAGGTCGAAAAGGTGTTCATCAAGGCCCATGAACTGGGCCTGCCGGTGAAGCTGCATGCCGAGCAGCTCTCGTCGCTGCATGGCTCCAGCCTGGCGGCGCGTTACCAGGCGCTGTCAGCCGATCATCTGGAGTTCATGACCGAGGAAGACGCCATCGCCATGGCTAAGGCAGGCACGGTTGCCGTGCTGCTGCCGGGCGCCTTCTACTTCCTGCGAGAAACGCAGTTGCCGCCTATGGATGCCCTGCGCCGCCATGGGGTGAAGATTGCCCTGGCCAGCGACCTCAACCCGGGCACCTCGCCTGGCCTGTCGCTGCGCCTGATGCTGAACATGGGCTGCACGTTGTTCCGCATGACCCCGGAAGAAGCCCTGGCCGGCGTCACGCTGCATGCCGCCACGGCACTTGGCCTGGGTGATAGCCATGGCTCGCTGGAAGTGGGCAAGGTAGCCGACTTCGTCGCCTGGCAAATCGAGCGCCCTGCCGACCTGGCCTACTGGCTGGGCGGCGACCTGCCCAAGCGCGTGGTGCGCAAGGGCCATGAAATTTCCAATTGAGTGAGGCACGATGGACAAGGTACTGAGTTTTCACCAGGGCCACCTGCCACTGCTGATCAGCATGCCACACGCCGGCCTGCGCCTGACCGACGCCGTGCGCGACGGCCTGGTCGACCAGGCGCGCAGCCTGCCGGACACCGACTGGCATATCCCACAGCTGTACGACTTTGCCCGCGACATGGGTGCCAGCGTACTAGCGGCGGAGTATTCGCGCTTTGTCATCGACCTGAACCGCCCGGATGACGACAAGCCACTGTATGTCGGCGCCACCACCGGCCTGTACCCGGCCACGCTGTTCGAGGGCGAGCCGCTGTTCAAGGAAGGGCAGGTGCCCACTGAGCAAGAGCGTAAGCAGTATCTGGAGCAGATCTGGCGCCCCTACCACGACACCGTCCGCAACGAGCTGGACCGCTTGCGTGAGCAGTATGGCTACGCGCTGCTGTGGGATGCCCATTCTATTCGTTCGCTGATTCCGCACCTGTTCGATGGCAAGTTGCCGGACTTCAACCTGGGTACCTTCAATGGCGCCAGTTGCGATCCGGCACTGGCCGAGCGGCTGCAAGGCGTCTGTGCCGAAGCCCTGGACTACAGGCATGTGCTAAACGGCCGCTTCAAGGGTGGGCATATCACCCGCCATTACGGCGACCCGGCCAAGCACATCCATGCCGTGCAGCTGGAGTTGGCGCAGAGCACCTACATGGAAGAAACCGAGCCGTTCGCCTACCGCGAAGACCTGGCGCAGCCAACCCGGCAAGTGCTGCAGCGCTTGTTGCAGGTTTGCCTGGCGTGGGGGCGGGAGCGCTACGGGCGGTAGATCCACCACCCGGCCTACTCAATTTCTGCACGTTGACGGGGCCCTTGTGGGAGCGGGTTCACCCGCGAACACCGGCGCAACCGGTGCCATGCACCGCGTTGGATTCTTCGCGGGCGCGCCCGCTCCCACCGGGCGCGGGAGGCGCCTGCCAACCTGGCACGCCGCTTCAAACCATTTCGCAAGCTTGGCCGTGATGCTCTTGGCGCAATTCAGGTTTATGATGGCCCACGGCCGAATAATCCTCACACGGAGTGCGCAATGCAGACCCTGTACCCGCAGATCAAACCCTACGCCCGGCACGATCTGGCCGTGGAAGCGCCGCATGTGCTGTATGTCGACGAAAGCGGCTCGCCAGAGGGGCTGCCCGTGGTGTTCATCCACGGAGGCCCGGGCGCCGGTTGCGACGCGCAGAGCCGTTGTTACTTTGACCCCAACCTGTATCGCATCATCACCTTCGACCAGCGCGGCTGCGGCCGCTCCACGCCGCACGCGAGCCTGGAAAACAACACCACCTGGCACCTGGTCGAGGACCTGGAGCGCATTCGCGAGCACCTTGGCATCGACAAATGGGTGCTGTTCGGCGGCTCGTGGGGCTCAACCTTGGCCCTGGCCTACGCCCAGACCCACCCCGAGCGCGTGCACGGCCTGATCCTGCGCGGCATCTTCCTGTGCCGGCCGCAGGAGATCGAGTGGTTCTACCAGGAGGGTGCCAGCCGCCTGTTCCCCGACTACTGGCAGGACTACATCGCGCCGATTCCCCCGGAAGAGCGCGGCGACCTGGTGACCGCCTTCCACAAACGCCTGACCGGTAACGATCAGATCGCCCAGATGCATGCGGCCAAGGCTTGGTCCACCTGGGAGGGCCGTACCGCTACCCTGCGCCCCAACCCGCTGGTGGTCGACCGCTTCTCCGAGCCGCAGCGGGCACTGTCGATCGCCCGTATCGAATGCCACTACTTCATGAACAATGCGTTCCTCGAACCGGACCAGCTGATCCGCGACCTGCCGAAAATCGCCCACCTGCCGGCGGTGATCGTGCACGGTCGTTACGACGTGATCTGCCCGCTGGACAACGCCTGGGCGCTGCATCAGGCCTGGCCGAACAGTGAGCTCAAGGTGATCCGCGACGCCGGCCACGCCGCTTCCGAGCCTGGTATCACCGATGCGCTGGTGCGTGCTGCCGACCAGATGGCCCGGCGCCTGCTCGACCTGCCCCTGGAAGAAGCATGAGGGGCTTGCTGCAGCGCGTGCGCGGTGCACGGGTAGAGGTGGCGGGGGAAGTGGTCGGGGCCATCGACCAGGGTTTGCTGGTGCTGGTGGCCGTCGAGCCTGAAGATTCCCGCGAACACGCCAATAAACTGTTGCACAAGCTGCTGAACTACCGTGTGTTCAGCGATGAGCAGGGCAAGATGAACCTGTCGCTCAAGGATGTCGGCGGTGGTTTGTTGCTGGTGTCGCAGTTCACCCTGGCGGCAGATACCCGCAACGGCATGCGCCCGAGCTTCTCGACGGCTGCGCCACCGGCCCTCGGCGCCGAGTTGTTCGACTATCTTTTGCAGCAGGCGAAGGCCCGGCATACCGACGTGGCCAGCGGCCAATTTGGTGCAGACATGCAGGTGCACCTGGTGAATGATGGCCCCGTAACATTTATGTTACAAATATGAGGTCAAAAAACCCTTTGTTTATAGGAAAACAAGGGGTTTTGTACGATAAATAGTTGTTCCAGCCTGATGCGTTGTCACGCGACCTGCTGGATAATCGCGCGCTGCATGGACCTGCGTTCGCAGGTTCGTTTCACTCTGACTCGAGCATTGTCTGGATCCGTTTGGGGAATCATTACGCCCTCACGGGGTCGGAACAGTGCTCGCCAACCCGGCATTTGTCGCTGGCCGTTGGTTTCATGATCTGTTTTCGGCGAGGGTTGCTCGTGATTGTTAGTCCCCAAAAAGCATCAAGAATCCCCGGCACCGGGCTGCGCAGGGCCCTGATGGCCAGTGTGGCACTGGTCGGCCTGATGAGCGCGGGCCAGCTGTGGGCATTCAATCTTGACGATGTTGCAGCCAAGGCAAAGGATCTGGCCGGCCAGAAGTACGAAGCACCTAAAAGCAACCTGCCGGCCGTATTCCGCGACATGAAGTTTGCGGACTACCAGAAAATTCATTTCCTGCAGGAAAAGGCCGAGTGGGCCAAGGACAAGACCCCGTTCAAGCTGTCGTTCTATCACCAGGGCATGCATTTCGATACCCCGGTCAAGATCAACGAGGTCACCGCCACCAAGGTCGAAGAAATCAAGTACGACCCGAGCCGCTTCGAGTTCGGTGACGTGCCACACGACCCGGAAACCACCAAGAACCTGGGTTATGCCGGTTTCCGCGTGCTGTACCCGATCAACAAGGCCGACAAGCAGGACGAGATCATGACCCTGCTTGGCGCCAGCTACTTCCGCGTGGTCGGCAAGGGCCACGTGTACGGCCTTTCGGCCCGTGGCCTGGCCATCGACACCGCGCTGCCGTCGGGCGAGGAATTCCCGCGCTTCACCGAGTTCTGGGTCGAGAAACCCAAGCCGGCCGACAAGCACCTGGTGATCTACGCCCTGCTGGATTCGCCGCGCTCCACCGGTGCCTACAAGCTGACCCTGCGCCCGGGCAACGATACCGTGGTCGACGTACAGTCCAAGGTGTTCCTGCGTGACCAGGTCAGCCGCCTGGGTATTGCCCCGCTGACCAGCATGTACCTGTTCGGCCCCAACCAGCCGTCCAAGGTGCTCAACTATCGCCCGGCCTTGCATGACTCCGAAGGCCTGTCGATTCATGCCGGCAATGGCGAGTGGATCTGGCGCCCGCTGAACAACCCGAAGCACCTGGCCGTGAGCAACTTCAGTGTCGAGAACCCGCGTGGTTTCGGCCTGATGCAGCGCCAGCGCGCCTTCAGCGACTATGAAGACCTCGACGACAACTACCAGAAGCGCCCAAGCGCCTGGATCGAGCCGAAGGGTGATTGGGGCAAAGGTACCGTTGACCTGGTCGAAATTCCGACCGCTGACGAGACCAACGACAACATCGTGGCCTTCTGGAGCCCGGAAAAACTGCCCGAAGCCGGCAAGCCGATCGAGTACGCCTACCGCCTGCACTGGACCATCGACGAGCCGAAGTTCCAGGCCGCCGAGCTGGGCTGGGTCAAGCAGACCCTGCGTTCCACCGGTGACGTCAAGCAGTCCAACCTGATCCGTCAGCCAGACGGCAGCGTGGCCTTCCTGGTCGACTTCGCTGGCCCGGCCCTGGCCGCGCTGCCGGAAGACACCGCCGTGCGCAGCCAGATCAGCGTTGACGACAACGCCGAGGTGGTCGAGAACAATCTGCGCTATAACCCAGAGACCAAGGGCTGGCGCCTGACCCTGCGGCTGAAGGTCAAGGAAGCCAACAAGTCGACCGAAATGCGTGCCGCTTTGGTGCGTGACGTGCCGGTCGAAGCTACCAAACCTGCCCAGGAAGCCAAGCAGGACAAGGCCACAGCCAAGCATGCCAAGGCCGACAAGGCCAGCAAGGCCGAGCCGGCTGCCAAGGCCGAACAACCTGCCGCCGATGCGGCACCCACTAACGGGGCCCCGGCCACCACCGAGAAGGTGCTGACCGAGACCTGGAGCTATCAGTTGCCTGCCGATGAGTGACTCAAACGCAAGGCCAGTATCGCTTGGCGAGTACCTGGCTCACCTACCACTGAGTGACGAGCAGCGGGCAGAACTTGCCAGCTGCACCTCGTTCAGCGAGCTGCACCAACGCCTGGCGGCCAACCCGGCCGCCAGCGCTGCCGAGGCCGTGCAGGCCTCGGTTGGCCCGCGCCTGACCGTGGGCAGCGCTGCCGAGCTGGAAGACGCCGAAATGCTCGGCGTCGATGGCAGCGGCCGCCTGTGCCTGAAGATTGCCCCGCCGATCAAGCGCACAAAGGTGGTGCCCGAGCCTTGGCGCACCAACGTGCTGATCCGCATGTGGCGACGCATGACCGGCCGGCCGAATGCGCCGCAGCCACCCAAGCGCGAGCTGCCACCAGCACGCTGGCGCACGGTCGGTTCGATCCGCCGTTACATCCTGCTGACCCTGATGATCGGCCAGACCATCGTCGCCGGTTGGTACATGAAGGGCATCCTGCCGTACCAGGGCTGGTCGTTCGTCGACCTCGACGAAATCCTCAGCCAGTCGCTGTGGGACACAGTGGTGCAGGTGTGGCCGTATGCTTTGCAAACCTCCATCCTGATTCTCTTCGGCATCTTGTTCTGCTGGGTATCGGCGGGCTTCTGGACCGCATTGATGGGCTTCCTCGAGCTGCTCACCGGGCGCGACAAGTACAAGATTTCCGGCAGCAGCGCCGGCAATGAGCCGATTGCGCCCGAAGCGCGTACCGCGCTGGTGATGCCGATCTGCAACGAAGACGTGCCGCGCGTGTTCGCCGGCCTGCGCGCCACGTTCGAGTCGGTGGCCGCCAGCGGTAACCTCGACCGCTTCGACTTCTTCGTGCTCAGCGACACCAACGACACCGACATCGCCGTGGCCGAGCAACAGGCCTGGCTGGACGTGTGCCGCGAAACCAAAGGCTTCGGCCGTATCTTCTACCGCCGCCGCCGGCGCCGGGTGAAGCGCAAGAGCGGCAACCTCGACGACTTCTGCCGTCGCTGGGGTGGCGAGTACAAGTACATGGTCGTGCTCGACGCCGACAGCGTCATGAGCGGCGAATGCCTGAGCAGCCTGGTGCGCCTGATGGAGGCCAACCCGGACGCCGGTATCATCCAGACCGGGCCGAAAGCCTCGGGCATGGACACCCTGTACGCACGCATGCAACAGTTTGCCACCCGCGTATACGGCCCGCTGTTCACCGCCGGCCTGCACTTCTGGCAGCTGGGCGAGTCGCACTACTGGGGCCACAACGCGATCATTCGCATGAAGCCGTTCATCGAGCACTGCGCCCTGGCGCCGTTGCCGGGCAAGGGCGCGTTCGCCGGTGCGATTCTCTCCCACGACTTCGTCGAAGCTGCGCTGATGCGCCGTGCTGGCTGGGGCGTGTGGATTGCCTATGACCTGCCGGGCAGCTACGAAGAACTGCCGCCCAACCTGCTCGACGAGCTCAAGCGTGACCGCCGCTGGTGCCACGGCAACCTGATGAACTTCCGCCTGTTCCTGGTCAAGGGTATGCACCCGGTGCACCGTGCGGTGTTCCTCACTGGGGTGATGTCGTACCTGTCGGCGCCGCTGTGGTTCCTGTTCCTGGTACTGTCGACCGCGCTGCTGGCGACCAACACCCTGATGGAGCCGCAGTACTTCATCGAGCCGTACCAGCTGTACCCGCTGTGGCCGCAGTGGCACCCGGAAAAGGCCGTGGCGCTGTTCTCCACCACCATCGTGCTGCTGTTCCTGCCCAAGCTGCTCAGTATCATCCTGATCTGGGCCAAGGGTGCCGTCGAGTTCGGTGGGCGGGTGAAGGTTACCTTGTCGATGCTGATGGAGATGCTGTTCTCCATGCTGCTGGCGCCGGTCCGTATGATCTTCCACACCCGCTTCGTGCTCGCCGCGTTCCTGGGCTGGGCCGCGACCTGGAACTCGCCGCAGCGTGACGACGATTCCACCCCGTGGAGCGAGGCTGTGCGTCGCCATGGCCCGCAAACCCTGCTGGGCATTGCCTGGGCTGCGCTGGTAGCCTGGTTGAACCCGAGCTTCCTGTGGTGGCTGGCGCCGATCGTTGGCTCGCTGGTGCTGTCGATCCCGGTTTCGGTGATCTCCAGCCGCACGCGCCTGGGCCTGGCGGCCAAGGACGAGAAGCTGTTCCTCATCCCCGAGGAATACGCCACGCCGCAAGAGTTGCTGGCCACTGACCAGTACACCCACGAAAACCGCTGGCATGCCCTGCATGACGGCTTCGTGCGGGCCGTGGTCGACCCGCGGCAGAACGCCCTGGCCTGCGCCATGGCCACTGCCCGTCATGGTCAGGCGGCGCCAATCGAGGCGCTGCGTGCCGAGCGCGTGGCCAAGGCGATGGAGGTCGGGCCGAAAGGGCTGGACCTCAACACCCGCCTGGCCCTGCTCAGCGACCCGGTGGCGCTGACCCGCCTGCACGAGCAGGTGTGGGCAGAGCACAACGCGGCGTGGATCGATGTGTGGCGTGCGTCGATCAAGAACGACCCGCATTCGCCGCTGTTGCCGCTGCACCCGGAGAACGAAGGCCAACCGGCACTCGTCGGCGCCTGACCGGGCCTATTCGCGGGTGAACCCGCTCCCACAGGGGCTGTGCAGTACCTTGTGGGAGCGGGTTCACCCGCGAAGCTTTTCAGGGCCCAGGCCGATTTTGGCCAACAAAGTCCCCCCCAGCGCTAGGTCCCCGGGCCGCCATGCGTTAGCATCCCATTCCGATACGACGCACCGGCCGGTACGGCCGTGCCAACACAATAAGATTCGCTACTTTTCTTGCTAGGGGACTTGGTGATGATCAAGAAATACCTTTCGCGGCTGATGGTCGGTGTAACCGCCCTGGTCGCTGTAACTGCGGCCCAGGCAGGCGCCATCGATGACGCGGTCAAGCGCGGCACCCTGAAGGTGGGCATGGACCCAACCTACATGCCGTTCCAGATGACCAACAAGCGTGGCGAGATCATCGGCTTCGAGGTCGATATTCTCAAGGCCATGGCCAAGTCCATGGGCGTGAAGTTCGAGGCTGTTTCCACCGCCTATGACGGCATCATCCCGGCCCTGCTGACCGACAAGTTCGACATGATCGGCAGCGGCATGACCCTGACCCAGGAACGCAACCTGCGCCTGAACTTCAGCGAACCCTTCATCGTGGTTGGCCAGACCCTGCTGATCCGCAAGGAGCTGGCTGACGAGATCAAGTCGTACAAAGACCTGAACAACGAAAAGTACCGTCTGACCTCCAAGCTGGGCACTACCGGCGAAATGGTCTCCAAGAAGCTGATCGGCAAAGCCAAGTACCACGGCTACGACAACGAACAGGAAGCGGTGATGGACGTGGTCAACGGCAAGGCTGACGCCTTTGTCTATGACGCGCCGTACAACGTGGTGGCAGTAGAGAAGGCTGGTGCCGGCAAGCTGCTGTTCCTCGAAGAACCGTTCACCTACGAGCCGCTGGCCTTCGGCCTGAAGAAAGGCGACTACGACAGCATCAACTTCATCAACAACTTCCTGCACCAGATCAAGCATGACGGGACCTACGATCGTATTCACGACAAGTGGTTCAAGAACAAGGACTGGCTGAAGGAAATGGAATAAAAGCTAGCTTCAAGCCGCAAGTTGCAAGCTGCAAGAAGAAGCGGGTCGGTGCACGGTCCGCTTTTTCTTGCAGCTTGTAGCTTGCGGCTTGCCGCTTTCTGGAGTACCCACGTGATCAAACACAAGAAAGCCCAGTGGCCCTGGCACGGGTTGACCGCCTTGGTGCTGGTGGGCCTGGCAGTCAGCCTGTACCTGGCCACCTCGATGATGTCCTACGAGTGGCGCTGGAACCGCGTACCGCAGTACTTCGCCTACAAGGCAGAAGATACACAACGTGCTGCCGGTTACGGCACCGTTCAGGAAATCGTCATTTCCGGCGATAACGCCCGCGTCACGCTGAAGGACGAAAACGGCGATGAGCAAGTGCTCGACGTGGCCAAGGACAGCCTGCAACTGAGCCGTGGCGACGATGTTGCCGAAGGCGACCAGATCGGTGTAACCCGCCATTGGGCCGCCGGCCCGCTGGCCTGGGGCCTGTGGACCACGTTGTGGCTGTCGGTGGTGTCCGGGGCGTTGGGCCTGGTGATTGGTCTGTTCGCCGGGTTGTGCCGGTTGTCGAACAACCCGACCCTGCGTGACCTGTCGACCGTTTATGTCGAACTGGTGCGCGGCACGCCGCTGCTGGTGCAGATTTTCATCTTCTACTTCTTCATCGGCACCGTGCTCAACCTGTCACGCGAGTTCGCCGGCGTGGCGGCACTGGCGCTGTTCACCGGTGCCTATGTGGCCGAAATCGTCCGTGCTGGCGTGCAGTCCATCGCCAAGGGCCAGAACGAAGCTGCCCGCTCGCTGGGCCTGAACGCTGGCCAGTCGATGCGCCATGTGATCCTGCCGCAGGCGTTCAAGCGCGTACTGCCACCGTTGGCTGGCCAGTTCATCAGCCTGGTCAAGGACACCTCGCTGGTGTCGGTGATCGCCATCACCGAACTGACCAAGAGCGGCCGCGAGGCCATCACCACGTCTTTCTCGACCTTCGAGATCTGGTTCTGCGTGGCAGGCCTGTACCTGCTGATCAACCTGCCGCTGTCGCACATTGCCAGCCGGCTCGAGCGGAGGCTTGCGCAAAGTGATTGAAGTCCGTGACCTGCTGAAAGTCTTCGATACCCGTGGCCATGTGGTGCGGGCTGTGGATAACGTCACCACCCAGGTGGCCAAGGGTGAAGTGGTGGTAGTGCTTGGCCCGTCGGGTTCGGGCAAGTCGACCTTCCTGCGCTGCCTCAACGGCCTGGAGCATTTCGACGAAGGCTTGGTAGCCATCGACGGCCTGCAACTGGCCGACCCGAAGACCGACATCAACGCCTACCGCCGCGAAGTCGGCATGGTGTTCCAGCACTTCAACCTGTTCCCGCACATGACCGTGCTGGAAAACCTGTGCCTGGCGCAGAAGGTGGTGCGCAAGCGCAACAAGGCTGACCGCGAGGCCAAGGCCCGGGCGCTGCTGGAAAAGGTCGGCATTGCACAGAAGGCCAACGAGTACCCGTCACGGCTTTCCGGGGGCCAGCAGCAGCGTGTCGCGATTGCCCGGGCTTTGTGCATGGAGCCCAAGGTCATGCTGTTCGATGAACCGACTTCTGCACTGGACCCGGAAATGGTCGGTGAGGTGCTGGACGTGATGAAGACCCTGGCCCAGGAAGGCATGACCATGGTCTGCGTTACCCACGAAATGGGCTTTGCCCGTGAAGTGGCTGACCGGGTGCTGTTCTTCGATCATGGCAAACTGCTGGAGGATGCCTCGCCGCAGACCTTCTTCGATGCACCGAAGGACCCACGTGCGCAGGCGTTCCTGCGTCAGGTGCTGTAACCGCACCGGCCTCTTCGCGGGCACGCCCGCTCCCACAGATGCTGCACGAATTTTGAGTGCTGTGCAGTACCTGTGGGAGCGGGCGTGCCCGCGAAGAGGCCAGTGCAGGCGGCCTGTTTATCAGAGCCTGAATCGCCCCACCAATCCTTGCAGGTGAGTACCAAGGCGCGCCAGTTCTACGCTGGAGCTTGCCGTCTCTTCACTCGCTGCCGAAGTCTGGTCCGAGATATCCCGCACATTCATCACGCTGCGGTTTATCTCTTCAGCCACTGCCGTCTGTTCCTCTGCTGCCGTGGCAATCTGCTGGTTCATCGCCTGAATCGACGACACGGTGCGGGTGATGGTCTCCAGCGAGCTGCCAGCACGACGGGTCAGCTCGACACTGCTGTCGGTCAACTGGCGGCTGTTGTCCATCACGCTGGCCACCCGCTGGGTACCACTTTGCAGGCCGGCGATCAATTCTTCGATCTCTTCGGTCGACTGCTGGGTGCGTTGGGCCAGGCTACGCACTTCGTCGGCGACCACGGCAAAACCACGCCCGGCTTCACCGGCACGGGCGGCCTCGATCGCCGCGTTCAGGGCCAGCAGGTTGGTCTGCTGGGCCACCGACTTGATCACGTCGAGCACGCTGCCGATCTTGTCACTTTCGGTCTTGAGCTGGTTCATCGCTTCGCTTGAGTTCACCACTTCGCCCGCCAGGCGCTCGATCTGCGCGACAGCTTCGCCCACCACCCGGTCACCTTCACGGGCTTGCTGATCGGCCATCAGGGCCGCTTCCGAGGCCTGCTCGGCGTTGCGTGCCACCTCGTGCACAGTGGCGGTCATCTGGTTCATGGCGGTCGCCACCTGGTCGGTCTCGACCTTCTGGTTGTTGACCCCCGCGCTGGTCTGCTCGGTGACGGCCGACAGCTGTTCGGCGGCACTGGCGATCTGCGTTACCCCGTCACCAATCCCGCCGATCAGCTCGCGCAGGCCTTGGGTCATGCGCTGCATGCTGGCCTGCAACTGGCCCAGTTCGTCGCGGCGCTGCACCGGCAGGCTCTGGGTCAGGTCGCCATTGGCCACGCGCTCTGCGGCGCGCAAGGTCTGGCGCAGCGGGATGATGATCTGCCGGGTAATGGCCCAGGCGGCCAGCAGCCCAAGGGCCAAGGCCAGCGCGGTGGCCGCAGCGAGCAAGGTTTTGGCCTGGGCAGCGCCGGCGTCTCGCACTGCGGTTTGTGAGACTGTCATCGCCTGGCTGGTCTGCAACAGTACCGTGCCTTGCTCAGCCATGCGCCGCAAGGCCTGCTCCGTCCCGTCGGGGTCGGCAGCCGATTGCTTGAGGTCAGCGAACGCTTGCCGATATTGGCGAACCGCTGTCATCTGCTGCTGGAGGCGTTGCTGGTCGTCGGGCTTTTCGATCTGGCCAAGCATCAGCTGGATCTGGCGCTCCAGATCGTCCAACGCTTTTTCCAGCTCTGCCACGGCTACGTTGTCGCGGTTGCGCTCATAGTGCTGGCGAGCGATACGCAAGTCCTGGGTGTACTGATGAATGACCGAGATACTCCCCAGCTTGTCGCCACGCTCGATGATGCTGTCCATGCCGTGCCAGCCGGTCAGGGTGATGGCCAAGGTCAGCAGCAGTACCAGGCCGAAGCCCAGCCCCAGTTTGCGGTTGACGCTCACATTGCCCAGCGATTGGGCTAACCATTGATACATGTACGACTCCCTGGCGACTTGGCAGTACAAATAGTTGTTGTATTGCCAAGGCCATCGGCCTGGGAGGGGGAAACTTGATGGGCGAGAAAGTGACGTTTGCGTCAGAAAATACGCGAAAGCAGCGCAGTGACGGCGGTTTCTACCCGCAGGATACGGTCACCCAGTTGCACCGGTGCCAGGCCAGCCTTGCCTAGCAGGTCTATTTCGTAGGGGATCCAGCCACCCTCGGGGCCGATGGCCAGTGTGACGGCCTGCTCCACGGCGCGCGGGCAGGCAGGGTAGGGGCCGGGGTGGCCGACCAGGCCCAGGGTGCCAGCGGCGATGGCGGGCAGACGGTCTTCGACGAAGGGCTTGAAGCGCTTCTCGATGATGACCTCAGGCAGCACCGTATCACGCGCCTGCTCAAGGCCGAGGATCAGGTTTTCGCGAATGCTCTGCGGCTGCAGGAACGGCGTTTGCCAGAAGCTTTTCTCGACCTTGTAGCTGTTCAGCAGGATCAGCCGTGGCACGCCCAGGGTGGCTACGGTCTGGAACAACCGGCGCAGCATTTTTGGCCTTGGTACGGCAAGCACCAGGGTCAGCGGCAGCTTGGCCGGTGGCTGCTGGTCGAAGGCCACTTCAAGTTCGGCTTCGTGCTTTTCCAGGCGCAGCACCGTGGCCTTGCCCATCAGGCCGTTGACGCGGCCCACGCGCAGGTTGTCGCCCACCGCAACACCGTGGATTTCCTGCATGTGGGTAAAGCGCCGGTCAGCGAGAACGACGCGGTCGGCCGAGACGAAGTCGGCCTCTTCAAGGAGCAACAGATTCACGGTTGGGTCGCTGGTGGTTGGTCGTTGTGGTCGTTGGCTTCTTCGTCGTGGGCGCTACGCTTGCGGATCAGGCTGCCGCACAGCACGCCGACCTCGAACAACAGCCACATGGGCACGGCCAGCAAGGTCTGGGAGAAGATGTCCGGCGGGGTAAGCACCATGCCGACCACGAAGCAGCCGATGATCACGTAAGGGCGGATCTTCTTCAGGTACTTCACGTCGACCACGCCGATCCACACCAGCAGCACCACCGCCACCGGGATTTCGAAGGCCACGCCAAAGGCGAAGAACAGCGTCATCACGAAATCGAGGTAGTTGGCGATGTCGGTCATCATTGCAACGCCTGCCGGGGTGGCGGCGGCAAAGAACTTGAACATCAGCGGGAACACCAGGAAATAGGCAAAGGCCATACCGGCGTAGAACAGCAGAATGCTCGACACCAGCAGCGGAATGGCAATGCGCTTTTCATGGCGGTACAGCCCGGGTGCGATAAAGCCCCAGATCTGTTGCAGGATGAACGGGATCGCCAGGAACAGCGACACGATCATGGTCAGCTTGAACGGCGTGAGGAACGGCGAGGCCACGTCGGTGGCGATCATCGTCGCGTTGGCCGGCAAATGGTCGCGCAGGGGCGCCGAGACCAGCGTGTAGATCTGCTGGGCGAAGGAGAACAGCCCGGCAAAGATCAGGAAAATGACGGCGACGCAGCGCAACAGGCGGGTGCGCAGTTCGGTCAGGTGCGAAACCAGCGGCATGGGCTGGTCGTGTTCCGGATTTTCGCTCATGGGGCTCGCGGTGGTTGAGGCGGTTCAGAAGGTGTGGCCGGGGCGGCTGGAGTATCGACCGGCCTGGCCTCAAGCCCGGCAGGCGGCTGCACGCTTGCGGTGGTCACAGGTGGCTGCGCCGGCGGCGTCATTGGGTTGAGGATGCGCTTGGCTTCCTCTTCCATCTGCAGGATGTGCTCGTTGTGCAGCTGGCGGCGGATGTCGTCGGCGCCGATTTCGCGCTCGACCTCCATCTTGATGCTGTTGAAGCTGCGCTTGAGCCGGCCGATCCAAAGGCCTGCCGTGCGCGCGGCACCCGGCAGGCGCTCGGGGCCGAGCACCAGCAGGGCGACAAGGCCGACGAGCAGCAGCTCGCTGAAACTGATGCCGAACATGGGTCAGTCTTTCCGCTGCGGCTCTTGGGCCGGCTGGGCCTGCCCTTCGATGGTGTGGCCTTGCTGTGGCTGGGCGGTGTTCTGCACCGGCGGCACGGGCTGGGCAGGCGGCGGGGTCTGCTCGGCCGGTTTGGTCTCTTCCTCGTTCATGGCCTTGCGAAAGCCCTTGATCGACTCACCCAGGTCGCTGCCGAAGTTCTTCAGCTTCTTGGTGCCGAACACCAGGACGACCACTACCAGCAGGACGATCCAGTGTTTCCAGTCAAAGATACCCATTTCGTACTCCTGAAAAATGTGTGTACAGCAAATCGTTCCGGCAACGTGGCCCTTGTGGGAGCGGGCACGCCCGCGAACACCGGCGCAGCCGGTGCCATGCACCGCGTCGCATTCTTCGCGGGCGCGCCCGCTCCCACAGGTGCGAGCAGTGCGCCCGAAAATACATCAGGCAGAAGGCTGGCGTGCGGCCTTCTCATCATGCCCGGACAAGCCAAAGCGGCGGTCCAGCTCGTCGAGCACGGCTTGTGGATGCTGGCCCAGCGCGCTGAGCATCACCAGGCTATGAAACCACAGGTCGGCGGTTTCGTAGATGACATCACTGTAATCCTTGCTCACGGCTGCATCTTTGGCGGCGATGATGGTCTCGATCGACTCTTCGCCGAGCTTTTCAAGGATCTTGTTCAGGCCCTTGTGGTACAGGCTGGCCACGTACGAGCTGTCGGGCGCCGCTTGCTTGCGTTGTTCAAGCACTTCGGCCAGGCGGTTGAGGGTGTCGCTCATGTCAGTGTCCTGCGCTGTAGATGGCATCCGGGTCTTTCAGGACCGGGTCGACGACTTTCCACTGGCCGGCCTCGAAGACGCGGTAGAAGCAGCTTTCACGGCCGGTATGGCAGGCGATATGGCCCAGTTGCTCGACCATCAGGATGATCACGTCGGCGTCGCAGTCCAGGCGCAGTTCATGCAGTTTCTGCACATGCCCGGATTCTTCGCCTTTACGCCACAGCTTGCCACGCGAACGCGACCAGTAGATGGCACGTTGCTCAGCGGCAGTCAGCGCCAGCGATTCGCGGTTCATCCAGGCCATCATCAATACGCGTCCGGTCTTGTGGTCCTGGGCGATTGCCGGTACCAGGCCATCGCTGTTCCACTTGATCTCGTCCAGCCAGTCTTTCATTGTCGACTCCAGAACGGCCCGCTCCTGTACCGGGCCCTTTGCGCTAGTGTGCCAGCCACGGGCGCGGCTGGCTATTGGCGCACGATCAGGTAAACGCCCGCGGCCAGCATCAGCCAGGCCGGCCAGGCGGCAGGGGCGGCCAGGCTGGCAGCCTCGGCAGCGCCCGCGGCCAGCACCGCGCCACCACCGAGCAGGCCGGCGCCCAGCAGGCGCAGGGCCCAGCGGTCGCCCTGGCGGCGGCGTTCCGGCAGTTGTGGGTCGTGCAGGTGCGGCTGCGACAGGCGCTCGAGCAGGTCGCGGGCCATGTTGGCCAGGTGCGGCAACTGCTCGACCTGGCCATGAATGTTGCCGAACACGGCCTTGGGGCTGTAGCGCTCGCGCATCCAGCGTTCAAGGAATGGCTTGGCGGTGCTCCACAGGTCCAGGTCAGGGTACAGCTGGCGGCCCAGGCCTTCGATGTTGAGCAGGGTCTTTTGCAACAGCACCAGTTGCGGCTGCACTTCCATGTTGAAGCGTCGCGCGGTCTGGAACAGGCGCATCAGCACCTGGCCGAAGGAAATATCCTTTAACGGTTTTTCGAAGATCGGCTCGCACACGGTGCGGATCGCCGCTTCGAATTCGTTGACCTTGGTGTGTGCCGGCACCCAGCCCGAGTCGATGTGCAGTTGGGCGACGCGGCGGTAGTCGCGCTTGAAGAACGCGATCAGGTTGCGCGCCAGGTAGTCCTGGTCTTCGGCCGTCAGGCTGCCGACAATGCCGCAGTCGATGGCAATGTACTGCGGGCTCCACGGCTTGACCGTGCTGACGAAGATGTTGCCTGGGTGCATGTCGGCATGGAAGAAGCTGTCGCGGAACACCTGGGTGAAGAACACCTCCACGCCACGCTCGGCCAGCAGTTTCATGTCGGTGCGCTGGTCGGCCAGGGTGGCCATGTCGGTCACCGGCACGCCGTAGATGCGCTCCATCACCAGCACCTTGGGGCGGCACAGGTCCCAGTACACCTGGGGCACGTACATCAGCTCGGAGCCTTCGAAATTGCGCCGCAGCTGGCTGGCGTTGGCCGCTTCGCGCAGCAGGTCGAGTTCGTCGTAGATGGTTTTCTCGTAGTCGCCGACGATTTCCACCGGGTGCAGGCGGCGGGCATCGGCCGAGGCGCGCTCGGCAGCCTTGGCGATCAGGAACAGCCAGGCCAGGTCCTGGGCGATGACCGGCTTCAGGCCCGGGCGTACTACCTTGACCACCACTTCTTCGCCGGTTTTCAGGCGTGCGGCGTGCACCTGGGCCACCGACGCCGAAGCCAGCGGCTCTACGTCAAAGCGGCTGAACAGCTGCGCCACCGGGGCGCCCAGCTGTGCCTCGATCAAGGCCACCGCCTGCTTGGGGTCGAAGGGCGGTACACGGTCCTGCAACAGCATCAGCTCATCGGCGATGTCGTTGGGCAGCAGGTCGCGGCGGGTGGACAACAGCTGGCCGAACTTGATGAAGATCGGCCCCAGGTCCTGCAGTGCCAGGCGCAGGCGCGCGCCGCGGCTCAGCTCGGACGGCTTGCGCGGCAGCCAGCGCCAGGGCATCAGCAGGCGCAGGCTCATCAGCCACCAGGGTAGCGGCAGGTCGAACAGCAGGTCATCGAGACGGTAGCGGATCACCACACGCTGGATGCGAAAAAGACGGCGGACGGCGAGCAGCTTCATGCGTTATCGCTGGTATCAAGGGATCGGGAAAGGCGCTTGAGGCGCGCCTCGAGGCGTTCTGTATCGAGCTTCAGTGCATCGAGTTCGCTGAAGGCGGCTTCGGCTTCACGCTTGCCAACCAGGGTGCGGGACTCTTCGGCCAGGTACTCGGAAAGGTTCTGGCTGAAGCGCGCCAGGCCCTGGCGGGTCCAGCGTGCGCGCAGGCGGACATGGCCGGCCAGCATGGCCGTTGCGACCGGGCCAAGCCAGCGTTGCAGCTCGTGCTCCCAGTCCAGCTCAAGGTCCTGTAATACAGCAAACAGGTCGAGCAGCACGGCGCTGTCGCCATGCAGTTCGACCTGCGGGCTGTGCAGTACGGCGGTCTTGTCCCGGGCCAGGGCCAGTTGCGCCAGGCTGCCGGCGGGTGCGCGCAGGCTGCAGTCGACCTCGCCTTGCCAGTGCGCGGCGAGCATCAGGCCTTCTTCATCGGGCAGGATGAACACCTGCAAGGCCGGTTGGCGGCAGTCGATCTCGATGACCTTGCCTTCCAGCGCAGCCAGCCGCGGCAGGGCGGTGCTGTCCATGCGCAGGATGCGGTTCAGGCCATGTTCGACGCTGGCGAGCAGCCCGGCCAGCAGCATCAGGGCTTGATTCCCCGGTGCACGGCAACGATGCCGCTGGTCATGTTGTGGTAGGTGACGCGGTCGAAACCGGCCTCGACCATCATGCTCTTGAGGGTTTCCTGGTCGGGGTGCATGCGAATCGACTCGGCCAGGTAACGGTAGCTTTCCGAGTCGTTGGTGATCAGCTTGCCGGCCAGCGGCATGAAGGCGAACGAGTAGGCATCGTAGGCCTTGGACATCAGCTTGTTGGTCGGCTTGGAGAATTCCAGGATCAGCAGGCGGCCACCGGGCTTGAGCACGCGCAGCATCGAGCGGATGGCTTGGTCCTTGTGGGTGACGTTGCGCAGGCCGAAGGCGATGGTCACGCAGTCGAAGTGGTTGTCCGGGAACGGCAGCTTTTCAGCGTCGGCCTGGACGAACTCGATGTTGCCGGCCACGCCACGGTCAAGCAGGCGGTCACGGCCAACCTTGAGCATCGAGTCGTTGATGTCGGCCAGCACCACCTGGCCAGTCGGGCCGACCAGGCGCGAGAACTTGGCGGCCAGGTCACCGGTACCGCCGGCGATATCCAGCACCCGGTTACCGCTGCGCACGCCCGACAGTTCGATGGTAAAGCGCTTCCACAGGCGGTGCATGCCGCCGGACAGCACGTCGTTCATCAGGTCGTACTTGGCTGCCACCGAGTGGAACACTTCGGCGACTTTCTTCGCCTTCTGGCTTTCAGGGACGTCCTGGTAGCCAAAGTGGGTGGTGGGTTCGGCGTGGTCGCCTTTGCGCTGGTCGTTCATATCGCTTCACCGGAAAAAATTACCGCCATTCTAGGGCGAACGGGCGGATTTGTCTTGGCGGGGTGTGCCAGAGGGCTGGGGCGGGCATAATGCCGATTATGTCTACATCTTCAGGAACACCCGCATGACCCAGATCAGCGTCGAACGCAAACACTCCCTCGGCCGCGATGCCGCCCGGGCCAAGGCCGAAGCGCTGGTCGAAAAGCTCAGCCGCGAATACGACCTCAAGGCCACCTGGAACGGTGACCGGGTTGATGTGGCGCGCAGCGGCGCCAATGGCAGCGTGCACATTGGCGAGGATAGCATCCGCGTGGAGCTGAAACTGGGCATGATGCTGTCGATGATGAGCGGCACCATCAAGGGCGAAATCGAGCGAGCGCTGGACAAGGCGCTGGCCTGAGGCCCGCTGCTGTCAGCTGTCGGGGAACGGGACAAGGTCCTCGATCTGCTCCAGACGCAGGTCACCCCGATAGATCTGATAGCGCTCCGTGGGTGCCAGTGCCCGTTGCAACCGCTCGTCACGGCTCATGGCGTCCGGGAACTTCAAATGCCCTTTGGCAAACCGCCGGGCATTGGCAGTGGCGCTGGTATAGTGGAAATGCGCCTCCCAAAGCTTCTGCCTGGGTTGCAGGCGGTAAATGTCATAGACATCCAGATAGTCGTTGGCCTTGAGCTTCTTGCGGCTTTTGCTGAGCCTGATCTCGACTTCGTCTGCTTCCACCAGGAAACGCAAGGCTTTGCTGTCCGGGTGCTGGGTGCCAAGGTAGGCGCTGGTCAGCAGGCGTTGTTTTTCTGCCTTTACTTCGTCAATCGCCTGCTCCAGCCGGCCGGCCAGTGAATGCCCTTGCTCCGGGCCGGTTCGCAACTGCAGGGCGACCTCCGACATGTCCTGTACATAGAAATCAAGCAGGTCTGCCAGGCTGTTTGGCCCGTCCAGATGGAGGGAGGCGTGGGCGACCCTGGCGGCTTTCTGGGCCAGCAGGTCATTGCCGGTACCACGCAGGCGAGCGTAGTCAGGTGCGGGCACCCGTTCTGGCACGGCTTCCCAATGCTCGCCCTGTTGCTGATAGCGCGATATGGTCTGTTCGGTCAGCGGGTCGGTCTGCACGGTTTCGCTGCCCTCCTCAGCCTCTTCGACGACCAGGGCCCGGCCTCGGCTGGTGCGGATTACCTTGCGCCTGACGGGGCGCACTTTGTGGGTCAGAGATTGTTCGAACACGGCATCTTGGGTGTCGGCCGCCGCAGAAGCGAAGGCAAGGTCATCCTCCGCCAGCTTTATCAGTGCATCGAGCTCGCTGATGTATGCATCGAGCTTGCTGCTGTCCACCGCCGGGATGTCGCGTGACAGCAGATATTCGGCATTGCCCCGTGCCAGCTTGTATTCGCGCAACGCGCTCTCCAGCGGCTCTTTCTGCTCTTCTGGTTTCAGGTTGGCCGCAGCCAGGCTGTCATGGCTCAGCAGCGCTTCATGCAGATGCCTGCTGCGCAGGTTGGTCTGCGCGAGCAGGGTGCTTTCGAAGTTCTCTGCGGTCAGTTGGTCCCTTCTCACGACCAGTTGAACCAGGTCGCTCAGGATCTGGGCGCGGACAATCAGGGTCGAGTAGCGCCGGTGGTTGATGATGGTGTCGAGCTTTTTGCGCTTGCCGGGGAACTGGATCTGCCCGTCTTTCAGTGCCTCGCCAAGGTTCTGGTCGAGGCGTTGGCTGACGTTGAAGACACGTCTATGGATACCCAGTGCTGTCTCGACCTGCTTGCTGTAGTCCAGATACAACTGTGCCTGCTCCTGGCCGAAAGGCAGTTGCACGAGGCGGCGCGACAGGTTTTTGAGCGTTTCATAGTCATTCATGTCGAGCAGCCGGCGCAGCTGCTGCAGGTCGGCGGTCAGCAACTGCTCCCACCACTGGCCACGGGCGAACGAGGCAGCGCCCTTGGGGTCGAACCTGGCGTATTTCGGGTCGCTCATGCTGGCGTAGAGCTGTGCCTGCTCCTGGATCAGCCCAGCCTGTTTTTCGTAGGTAAGTGCCAGTACATTGAGGCTGGCACGCGCCTCGTTGCGCAGCGTCAGCAGTGCCTGGCGCTGTTCGTACAGTTCTTCCGGCAGGTTGTGGAATGCGACGCCGGGGTAATCATCCAGGGACTTCTCGAAGGCCAGGTGCGCCTGGTCATAGGCTTTCACCCGTTCCAGGTAGCCATCGAGGAACGTATCCGTACTGGCGAGTTTCCTGTCATTTGCCGTTCGGCTGTCCAGCATTTTCTGGAAGGCTTCTTTCTTTTCATCGATCAGCGCCTTGGCTGTTTTCGGCATGCCGCCCGGCAAGTGCAGGTCCAGCATCCATTCGCCGTTCCAGCGCGTCAGCCAGGGCCCGTTGCTGCGTTCGCGGTCAGCCATGTAGTAGCCGTCCGGCTCTGCGCCCCAGGTCTGCGACCATTCGCTTTCGCTGACCTGCGGGCCAATGATGCGTACGCTGTTCCAGCGCTCTTCAACTTCAAAGGCGACACCCTGCAATTTTACGTAGTAACGCTCGTCGACCTTGTACAAGCCACGCAGACGGCCGCTGGCCATTGCGCTGTGCCCGTGCAGATTGACCTTCGCACGCAAGGTGTCGAGGGCCGCGCGGGCGTCATGGGGCAGGTTGCCGAGCCGCTGGTTGCGCCCCCATTGGCTGACATTGAGCGCTGCGGGTCGAGGTTGCTCGGCAAGGGCTAGCCAGGTTGTCTGTTCCGGTGGCTGCTTGGCAAATGCCCCGGGGCTGCGGCGTGGCCCAGGGTGAAGTGGCGTTTCGGGTTCAGCTTCGGGGTTGGCAGTCGTTGGCCCATGGGCCAGCAGCATGGCGAGGTTCAGGAGAATGTCGGCCCCGGCGAGCAGCTGTTCTGCGGTGCTGCCGTGGGTCAATGCGGTCAGGTCATTCTTGATGCCGAGCAGGGCTGCGACCAACCAGGCAACCAGGCCGGCAGGCCCTCGCAGCAGGGGCGTGGCCGTGTTGAACGCCAGCCAGGCGAACTGCACGACCAGCGCCCAGCGCTGCTGGGCGTTGGAAACACTCTGCCGTGAAGCCAGCAACAAGAGCAGGTCGGCCCTGGCTTGAAACATCATCGGGTCCAGATCATCGGCCCATGGCGTAAAGGCCAGGGTCACGGGGGCCCTCAACTGTTCAATGGCATCAGCCGCCAGCGCGGAAGTGGGCCCAAGCAGGTGCGCCAGTTCGGTGAGGCGGGCATGCAGGTGCGGGTGGGTGAAGCCGTCATTGGCATAAATGGGCTGGGCGTCGTCATCCAGCCAGGTGAGGATGTCTTGTTGCAGGGCTTGCTCGGTGCGGATGGCCGTCATCAATTGGCTGCGGCTGTCGAACTGCCTGACGGCCTGCGCTTTGGCCATGGGGCGGTAAAGCACCCAGGCCGCAGTGGCCGGCACCTCGATGACGAACATGCCATGCACCTGGTTGGCTTTCGGGCCACCCGGCACGCAATTGAATGCAAGTGGCGCCAGGTTGAGCGGTGCGCTGGTGTCGGCTTTACGGCGGCAAAAGTCGGCGATCGCTTGCCAGGTACGCTCGCTCAGCTGCCCGCCAATCTTTGCCTGTAACGCGCTCAGCAGCAGGGCACCACGCCATTCCTGGGCAAAGCGCCGGCGACGGTTGGCAGTGTCGGCACCGGCTTGCAACTGGTCGTGAACAAATTGCGGATAGTGGCCGCCAACGTCCACGGCATTGATCAGGGCATGGACATAATCAAGGCTCATCCAGCTGCTCTGCGCCTGTTGGTCGGCCAATTGAATGGCCGAGGCGACCTGATCACTGCCCATGGGCAGGCGTGAGATGGCCAGTGTGGTCAGGCTGATGGTTTTCAGGTACTCCAGTGTCGCTGGCCCCGCGGAGGACGTGTGCACCACCTGTGAAATCGTGATCTGTACCTGATCAGGGTTGTACGGCAGCTCGGCTGGATGGTCATCACGCATCTGCTCGCGCAGGCGGCGAGCGGTGAATTGCTGCAAATCTTCGATTCCGTCCAGCGACGATTCACCGTGTACAAGCATGTGCTCTGCCGACAGCTCCAGCAACGCCATGTGGTACTGGAACCGATCTGTCACCGTGGCGTTCTCCAGCCAGCCAGGCAGCTTGATCGCGGGTGTCGATTGCTCGAGTTGGAAGCATGCCGGGAATGTCGATGAAGGATCGCTCAGCCGGCTGAACACCCCCTCCAGATCACTGGCTTTATCGATACCGCCAAGTTGCACGCGGTCTATCTGTTGCAGCATTGCGTTCAGCAGTTGCCGGGCCTGATAGCCGAACGGGTCTTCGGCCAATGCCGTGCAGGCCCAGGACATCGTGTCGAACCCATGGTGCTCGGAAAGCTCGTCGCGCAGGGCAACCGCGAAGGCGCCAAGCCCCTTGAAGCCACGTACAGTGCCAGAGGGCTTGCACCACAAGACCAGATCGCGAGTGTCTTTTTTGCCAGTGACGAGCAGGTCCGGCAGTACTTGCTGAACGGTGTTGCCTTGGGTGTTGAACGAAACCTGCAAACCTTGCACGTTTGCCGATGTGCCGGTTTGCGCGAGCATGGCGTACAGCAAGGTCTTCTGATCGCTATCCAGGCCCTGGCGCTCCAGCGTTGCGAGCAGTGCGGCCTTGAGCAACTGCTGCATCCAGCGCAGGCGGGCGACCTCCGAGTCACCTTCGCAGCTGTTCCAGAAACTGACTTGTGCCTGCTGAAATGCCTCGCAGAGCGTCGCCAGCATATCGTCGAAGGCCGTGTTCAGGTCGGCCATGCGAATGTCGATGGTCGGTGCGGCTTCCTGGGGGCGAAAGATGACAGGTGGGGCCAGGCTGAGCTGGTCCGTGGGCTTGAGCGCCATGGGCTGGCCGGTGAGAAAGTGCTCAAGCAATGTGTCGATCAGGTTGGCTGGTTGTGCCGGTGAGGTTTCACCCGGGCCGGGCAGAATGCTGAAGCCCTCCAGCGACTGCAGCTGCGGATGGTTCTTGCGGGTCCACGGGTAGCGTGCCGCGAGTGCGTCGAAGGCAGCGGCGGCAATGACTTCGCGCAAGCGGGGGCGGTTGGCGAACTGCTTGGCTACCAACTGTCTGAACGAGAGGGGCGGCGTGGTCGGTGACGGGGGCATGGCAAAGGCTCCGGAAAAAGTCAGCCGAATGCTGGAGCGCCAGCCTGGAGCAACTGCGGTAGATAGATCAGTGTGCTGATCTTAGGGTGCAGTTTCTAATTCATCTCCCTACCTTATGCTCAAGCCCAACCTCCATGGGCGGTTCATCCCTCCACTCATGAACATGAGGTACAGAGCATGGCCAAAGTGAATGTGAAGAAGAAGGACGACGCCCAAGGCACCTTGGGCGAGGTGCGCGGCTACGCGCGCAAGATCTGGCTGGCGGGCATTGGCGCTTACGCCCGTGTTGGTCAAGAGGGCTCCGACTACTTCCAGGAGCTGGTCAAGGCCGGCGAAGGCGTCGAAAAACGTGGCAAGAAGCGCATCGACAAAGAGCTTGATGCGGCCAATAGCCAGATCGACGAAGCGGCTGAAGAAGTCAGTCGCGTACGCGGCAAGGTAGAAATTCAACTCGACAAGATCGAGAAAGCTTTCGACGCACGGGTAGGACGCGCCTTGAATCGCCTGGGCATTCCGTCTAAACATGACGTTGAGGCGTTGTCGGTCAAGCTTGAACAGCTGCACGAGCTGCTTGAGCGCGTCGCGCACAAACCATAAGGAGAGCAGGATGGCTGGCAAGAAGAACACCGAAAAAGAAGGCAGCTCCTGGGTCGGCGGGATCGAGAAGTACTCCCGCAAGATCTGGCTGGCGGGGCTGGGAATCTATTCGAAGATCGACCAGGACGGCCCGAAGCTGTTCGACTCGCTGGTGAAGGATGGCGAGAAGGCCGAGAAGCAGGCGAAGAAAACCGCTGAAGACGTGGCTGAAACCGCCAAGTCGTCCACCACTTCGCGCGTGTCTGGCGTGAAGGACCGCGCACTGGGCAAATGGAGCGAACTCGAAGAGGCCTTCGACAAGCGCCTGAACAGCGCCATCTCGCGCCTGGGCGTGCCAAGCCGCAACGAGATCAAGGCCCTGCACCAGCAGGTGGACAGCCTGACCAAGCAGATCGAGAAACTGACCGGTGCTTCGGTTACGCCGATTTCGTCGCGCACTGCGGCGGCCAAGCCGGCAGCCAGCAAGGCAGCGGCCAAGCCACTGGCCAAGACTGCGGCGGCCAAGCCTGCGGCAAAAACCGCGGCGGCCAAGCCGGCAGCCAAGACTGCAGCGGCGAAACCTGCAGCCAAGCCTGTCGCCGCCAAGCCTGCGGCTAAACCGGCAGTAGCCAAACCTGCTGCGGCGAAAAAGCCAGCAGTGAAAAAAGCACCTGCCAAACCGGCAGCTGCCAAGCCTGCAGCGCCAACGGCCAGCGCAGCTCCTGCTGCAACCGCGGCCCCGGCGCCTACCGCCGCGCCGACCAGCAGCACACCGTCGGCTCCAACCGGCACCGGTACCCTGATCTGATACCGCGTCGCCTGCTTCGCGGGCTTGCCCGCTCCCACAGGTAAATCACAGTGCTCCAGAGCCGTGATCTACCTGTGGGAGCGGGCGTGCCCGCGAAGGCCGCACCGCCGAACCAGCAGGCCTACCCCTCCAGGTACTTCACCGCCAACTGCTCCGCCGCCGCCCGTGCCTGGGGCTGCAAATGCGGCGCCACCAGCATCATCACCTGATACACCACAATCCCCACATCCCCTTCGCGCCCCAGCACCCGCTGGTAATCCAGCGAGAACATCAGCGTGAGGGTGATCTGCTCCACCAGTTGCCCCAGCGCCTGGGTCTCACTCTCCACCAGCCCCTGGCCCTTGAGGCTGGCCAACAGCGCCGCCAAGGTACGCTTTAGCGCATTGATCAGGCTGCGCATGCCACGCGCCAGCTTGGGCAGGCGGCCAGTGAGGTTGGACAGGTCCTGGAACAGGAAGCGGTACTGGGCCATGTGCTCGACGATCAGGTGCAAAAACAGCCAGTAGTCCTCGGCGTCCAGGCGCACTTCCAGGGGCGGGTCCAGCAAGGGCATCAGCGCTTCCTCGAAGCGCTCGAACAGCCCCAGCACCAATGGCTCCTTGCCGTGGAAGTGGTAGTACAGGTTGCCCGGGCTGATGCCGAGCTCGTTGGCAATCTCCAGGGTCGATACATTCGGTTCGCCCTGTTGGTTGAACAGTTGCAGGGCGCATTCGAGGATACGGTCGCGGGTCTTCATCCAGTTGTCTGGCTCATCGGGTCAGAACATAGGTGCCTGGCGCCGGGCCGAGCGGTGGATACGTGCTGTTGCCCAGCTCGGTGCGCGGCGCCTTGAGCGGGCCGGAACGCGGGGTGATCCACTCCAGCCACAAGGGCCACCAGCTGCCGTCGCTGCGTGTGGCCTCGTAGAACCAGGCGCGTGGGTCTCCCGGAAGTTTCGGGTTTTCCAGGTAGTAGGCCTTGGGGTTGCCGGGCGGGTTGATGATGCTCTGGATGTGGCCGCTGTTGGCCAGTACGAAGCGGCGCTCGCCACCGAGCAGCAGGGCCGAGCGATACACGGCGTCCCATGGGGTGATGTGATCGTTGCTGCCGGCCACGGTGAAGCTGTCCAGGTCGACCTGCTTGAGGTCGATGGGCGTACCGCACACCTCAAGGCCTGCCGGGTGGGTCAGCGGGTTGTGCTTGAAGAAGTCCAGCAAGTCGCCGTGCAGCGCTGCCGGCAGGCGTGTGTTGTCGGCGTTCCAGTAGAGGATGTCGAAGGCGGGCGGGGCCTTGCCCAGCAGGTAGTTGTTGACCCAGTAGTTCCATATCAGGTCGTTGGGGCGCATCCAGGCGAAAATCCTCGCCACCTCGCCGCCGTCCAGCACACCCCGTTGATACGAGCGGCGCTTGGCGGCCTCGACGGTCTGCTCGTCGGCAAACAGGCTGGCCGGGCTGTCGAACTTGCTGTCGAGCAGGCTGACCAGATAGGTGGCGCTGCGGATCTTGCGCAATTGATGCTTGGCCTGCAGGTGGCCCTGCAATGCGGCCATGGTCAGCCCGCCGGCGCAGGCGCCCATCAGGTTGGGGTCACGGTTGCCGCTGATGCTGCGGCAGGCGTTGAGTGCCTCTTCCAGGGCTTGCACATACGAGGACAGCCCCCATTCGCGGTGGCGCGGGTCGGGGTTGCGCCAACTGACCATGAACACCTGCAGGCCGTTCTTGAGCATGTACTGGACGAAGCTGTTGTGCGCCTGCAAATCGAAGATATAGAACTTGTTGATTTGCGGCGGCACCACCAGCAAAGGCCGGGCGTGCTGTTTTTCACTCATCGGCTTGTACTGGATCAGCTCCAGCAGCTCGTTGCGAAACACCACTGCGCCGGGCGTTGCAGCCACGTTGCCACCGACCTCGAAGGCGCGTTCGTCCACCTGGCGCGGCAGGCCGTCGTTGTGGCGCAGGTCGTCGAGCAAGTGCGCCACGCCACGCACCAGGCTTTGCCCACCCGTGTTCAGCAGCTCCTTGACGGCCAGCGGGTTGAGCAGCGAGTTGCTCGGTGCCAGCGCGTCATTGATCAGGCCGAACAGAAAGTGCGCACGGGCCCGGTCATCGTCATCCAGGTGGCTTTCGTCGATCCACAGGCGGGTCTGTTTCTGCCAGGCCAGGTAGGCCTGCAGGCTGCGCCGGTAGAACGGGTTCTGGCTCCAGGTCGGGTCGCTGAAGCGGCTGTCACGTGGGCTGGGCTGGTAGGGCGAGTCGCCCAGTATCACGCGACCGAGTTGGCCGCCGAGCGCCAGCAGGTGTCGGGCCGTGTGCACAGGGTTGGTCAAGCCGTGGCGGCCCACCCTTCGCAGGGTCGACACCAGGTCGCGCCCACGCAGGCCGAGTATGGCGTTCTGCACGTTCATGCTGGTGGCGGGGAGCGTTCTCGTTCCTTTGGCCGGTTTGTCTGTCATGGCAACACTCCCTCGTCTTACCCGATGCCTGGGCAGCGACAATCAACCGCCAGAGGCGGGGCGCGGGTGCATGACCGCGCGCTGACGTTCTTCCTGGAGAAACTTCATGATGATCGGTGCGACGGCCTCGGCCCGGGTAATCAGGAACAGGTGGCCATCGTCAATTATGTGTAGCTGGGCATTGGGTATCCGCCAAGCCAGCAGGCGCATGTTGACCAGTGGGATCAGCGGGTCGTCGTCGCCGGCCAGCACCAGGGTTGGCTGGTTTATCTTGTGCAGCCAGTGGATGCTGGTCCAGCCCAGGCCGGCGAACAGTTGCCAGTAGTAGCCCAGCTTGCCACCGGAGCGCACCTTGGACGCATGGTGCATGGCCAGGTCCGGGTCGCGGCGGAAGGCACCCCCGTAGATCATTGGCGCAATGCGGATCACATGCGACGGCTGCACGTAGCGCCTGGGGCTGGCCATCATCCACAACACCTTGGGCTTGCCCGGTACCATGACCGCGCCCGCAGCAGTGGCGGCCAGCACCAGTTTCTTGCAGCGTTCCGGGTAATCGTGGGCGAACTGCTGGGCCAGGGCGCCGCCCCATGACACGCCGATGGCGTTGACCTGGCCGTAGTCCAGGTAATCGAGCATGCGCGCGGTCAGCTTGGCCAGGCCAGGAAAACGGTAAGGGTGGCGCGGAGTGGACGAGCCACCGACCCCGGGCACGTCGAAGGCGATGACTTCCAGGTCCGGGTCCAGTGCCTCGATGAACGGAAACACCAGCTCCAGGTTGGCGCCGATGCCGTTGAAGATCAGCAACGGGGTCAGGTGCGGCTTGCCCGGGCGGACGGCGGTGCGAATGGATTGGTCGTCCAGTTCGACGGTCCTGAAGATGTAGGGTTCCGGCATGCGTTCGACTCTGTCGTGAAAAAAGTGCCGTGGCCGCCTATGGCGGCCACGGCAACGCAACTCAGCGCTCGTGAACGTAGGTGCCTGGTGCCGCTTCGCCGGCGGCATAGGCGCGGTTGCCCAGGCGGGTCGGGGCTTTTTTCAGCTCCCCGGCACGTTCACTCAACCAGGTCTCCCAGTGCAGCCACCAGGAGTCGGCGTGCTTGGTGGCGTTTTCCTGCCAGGCCACCGGGTCTCCCGGGCGGTCGGCGCCGGTCATGAAGCGTGCCTTGGGGTTGCCTGGTGGGTTGAGGATGCTCTGGATGTGGCCGCTGTTGGACAGCACGAACTCGATCTTGCCGCCGAACAGGTGCGCCGAGCGGTAGCACGATTGCCACGGGGTGATGTGGTCGGCGGTGCCGGCAACGCTGAAGATGTCGCACTTCACTTGCTTCAGGTCGATGGCTGTGCCGCACACTTCCAGGGCGTCCGGGCGGGTCAGCGGGTTGCTCTTGAACATTTCGATCAGGTCGCCGTGGAAGGCGGCCGGCAGGCGCGTGGTGTCGTTGTTCCAGAACAGGATGTCGAACACCGGCGGCTCGTTACCGAGCAGGTAGTTGTTGACCCAGTAGTTCCAGATCAGGTCGTTGGGGCGCATCCAGGCGAACACCTTGGCCATGTCGCTGCCTTCGAGCACGCCGGCCTGGTAGGAATGGCGCTTGGCCGACTCCAGGGTCTGCTCGTCGACGAACAGCGCGACCTGGGTGTCCATGGTGGTGTCCAGTACGCTGACCAGCAGCGTCAGGGCATTGACCTTGTTCTCGCCGAGGGCGGCATAGTGGCCTACCAGTGCCGTGCAGGTGATGCCGCCGGAACAGGCCCCGAGCATGTTCAGGTCCTTGCTGCCGGTAATCGCCAGCACCGCGTCGACCGCTTGCTTGAGCGCATCAATGTAGGTGGACAGGCCCCATTCGCGCTGGGCCTTGGTCGGGTTGCGCCAGCTGATGATGAAGGTTTGCTGCTGCGAACGCAGGCAGTAGCGGGCCAGGCTTTTTTCCGGGCTCAGGTCGAACACGTAGAACTTGTTGATCTGCGGCGGTACTACCAGCAGTGGGCGGGCACGCACCTGTTCGGTGATGGGGCTGTACTGGATCAGCTCCAGCACATCGTTGCGGAACACCACGGCACCTTCGCTGGTGCCCAGGTTCTTGCCCACTTCGAAGGCATCCATGTTCACCTGGCTGGGCATGCCACCGTTGTTGACCATGTCCTTGGCCAGGTTGGACAACCCGTCAAGCAGGCTTTTGCCACCGGTTTCGAAGAAGCGTTTGACCGCTGCCGGGTTGGACAGGGTGTTGGTCGGCGCCATGGCTTCGGTCATCAGGTTGATGACGAACTGGCCGCGGCTGATGTCCTGGGGTGACAGGTCGCTGTTGCCGATCCAGTCCTGCAGCTCCTTGCGCCAGGCCAGGTAAGTTTGCAGGTAGCGGCGGTACAGCGGGTTGTTGCTCCAGGCCGGGTCATTGAAGCGACGGTCGTCGCTTTCCGGGGCCAGGCTGGATTTGCCCAGCAGCACGTTCTTCAGCTCCAGCCCGAAGTGGGCCACATGCTTGGCGCTGTGCAGCGGTTGGCGCACGGCCTGGCGCAGCACGGTACGTGCCGAGCTCAACAGGTCCTTGCGGCGAATGCCGATGATCGGGTTCAGCCCCAGGGTGTTGTCCGAGGCCTGCCGCTGCAGCTCATCGTTGTTCTTGTTACTCATCTACGACGCTCCGTTGTCCTGAGACGAGTACCGGTTGCTTTGGCCGGCGCGCAGCCCTTGGCCCGGTACTGCTACTCGGGTGACCAGTGATAAGGAACAGCGGTGCTGCGGGGGTTCTGACTGCCTGCAAAATGATGCAGGGAACTTGCCACACCCATTGGTTACCCGACTTTCATGTAATGCGCAAGACAGCCCTTCACTGGGCTGTCTGTAAGTCATTCAAACAGATGAATTTAGAAAATGCGCTCTAAACCCTGCAGGTCTTGCGCTAGAGCATGAGTTTGACCACTGATTCGGCAGGGTCGCGGGATTTTCCGGCCTTGTGCAGTTCGTCGAGGTATTCGGCCCACAGCTGTTCCTGGCGCAGGCATAGCTGCTCAAGGTACTCCCAGGTGAACAGGCCGCTGTCATGGCCGTCGTCGAAGGTCAGTTTCAGTGCATATTGGCCGGCAGGTTCCAGGCCGATCAAACCGACGTTGACCTTGCCGAACTGCAGGATGGGGTTGCCGTGGCCCTGGACCTCGGCAGAGGGGGAATGCACGCGCAGGAACTCGGCGGGCAGGGTGTAGACCTCGCCGGGGGCGTAGGTGAGGCTGAGGGTTTTAGAGGCTTTGTGCAGGTTGATGGCGGTGGGCAGGCGGGCCATGGGCAGAATCTCTTCTTAGCGACAAGCTGCAAGCTTCAAGCTACAAGAAGTGATATTCAAGCCATCAGGGGAAAATCATGCATCGCGGTGCTGCAAGCGACACCGAACAGCTTGTCGCTTGCAGCTTGAGGCTTGTCCCTTACAGGATGTAACGCGACAGGTCTTCGTTCTGCGCCAGCTCACCCAGGTGGCTGTTCACATACGCCGCGTCGATCTGGATCGGCGTTTCGTCATGGGCACTGGCCAGGTCGCCAGCACTGAACGACACCTCTTCAAGCAAACGCTCAAGCAGGGTGTGCAGGCGACGTGCACCGATGTTCTCGGTCTTCTCGTTCACCTGGTAGGCAATCTCGGCCAGGCGCTTGATGCCGTCGGCCTGGAACGCGATGTTCAGGCCTTCGGTCTTCAGCAGGGCCTGGTACTGCTCGGTCAGCGAGGCGTGCGGCTCTTGCAGGATGCGCTCGAAGTCTTCCGGGGTCAGTGCCTTCAGTTCCACGCGGATCGGCAGGCGGCCTTGCAGCTCGGGCACCAGGTCGCTTGGCTTGCTCAGGTGGAATGCGCCCGAGGCAATGAACAGGATGTGGTCGGTCTTGACCATGCCCAGCTTGGTATTGACGGTGCAGCCCTCGATCAGTGGCAGCAGGTCGCGCTGTACACCTTCACGGGACACGTCGGCACCGCCCACATTGCCACGCTTGGCAACCTTGTCGATCTCGTCGATGAACACGATACCGTGCTGCTCGACCGCTTCCAGGGCCTTGGCCTTGAGCTCTTCCTCGTTGACCAGGCGGCTCGCTTCTTCATCGCGAACCATCTTCAACGCTTCTTTCACCTTCAGCTTGCGGGCTTTGCGCTTGCCCTTGCCCATGTTGGCAAACAGGCTCTGCAACTGGTTGGTCATTTCTTCCATGCCAGGTGGCGCGGCAATTTCGACGCCTACGGCATCGGCCACCTCGATTTCGATTTCCTTGTCGTCCAGCTGGCCTTCGCGCAGGCGCTTGCGGAACAGCTGGCGGGTGTTGGAATCGCTGCTGGTCTGCGCGGCCTCTTCGCTGAAGCTGGTGACACGCGCCTGTGGCAGCAGGGCGTCGAGGATACGGTCTTCGGCAGCGTCTTCGGCGCGGTGGCGCACGCGGATGATTTCCTGCTCGCGCAGCATCTTCAGCGCGGCATCGGCCAGGTCACGGATGATCGACTCGACATCACGGCCCACGTAGCCCACTTCGGTGAACTTGGTGGCTTCGACCTTGAGGAACGGCGCGTTGGCCAGCTTGGCCAGGCGACGGGCGATTTCGGTCTTGCCGACACCGGTCGGGCCGATCATCAAAATGTTCTTCGGTGTTACTTCGGCACGCAGCTCTGCCGGGAGCTGCATGCGCCGCCAGCGGTTGCGCAGGGCAATGGCCACGGCGCGCTTGGCGTCGTCCTGGCCGATGATGTGGCGGTTGAGTTCGTGGACGATCTCGCGGGGGGTCATGGACATGGTCAGTACGGTCCTTGGGCAGATGATTCAGCGTGGAAAAACCCCATCACCGGGACGGGGCGCCAGAACAGCTGAATCAGTCGGCCAGGTCCTGCTCCTCGATGGTCAGGTTGTGGTTGGTGAACACGCAGATGTCGCCGGCGATGTTCAGGGCGGTTTCGGCGATTTCACGGGCCGAGAGGTCGGTCTTGTTCAGCAGGGCGCGGGCTGCGGCCTGGGCGTAGGCACCACCGGAACCCATGGCGATCAGGCCGTCTTCGGGTTCGACCACGTCGCCGTTGCCGGTAATGATCAGGGAGGCGTCCTTGTTGGCCACGGCCAGCATGGCTTCCAGGCGGCTCAGGGAACGGTCGGTACGCCATTCCTTGGCCAGCTCGACAGCGGCACGTACCAGGTGGCCCTGGTGTTTTTCCAGTTGGCCTTCGAAGCGTTCGAACAGGGTGAATGCGTCGGCGGTGGCACCGGCGAAGCCCGCAATGACCTGGCCGTGGTACAGGCGGCGCACTTTCTTGGCGTTGCCTTTCATCACGGTGTTGCCGAGGGATACCTGGCCGTCGCCACCCATGACGACTTTGCCGTTACGGCGGACAGAAACGATGGTGGTCAAGGGGAGAGTCTCCACGCAGCGGGGCGAAAGTGCCTGATGCAGACTCATATGGGGGTGGGGGGAAGGATTTCAACCGTGGGGGATGAATGGTCAGTGTTCTCCTGAGCTGGCCTCATCGCCGGCAAGCCAGCTCCCACAGGAGCACCACAGGCCTTGAGAGCAGTGATTTCCTGTGGGAGCTGGCTTGCCGGCGATGAGGCCAGTGGGGGCTACTCAGGCCTCGTGACAAACATGCCCATCGACCAAGGTATAACGCACCGCACCCGGCAGGCAGTGGCCGATGAACGGGCAGTTCTCGCCACGCGAGAACCATTGCTCGCCGGCAACGGTCGAGGCTTGCGGGTCGAACAGCACCAGGTCGGCCGCACCACCCACTTTCAGCTCACCCGCCGGCAGGCGCAGGGCAGCAGCGGGGCCGCTGCTCAGGCGAGCCAGCAAGGTTGGCAGGTCGAGCAGGCCGTCCTGCACCAGGGTCATGGCCAGCGGCAGCAGCAACTCGACGCTGCTGATGCCCGGCTCGGTAGCACCGAACGGTGCCAGCTTGGCGTCGCGTTCGTGCGGCTGGTGGTGGCTGGAAATCGCCTGGATCACGCCCGACTTCACCGCTTCGCGCAGGCCGTCACGGTCAGCCGCAGTGCGCAGCGGCGGCTGCACGTGGTACAGGCTGGAGAACTCGCGCAGCGATTCGTCGGTGAGAATCAGCTGGTACAGCGCCACGTCAGCGGTTACCGGCAGGCCAAGCGCCTGGGCCTGGGCGATCAGCCGTGCGCCACGTGCGCTGGTGATCTGGCTGAAGTGCGCACGCACGCCGCTCTGCTCGACCAGCAGCAGGTTACGCGCCAGGGCCACGGTTTCGGCACTTTCCGGAATGCCCGGCAGGCCGAGGAAGCTGGCCATGGCACCTTCATGGGCCAGGCCGCCGTGGGCCAGGTCGCGGTCCTGGGAGTGGAACACCACGGTCAGGTCGAAGGTAGCGGCGTATTCCAGGGCGCGGGCCAGGGTACGGTTGTTGGGGATTTCCTTCAGGCCGTTGCCGAAGGCCACGCAACCGGTGTCACGCAGGGCCACCAGCTCGGCCAGTTGCTCGCCTTCCAGGCCCTTGGTCAGGGCGCCGATCGGGTAGACCTTGCTGTTGGCCGCTTCGCGGGCGCGGTCCAGGATCAGCTCGGCCACCGCCGAGGTGTCCAGCACCGGTTTGGTCTGCGGCGGGCAGCACAGGCTGGTGACACCGCCAGCCACGGCTGCGCGGGTTTCGCTGGCAATGTTGCCTTTGCGGCTGTAACCCGGTTCGCGCAGGGATACGCCAAGGTCGACCAGGCCCGGTGCGGCGACCAGGCCATCGGCCTGGATCGTGCGGCTGGCGCTGAAGCCGGCCGGGGCGGCGCCGATGGCGGCAATGCGGCCGCCGTCCAGGTGCAGGTCGGTAACCTGGTCCAGGCCAGTCTTGGGGTCGATGACCCGGGCGCCGAGAATACTGATGGTCACTGGGCGTTCTCCTGGTCGAATTGACGTTGCGCGTTCTGCCCGCTCATGGCCATGGACAGCACGGCCATGCGCACGGCGATGCCGTAGGTGACCTGGTTGAGGATCACCGAGTGCTTGCCATCAGCCACGGCCGACTCGATTTCCACGCCCCGGTTGATCGGGCCCGGGTGCATGACGATGGCATCGGGCTTGGCCCCGGCCAGGCGTGCGGTGGTCAGGCCGAACAGGCGGTAGAACTCACCCTCGCTGGGCAGCAGGCCGCCGGCCATGCGCTCGCGCTGCAGGCGTAGCATGATCACCACGTCGACGTCTTTCAGGCCTTCGGCAAGGTCGGTGTAGACCTTCACGCCGTACTGCTCGATGCCGATAGGGATCAGGGTTTTCGGGCCGATCACGCGGATGTCCGGGCAACCCAGGGCCTTGAGCGCCAGCATGTCGGAGCGGGCTACGCGCGAATGCAGGATATCGCCGACGATGGCCACCGAGAGGTTCTCGAAGCTGCCCTTGTGGCGGCGGATGGTGAGCATGTCGAGCATGCCCTGGGTGGGGTGCGCATGGCGGCCGTCACCGCCGTTGATCACGGCAACGTCCGGGCACACGTGCTCGGCGATGAAGTGTGCGGCGCCGGAGTCGGAGTGGCGCACCACGAACATGTCGGCGGCCATGGCTTCGAGGTTGCGCAGGGTGTCGAACAGGGTCTCGCCCTTGCTGGTCGAGGAAGTCGACACGTTCAGGCTGATCACGTCGGCCGACAGGCGCTGGGCGGCCAGTTCGAAGGTGGTACGGGTACGGGTGGAGTTTTCGAAGAACACGTTGCACACGGTCTTGCCGCGCAGCAACGGGACTTTTTTCACGGCCCGGGCACCGACTTCCAGGAAGGAGTCGGCGGTGTCGAGGATCTCGGTGAGCAGTTCGCGGGGCAAACCGTCCAGCGAGAGGAAGTGGCGCAGCTGGCCCTGATCATTGAGCTGCAGCGGGCGCTTGGCGTCGATTGGCGTCATCGCGGGGGACTCTTAAAGGGCGGAGGCGGAGGCGAGGTCCTGGCGCTCGAGGGCGAGCGGTGCGGGTCCGGTCAATTTTACCCGTTCATGGGCCGCCAGCGACAGGGTGGCACCCAGCACATTCGGGCGGATCGGCAATTCGCCGGCATCCAGGTCCAGCAGGCAGACCAGGGTGACGCTGGCCGGGCGGCCGTAATCGAACAGTTCGTTGAGCGCCGCGCGAATGGTGCGACCGCTCATCAGCACGTCATCCACCAGCACCAGGTGCTGGCCTTCCACTTCGAATGGCAGCTCGGACGGGCGCACATGCGGGTGCAGGCCGTTCTGGCTGAAGTCGTCGCGGTAGAACGAAACATCCAGGGTGCCCATGGGGCTGGTGTCGCCCATGGCTTCCTGCAGGGCCTGGGCAACCCAGACACCGCCCGTGCGGATACCGATGTAACGGGGCTCGGTGATTGCCCGGCGCGCCAGGTGGGCGCGAAGATCGACAGCCATCTGCCGAACCAGCTCGGCGGGATTGGGTAGGCTCATTGCGGGCTCCTCGGAAGGGTGCGCCGGGCGGGCCCGGCGGCAGAGATGATCAGGTATTGGCCTCCAGCCAGCCTTGCAGCAACAAGGCGGCGGCAATGGCGTCGACCGGGTTGTCACGGTAGCTGCCGCGCTGGCCGCCACGGGCCATGCGCTCGCCTTTGGCTTCGAAGGTGGTCAGGCGTTCATCGTGGGTATGCACGGGCAGGTTGAAGCGGCCATTCAGGCGGCGGGCGAACTTTTCGGCGCGGGCGCTCATTTCGCTGGGTGTGCCGTCCATGTTCAGCGGCAGGCCGACGACGATGGCGTCGGGCTTCCATTCGGCAATCAGTTTTTCAACCTGGGCCCAGTCCGGTACCCCGTTCTGTGCCTTCAGGGTGCACAGTTCGCGGGCCTGGCCGGTAATGACCTGGCCGACGGCCACACCGATCTGTTTGCTGCCGTAGTCAAAACCCAGCAGTAGGCGTAGTTCAGCCATCAGGCGTGGCCCGCCTGGCTGGTGAGCAGGCTCAGGTTGATGCCCAGGCTGGCGGCGGCTGCGTCCAGGCGCAGGTCACTGGCCAGGCCAAAGATGATTTCCGGGTCGAACGGGGAGTTCAGCCAGGCGTTGTCGGCCAGCTCGGCCTCCAGTTGGCCTGCTTCCCAGCCGGCATAACCCAGCGTGATCAGGCTTTGTTTCGGGCCTACCCCGGCAGCAATGGCCAGCAGGATGTCCTGGGACGTAGTCAGCGACAGCCCTTCCAGTGCCACGCTGGACTGGAAGCTGCACTCGCTGCTGTGCAGCACGAAACCACGGTCGGTCTGCACCGGGCCACCCTGGTAGATCGGCACCTGCAAGGTGCTGGCCGGGGGCGTTTCATCCGGGCGCAGCTGCTCGAGGATGTCGGCCAGGTTCAGCTCCTGCGGCCGGTTGACCACCAGGCCCATGGCGCCATGCTCATTGTGCTCGACGATGTACGTGAGGGTCTGGGCGAAGTTCGGATCGGCCATGTGCGGCATGGCGATCAGGAACTGATGCTTGAGGTAGCTCGGGGCGAGGGTTTTCATGGGGGATAGTGTGGCGCCAGGTGGCGGGGCTGACAAGGTCCGCTTTGTGTCGCTTGTGCCGGCCTCTTCGCGGGCACGCCCGCTCCCACAGGTTCTCCACGAGTTTCCGATCCGGTGTAGATCCTGTGGGAGCGGGCGTGCCCGCGAAAGGGCCGGTGAAGCCAGTAAATCAGTTACTGGACAAACGGTCCCCACGGGCAAAGCGCCAGGTGCGGATGATCTCCAGCCGGTCAAACTCGGCCAGATCCCCGGTAAACGGCGCAAACGGTGCAGCCAGCCTTACGATGCGCTGTGCCGCCTGGTCCAGTACCGGCTGCCCGGACGACTCCAGCACCAGCACTTCATACAGCGAACCATCGCGGTTGATCGACACCATCATCCGCAAATTGCCGTAGATCTGTTGCCGACGCGCTTCGTCGGGGTAGTTCAGGTTACCCACCCGCTCGACCTTCTTGCGCCACTCTTCCTTGTACCAGGCGCCTTTGTCGCGCATGGTCGAAGCGGCGTTCAGGCGGTGGATGCGTGGGCGCTTGGCGTACATCTGCTGTTCGTTGGACAGCTCCGCCTCCAGGCTGGCGATCTGGCTCGACAGCTGCGAGCTGTCGAAGTCTGGCGCGGGCGCTGCCGGCTTGGGCTGTGCCTTGCTTTCCTTGGGCTTGGGCTCGACCTTCTGCGGCTTGGGCGCCGTGCTCACCACTGCCGACTTTTGTGGGGCAGGGGGTGGCACTACCTCGGGCCTGGCCGCAGGCGGTGGGGTGATCTTGTTGATCTTGCTGTCCTGGAACGGCGCCAACTCGGTCGTGGTGGGCACCGCCTTCTTGTCCAGGGTGCCGCTGCCCTGCTGGTTGTCCTGGGCTTGGAAATCGGCCTTCTCCGGCGGCTTCTCGCTCTTGAAGGTGGCCAGGGTGATGTCCATGGTGTGGCGGATTTCGGCGGGCTTGACCACGCTGAAGCCGACGCCAAGGATAAGCGCCAGGTGCACCAGGGCAGCCAGGAACAGGGTAAAGCCGAGCCGGTCCACCGGGCGAACACGGGGAGGCAGCAGGTCGGCGGGGATGTCAGCGGGCAGCGTCATCGGGTATCCACAGTCAGCTTCAAGCTACAAGCCGCAAGCTGCAAGTAAGTGCAGATTGGTGCAGGCCGGCTTTTTCTTGCGGCTTGCAGCTTGAAGCTTGCGGCTGAGCATCATACCCCACTCTACGGTTTTGCTTCGCGTTGGCTGTCAGCGTGCCTTCAGCTTGCGATCAATGGCATCCATCAGCTTGCCACCGATATCGGTGTTGTAGGCGGCATCGATCTCGCGGATGCAGGTAGGGCTGGTGACGTTGATTTCGGTGAGGTATTCGCCGATCACGTCCAGGCCCACGAACAGCAGGCCCTTTTCGCGCAGGGTCGGGCCGACCTGGGCGGCGATCCAGCGGTCGCGGTCGGTCAGTGGGCGTGCTTCGCCACGGCCGCCGGCGGCCAGGTTGCCACGGGTCTCGCCGCTGGCCGGTATGCGCGCCAGGCAGTAATCCACCGGCTCGCCGTCGATCATCAGGATGCGCTTGTCGCCGTCCTTGATCGCCGGCAGGTAGGCCTGGGCCATGATCTGCTGGGTGCCCAGCACGGTCAGGGTTTCCAGGATCACCGACAGGTTGGGGTCGCCAGCCCGGTGACGGAAAATCGACGTGCCGCCCATGCCATCCAGCGGCTTGAGGATCACATCGACATGCTTGGCCGCAAATTCACGAATGATGTCCGGGCGGCGGCTGACCAGCGTCGGCGTGGTGCACTGCGGGAACAGCGTGGCAAACATCTTTTCGTTGCAGTCGCGCAGGCTCTGCGGGCGGTTGACCACCAGCACGCCATCATTTTCGGCCTGCTCCAGCAGGTAGGTGCTGTAGACGAACTCCATGTCGAAGGGCGGATCCTTGCGCATCAGGATCACGTCCAGTTCAGCCAGGGGGCTGTCTTGCTCCTCGCCCAGTTCGTACCAGTGCGCCGGGTCGGCAAACACTTTCAGCGGACGCATGCGGGCGCGGGCCTTGCTTTCGCCCTGATACAGGTCTTGCTGTTCCATGTAGAACAGGCTCCAGCCGCGTGCCTGGGCGGCCAGCAGCATGGCCAGCGAGCTGTCCTTCTTGTAGGAGATGGACGCGATGGGGTCCATGACAATGCCGAGGCGAACGCTCATGGGGTGGTTCCTCTTGGCGGCAGGTGCCGCGATGGCTCGAAAGAAAAGTGGCTCAGGGTGGCGCCGCAAACGCCGCCGGTCAAGGGGCGGCGCAGATGGAATGGCTACCCGGAGTGTGCTAAAAATGCAGCTGCAAGCCTTTAGCTACAAGCCTCAAGAGAAAAGCAGTCACGCGCCGATTGGCTGTTTCTTGTAACTTGCCGCTTGCAACTAAATTCCCACTGGTAGGCGTCTATGGAACAACCCCTGAAGGTGATGGTGATCGACGATTCCCGCACGATCCGCCGCACCGCGCAGATGCTGCTCGGTGAAGCGGGCTGCGAGGTGATCACTGCCAGCGATGGCTTCGATGCCCTGGCCAAGATCGTCGACCACCAACCCAGCATCATCTTCGTCGATGTGCTGATGCCGCGCCTGGACGGCTACCAGACCTGCGCCGTGATCAAGCACAACAGTGCCTTCAAGGACACCCCGGTGATCCTGCTGTCGTCGCGCGACGGCCTGTTCGACAAGGCCCGCGGCCGGGTGGTCGGCTCTGATCAGTTCCTGACCAAGCCGTTCAGCAAGGAAGAACTGCTCGACGCGATCCGCGCTCACGTGCCCGGTTTTGCCGCAAACTATCAACCCGCACCCTGACTGCGCCCCGCCATGGCACGGTCTTACTTTCCTGATGGGGAAACAGCATGGCCCGAGTTCTGATTGTCGACGATTCGCCGACAGAGTTGCACAAACTGACTGCAATGCTGGTAAAGCATGGCCATGAAGTTCTCAAAGCCGAAAACGGTGCAAATGGCGTGGCTCTTGCGCGTCAGGAGAAGCCTGACGTGGTCTTGATGGATATTGTCATGCCTATCCTTAACGGCTTTCAGGCAACCCGTCAGTTGGCCAAGGACCCGGCGACCAGTGCCATTCCGGTAATCGTCATTACTGCCAAAGACCAGGAGACCGATCGGGTCTGGGCATCTCGCCAGGGCGCCCGTGACTTCCTGACCAAACCGGTGGAAGAAGACGCGCTGATTGCCAAGCTCAAAGAAGTGCTGCGGGCTTGACCACCCGCCCGCAAGGCGCGTCGCTGACCGCCTTCGAGTTGTTGCTGGACATCGACCGGCGCTGCCGCCTGCTGGTCGCCGACCAGCCCCCGCAGGACAACCGCCTGCAACAGTGGAGCGGCATCGGTTTTCGGATTGCCGGGCAGTGGTTCGTCGCGCCCATGGGCGAAGTGGCCGAGGTGCTGCGTGAGCCACGCAGCAGCCGCGTTCCCGGTGTGCAGCCGTGGGTCTGTGGGGTGGCCAACCTGCGTGGTCGGCTATTGCCGGTCATGGACCTGAGCAGCTTTTTGGGCCTGGGCCACGCCGCCCCGGGCAAACAAAGACGGGTGCTGGTGCTGGACCACGACGACCTGTTCGTCGGCCTGCTGGTGGACGAGGTACTGGGCCTTCAGCACTTTGCCCTGGACAGCCTGCAACTGTCGCCGCCGCAGCCACTGATCCGTGCCGCCGCACGTTTTGTGCAGGGGCATTTCCCGCGGGAACGCAACTGGGCGATCTTCAGCCCCTTCGCCCTGGCCCAGGCGCCGGGCTTTCTCGATGTGGCGTTATAGGACCTGCGAACGTGAACAAGCCTGCTACCCCCGTCACTGCCACCACCGTGACACCACGTACCCGCAGCATCGCGCAGATCACCGTGCTGTTTCTGATCCTGATTTTGTCGATCATCCTGTTGTTCGCCAATTTTGCCTACTTGAACACCCAGTCCAACTACGACAAACAGTACATCGGCCACGCCGGCGAGCTGCGCGTGCTCTCGCAACGTATCGCCAAGAACGCCACCGAAGCCGCTGCCGGCAAGGCCCTGGCCTTCAAGCTGCTGTCGGATGCGCGCAACGATTTCGAGCGGCGCTGGGGCTACCTGCGCCAAGGTGACAAGTCCACCGGGTTGCCGGCGGCGCCGCCCACCGTGCGTGACGAGATGGAAGCGGTACGCCGCGACTGGGAAAACCTGCGCAAGAACACCGACACCATCCTGGCCAGCGAGCAGACCGTGCTGTCGCTGCACCAGGTGGCGGCGACGCTGGCCGAAACCGTGCCCCAGTTGCAGGTGGAATATGAAAAAGTGGTCGAGATCCTGCTGCAAAGCGGCGCCCCGGCCAACCAGGTGGCAGTGGCCCAGCGCCAGTTGTTGCTGGCCGAACGCATCCTGGGGGCGGTCAACACCGTGCTGGCCGGGGACGACAGTGCGGCGCAGGCAGCCGATGCCTTTGGCCGCGATGCCGGGCGCTTTGGCCAGGTGCTGGAAGGCATGCTCAGTGGTAACTCGGCCATCCAGGTAACCCGCGTCGAAGACGCCGACGCCCGCGCGCGCCTGGCCGAAATCGCCGAACTGTTCCAGTTCGTGGCCGGCTCCGTGGACGAAATCCTCGAGACTTCGCCCGAACTGTTCCGTGTGCGTGAAGCTGCGGGCAACATCTTCAGCCTGTCGCAAACCCTGCTCGACGAGGCCTCGCACCTGGCCAACGGCTTCGAGAACCTGGCCGGCGGGCGCACCCTCGATACCGTTGGCGGTTACGCGCTGGGCCTGCTGGCGCTGGCCTCGATCATCCTTATCGGGTTGGTCATGGTGCGCACCACCAACCGTCAATTGCGTGAAACGGCAGAAAAGAACGAACGCAACCAGCAGGCGATCATGCGCCTGCTGGACGAAATCGAAGAACTGGCCGACGGCGACCTGACCGTGACCGTATCGGTGACCGAAGACTTTACCGGCGCCATTGCTGATTCGATCAACTATTCCGTAGACCAGCTGCGCGACCTGGTTGCCACCATCAACCACAGCGCCGTGCAAGTCGCCGCTGCCGTGCAGGACACCCAGAATACGGCGCGTCAGCTGGCCAAGGCCTCCGAACACCAGGCTGAGCAGATCAGCGAGGCTTCCGAGGCGGTCGGCGACATGGTCGAGTCGATCGACCGGGTTTCGGCGCATGCCTACGAATCGGCCAAGGTGGCCGAACGCTCGGTGGCCATTGCCAACAAGGGCAACGAGGTGGTGCACAACACCATCAATGGCATGGACAACATTCGCGAGCAGATCCAGGACACGGCCAAGCGGATCAAGCGTTTGGGCGAGTCTTCCCAGGAAATCGGCGACATCGTCAGCCTGATCGACGACATTGCCGACCAAACCAACATTCTAGCCCTCAACGCGGCGATCCAGGCGTCGCTGGCCGGTGAGGCCGGCCGTGGTTTTGCCGTGGTCGCCGACGAGGTGCAGCGCCTGGCTGAACGCTCGTCTTCGGCCACCCGTCAGATCGAGGCGCTGGTGCGTACCATCCAGGCCGACACCAACGAGGCAGTGATCTCCATGGAGCAGACCACCGCCGAAGTGGTGCGCGGCGCGCGCCTGGCCCAGGATGCCGGGGTGGCGCTGGCCGAGATCGAAGGGGTATCGCAGAACCTGGCCGACCTGATCCACAGCATTTCTGATGCTGCCCAGTTGCAGACTTCCTCGGCCGGGCAGATCTCCCACACCATGGCAGTGATCCAGCAGATTACCGCGCAAACCTCTGCCGGCTCCGGCGCCACCGCCGACAGCATCCGCCACCTGGCGCGCATGGCCAGCGAAATGCGCCGTTCGGTGTCTGGTTTCACCCTGCCGCCACCTGCGCAAAGCCCAACTGAAACGCCGCGCTGAGGAGTGCCCATGGCTTCTGCTGCTGTAAGCCCCGAGCGCCACGACACGGTGGCGCTGGCCTGGACCAAGGCGGCCATCCTCGACTGCCTGGGCCAGGCGCGCCAGGCGCTGGAACGCTTTGCCGGCGAGCCTGGCGACCTGTCGATACTGGCCTTTGTGGTCGACAACCTGCACCAGGTGCATGGGTGCCTGCGCATGCTCGAGCTGCGGGGTGCAACGCGCCTGGCCGAAGAGCTGGAACTGTTCGCAAGGGCCCTGGCCGACGGCCAGGTAAGCCCGCGGGGTGACTGCCTGGGGGCGTTGTTCCGTGGTCTGGAGCAGTTGCCCTCTTACCTGGAGCGCTTGCGCGGCGCCCGCCACGATCTGCCCTTGGTCATGCTGCCGCTGCTCAACCAGTTGCGCGCCTGCCGCGGCATAGAGCCGCTGGCCCAGGCCAGCCTGGTCAGCGGCGCAGCGCAGCGCTTTGCCGGTTCCGACGACCTGGCCAACCTCGACCTGTCATTGGGCAACTGGCGCGAACAATTGCAGGCCGGGCCGGGCCGCGATGCCCTGCGCTCGGTGGTGACCGCTCTGTGCGACGACCTGATGCGCATCAAGGAGCGCCTGGACCAGTTCGTGCGTGGTGATCGCCAGCACAGCGAGCAGCTCGATGCCCTGCTGGCGCCGCTGCGCCATGTGGCCGATACCCTTGCTGTGTTGGGCTTCCAGCAGCCACGGCGGGTGATCATCGACCAGGTGCTGGCCCTGCAGGCCCTGGCTCAGGGTGAGCGGGCAGTGGACGATGCGGTGCTGATGGATGTGGCGGGTGCCCTGCTGTACGTGGAGGCCTCGCTGAACGGCATGGTCGGCCCGCTGGAAGAGAACGGCCAGGGCGGCCTGCCGGGTTCGGACCTGGCCGAGATCCGCCAGTTGGTGTTGAACGAATCGCTGAACGTGCTGCAGCAGGCCAAGGACCTGATCGGCGATTACCTGGAGTCCGATTGGCCGCGGCAACGGCTGCAACCGTTGCCTGGGCTGTTGCATCAGGTGCGCGGGGCGATGTCCATGTTGATGCTGCCCGCCGTGGCTGAACTGTTTGCCGGCTGCGCGAACTACGTGCAGCGCTGGCTGCAACACCCGGACGCGGAGCCGCCCGCCGAAGAGCTGGCCCACCTGGGCGAGGCCATGAGTGCCGCTGAATGCTACCTGCAATGGCGGGTGGCCGACCCGTTGGCCGATGCCCAGCCTTTCATCGACATGGCCCGTGCAGGCCTGGCGGCGCTGGGCGTGCACTGTACGCAGGCAGATGCCAGTGCAGGCCAGCACGGCAATGGCGATGGCATCGATGACGAGCTACGCGAGGTGTTCCTCGATGAAGCTGGCGAGTTGCTACCGGAAATCGAGCGCCACTGGCTGCGTTGGCGTGCCGACAGCCAGCAGCGCGAGGCGCTGGGGGAAATACGCCGTGCGCTGCATACGCTCAAGGGCAGCGGTCGCATGGTGCATGCCGAGGCGGTGGCTGAACTGGCCTGGGGCGCCGAACACCTGTTGAACCGGGTGCTGGAGGGCCGCAGCGTGCTCAGCCCGGAAGGCGTGGTGGCCCTGCAACAGGTGTTTGTCCATCTGCCCGACTTGCTGGCCGACTTTGCCGCCGGCCAGTTGCCGCAACTGACCGAAATCGAACAGCTGGCCGGGCACCTGCATGCCTTGGCTGAAAACGATGCACCGGCTGCGGCCGATATCGAGGGCCTCGATCCGCAGTTGCTGGATATTTTCCGCAGCGAGGCGCAAGGCCACCTGGCCAGCCTCGACGTTTTCCTGCAGGGTGCCGATGGCCACGACACGCCGGTCAGCGATGGCCTGCAGCGTGCCCTGCACACGCTCAAGGGCAGTGCCGCCATGGCCGGGGTGATGCCGGTCGCCGAGCTGGCCACGGCCTTCGACCGTTTGGTCCGTGAATACAAGGGCCATCAGTTGCCCCTGCAAATGGCCGAAATCGAATGGCTGGAAGCCGCACGTTCGCTGTTCCACCTGGGCCTGGCGCAACTCGACAGCACGCCGCTGGCCGCCATCCACGGTGCGGCGGAACTGATCGAGCAGGTTGGCCAGGCCGTGGACGCTCGCCTGGCCAACCTGCATGACGACCCGCAGCATGCCCGGCGCAGCAAGCGCGACCCGCAGTTGCTCGCCAGCTTCCTGGCCCAGGCCATGGACATCCTGCTGGATGCCGAGTCACTGCTATCGCGCTGGCAGCAACAGCCCGGCCAGCGTGACGCGCTGGATACCCTGCTTGATCAACTGACCACCCTGGGCCACGCCGCGCACCTGGCCGACCTGTGGCAGATGGATGACGTGTGCGAGGCCTTGCTGGACCTGTATGGCGCCGTGGAGGAGGGCAGCCTGCCCGCTGATGCGCGCTTCTTCGCCCTGGTGCAGCGGGCCCACGAAGCGCTGCTGGACATGCTCGACGAGGTGGCGGCCGGGCAGGACATCCCGCCAAGGCCAGAGCTGGTCGACAGCCTGCGCCACCTGCTGGACCAGGCCCTGGCGCCGGAGGCCACGGGCCTGGTGGGCATCGATTCGGTCACACCGTTGCACCCGGACATGGACCTGACGGATACCCTCGGGCTTGGGCTGGCGCATAAACCTTTGCTGCCAGAGGCGGGCGAGCCGCTGCCGGAAGAGGCGGAAAGCCCCGGCGAAGAGCTGCTCGAGGTGTTCCTCGAAGAAAGCTCGGACATTGTCGAAAGTGCCGCCTCGGCGCTGGCGCGATGGCAGGCCGACCCGCGCAACGGTGTCGAGGTGGACAACCTGATGCGCGACCTGCACACCCTCAAGGGCGTGGCGCGCATGGTTGAAATTGCCCCCATCGGTGACCTGGCCCACGAACTGGAGTTTCTCTACGAACTGCTGGCGGCCGGCCGTTTGCCGCCGAGCGCGCCACTGTTTGCCTTGTTGCAGAACTGTCACGACCGCCTGGCACACATGCTCGATGCCGTGCGCCTGGGGCAGCCACTGCATGCGGCCACGGCGCTGATCGACTATATCCGCAACTTCAGCAGTGCGGCCCTGACCGACAGTGCTGCCGGAAAAGGGCCGGTCGAAGCTGCCGCCAGTGAAGCGCCCGCGGCAAGCCCGGAGCGGGCGCCAGGCGACATGATCAAGGTCGATGCCGAATTGCTCGACGACCTGGGCAACCTGGCTGGCGAGCACTCGATCATTCGTGGGCGCATCGAGCAGCAAGTCAACGATGCACAGTTCACCCTCAACGAGATGGAAACCACCCTTGAGCGCATGCGTGACCAGCTGCTGCGCCTGGACATCGAGACCCAAGGGCGAATCTCCAGCCGGCAGCAGTTCGAAGGCGATGCCTATGACGACTTCGACCCGCTGGAAATGGACCGCCATTCCCAGCTGCAGCAGCTCTCGCGGGCCTTGTTCGAGTCTGCCTCGGACTTGCTCGACCTGAAGGAAACCCTGGCCCAGCGCGCTCAGGAGGCGTACAGCCTGCTGCAGCAACAGGCGCGGGTGAACAGCCAATTGCAGGAAGGCCTGACCGCCACCCTGATGGTGCCCTTTGAGCGGCTGGTACCACGCTTGCAGCGCGTAGTGCGGCAAGTGGCCAGTGAGCTGGGCAAGCAGGTGGAACTGGTGGTCGGCAACGCAGAAGGCGAACTGGACCGCAGTGTGCTGGAGCGCATGGTGGCGCCGCTGGAGCACATGCTGCGCAATGCTGTCGACCATGGTCTGGAAAGCCGCGAAGCGCGCCTGGCTGCCGGCAAGCCGGAGCAGGGCACCATCCACCTGAACCTGCTGCACGAAGGCGCCGATATCGTCATCGAAATGACCGACGACGGTGCCGGTGTGCCCCTCGAAGCCGTGCGGCGCAAGGCCATCAAGCGTGGCCTGCTCGACCCTCAGGCGCAGTTGAGCGATCACGAGATTCTGCAATTCATCCTGCGCCCGGGGTTTTCCACTGCCGAGAAGATCACCCAGATTTCCGGGCGCGGCCTGGGTATGGATGTGGTGCACGAAGAGGTCAAGCAACTGGGGGGCTCGATGAGCATCGAGTCGGCCCAGGGCAGGGGCGCACGCTTCCTGATACGCCTGCCGTTCACCGTATCGATCAACCGTGCGCTGATGGTGCATCTGGGCGAAGAGCAGTACGCCATTCCGCTCAACACTATCGAGGGCATTGTCCGCGTGCCGCCGGCAGAGCTTGCGGCGTGCTACCAGCTGGATTCGCCGCGCTATGTCTACGCTGGCCACGAATACGAACTGCGTTACCTGGGTGAGCTGCTGCAAGGCCTGCCACGCCCCGCGCTGTTGGGGCAGAGCGTGCCGTTGCCGGTACTGCTGGTGCATGCCAAGGAGCAATCGTTCGCCATCCAGGCCGACAGCCTGTCGCCCAGCCGCGAAATTGTGGTGAAGAGCCTGGGGCCGCAGTTTGCGGCGGTTGCAGGGCTGTCGGGGGCGACGCTGCTGGGGGATGGCCGGGTGGTGCTGATTCTCGACCTGCTTGGCCAGCTGCGCGGGCAGCAGCGGCGCCTGGCCCGTTTGCCGGGTGGCGGTAGCCAGCGCCAGCTGCTCGGCCCGGCGCCGCGCCGTGCATTGCTGGTGATGGTGGTGGATGATTCGGTGACCGTGCGCAAGGTCACCAGCCGCCTGCTGGAGCGCCACGGCATGAGCGTGCTGACCGCCAAGGACGGGGTCGATGCCATGGCCCTGCTGGAAGAGCACCGCCCCGACGTGTTGCTGCTGGACATCGAAATGCCACGCATGGACGGCTTCGAGGTGGCCACGCGCATTCGCCGTGACGAGCGGCTGAAAGACCTGCCGATCATCATGATCACCTCGCGTACCGGGCAGAAGCACCGCGACCGCGCCATGGCCATCGGCGTCAACGAATACCTGGGCAAGCCGTATCAGGAGTCGCTGTTGCTGCAGAGCATTGCACACTGGAGCCAGACCCATGCTTGAACTGATTTCCGGCCAGCGCAGCAGCCTTACCGGGCTGTTGCTGCCTTTGGGTGACCGCATGCTGGTGTTGCCCAACGTGGCGGTGGCCGAGTTGAGTGGCCAGCGCAACCTGGTGTGCCAGCACGGTGAGCCGGCCTGGCATTTAGGCTGGATCGACTGGCGCCAGCAGCGTCTGCCATTGATTGGCTTCGAGGCGGCGTGTGGCGGTGAGACGCCGTGTGGCGAGCGGGCACGGGTTGTGGTGCTCAATGCCTTGGGCGACACCGGGCTGCGTTACCTGGCGCTGCTGCTGCAGGACATACCGCGCTCGTGCAAGCTCGACAGCCAGCTGAATTATGTGGATGTGGCGCTGGGGCGCCTGGAACTGGCGGCGGTGCAGGTGGGCGAGCAGGTGGCGCGGGTGCCCGACCTGGCCGGGCTGGAAAGGCTGGTGCGTGACGCGGAACTGCAACCTGAGCTTGGGTAGGATGTACGGCAAAGGGCCCTTTCGCGGGCACGCCCGCTCCCACAGGGGCAGTGGATAACCTGTGGGAGCGGGCGTGCCCGCGAAGAGGCCATCAGCATCACATCAGGAACCCAGCCCACCTCAGGAGGTCTGTGTTTGCATGTATTACGGTGAACGCTTCAACGCCTGGACCCACCTGGTTGGTGCTGTCCTGGCCTGCATCGGTGCCATCTGGCTGATCGTGGTCGCAGGCCTGCAAGGCGACCCCTGGAAGATTGTCAGTTTCTCCATCTACGGCAGCACGCTGTTGTTGCTGTACAGCATCTCCACCCTGTACCACAGCACGCGTGGGCGGGCGAAGGTGATCATGCGCAAGCTCGATCACCTGTCGATCTACCTGCTGATCGCGGGCAGCTACACGCCATTCTGCCTGGTCAGCCTGCGCGGCCCCTGGGGCTGGAGCCTGTTCGGTGTGGTCTGGGGGTTGGCGGTTATTGGCATGCTGCAAGAAATCAAGCCGCGCTCCGAGGCGCGAATCCTGTCGATCATCATCTATGCGGTGATGGGCTGGATCGTGCTGGTGGCGGTCAAGCCGTTGCTACAGTCACTCGGTGGCGCCGGCTTTGCCTGGCTGGCTGCCGGCGGAGTGTTCTACACCGTGGGTATCATCTTCTTTGCCTTGGACAGCCGCTTGCGCCACGGGCACGGCATCTGGCACCTGTTTGTGATTGCCGGCAGCCTGCTGCACTTCGTGGCGGTGTCGTTCTATGTGCGCTAGCTAGAAGTCGCCCCACAGTTGCTGTGCCACCGACAGCGCAACCACTGGCGCAGTCTCGGTGCGCAGCACCCTTGGGCCGAGGCGTGCAGCATGGAAGCCGGATGCCTTGGCCTGTTCGACTTCGGCCTCGCTCAGGCCGCCTTCGGGGCCGATCAGGAAGGCCAGGGTGGCAGGCTTTTGGTGGCTGGTGAGCGGCTCGGCTACCGGGTGCAGCACCAGTTTCAGCTCGGCCTTGGTACTGCCCAGCCATTCGGCCAGTGTGACTGGCGGGTGGATGACGGGCAGGGTCGAGCGGCCACATTGTTCGCAAGCGCTGATCGCCACCTGGCGCCAGTGGGCCAGGCGCTTGTCGGCGCGCTCGTCTTTCAGGCGCACTTCGCAGCGTTCGCTGACGATCGGGGTGATTTCGTTGGCGCCCAGTTCGGTAGCCTTCTGGATCGCCCAGTCCATACGCTCGCCACGGGACAGGCCCTGGCCGAGGTGAATGTGCAGGGGGGAGTCGGCCTGGCCGGGCAGGGCCTGGTCGAGGCTGACGCGTACGGTTTTCTTGCCCACTTCAAGCAACTGGCCGAGGTATTCCTGGCCGCTGCCGTCGAACAGCTGCACGGCAGCGCCGGGGGCCATGCGCAGTACGCGGCCGATGTAGTGGGCCTGGGCTTCGGGCAAATCATGCTCGCCAAGGCTCAGGGGGGCGTCGATGAAGAAGCGGGACAGTCTCATGGGTTTGCTCGGTAGAAGAGAGGCGCAGATCCCCTGTGGGAGCGGGCGAGCCAGCGAATCAGGCACCGCGGTGTCTGGCAAGGGCTTCGCCCTTGTTCGCGGGCTCGCCCGCTCCCACAGGGAAAGTGGTGTGGCGGGTTTTCGAGGGTTAGCCCGGGTCGCGGAAGTCGGGGTGGAAGTTGGCCGGCACGGCAACGCTCACGCTGTCCCGGGTAGCAATGTCGATGCCTTCGCTCGCCACCTCGGCCAGGAAGTCGATCTGCTCCGGGGTGATCACATACGGCGGCAGGAAGTACACCACGCTGCCCAACGGGCGCAACAGGGCGCCACGGGTCAGCGCATGCTCGAACACTTTCAGGCCGCGCCGCTCCTGCCACGGGTAGGCAACCTTGCCAGCCCTGTCCTTGACCATCTCGATGGCCAGGGCCATGCCTGTCTGGCGGATCTCGGCCACATGCGCGTGATCGGCCAGGTGCGCGGTGGCACTGGCCATGCGCGTGGCCAGGGCCTTGTTGGCCTCGATCACGTTGTCCTGTTCGAAGATATCCAGGGTCGCCAGCGCTGCAGCGCAGGCCAGCGGGTTGCCGGTGTAGCTGTGCGAATGCAGGAACGCGCGCAGGGTCGGGTAGTCGTCGTAGAACGCCTGGTACACCTTGTTGGTGGTCAGGCAGGCGGCCAGTGGCAGGTAACCGCCGGTCAGGGCCTTGGACAGGCACAGGAAGTCCGGGCGGATGCCGGCCTGTTCGCAGGCGAACATCGTGCCGGTGCGGCCGAAGCCCACGGCGATCTCGTCGTGGATCAGGTGCACGTCGTAGCGGTCGCAGGCTTCGCGCAGCAGCTTGAGGTACACCGGGTGGTACATGCGCATGCCGCCGGCACCCTGGATCAGCGGTTCGACGATCACTGCCGAAATACTTTCATGGTGCTCGGCCAGGGTCTGCTCCATGGCCTGGAACATGTTGCGCGAATGCTCTTCCCAGCCCATGCCTTCCGGGCGCAGGTAGCAGTCCGGGCTGGGCACCTTGATGGTATCGAGCAGCAGCGCCTTGTAGGTTTCGGTGAACAGCGGCACATCGCCGACCGACATCGCGGCGATGGTTTCGCCGTGGTAGCTGTTGGTCAGGGTGACGAAGCGCTTCTTGCCTGGCTTGCCGACGTTCTGCCAGTAGTGGAAGCTCATCTTCAGCGCCACTTCGATGCACGACGAGCCGTTGTCGGCATAGAACACCCGGTCGAGCCCGGCCGGGGTCATGGCCACCAGGCGCTCGGACAGCTCGATCACCGGCTGGTGGCTGAAACCCGCCAGGATCACGTGTTCCAGCTGGTCGACCTGGTCCTTGATGCGCTGGTTGATGCGCGGGTTGGCATGGCCGAACACGTTCACCCACCAGCTGCTCACCGCGTCCAGGTAACGCTTGCCTTCGAAGTCCTCCAGCCACACGCCTTCGCCGCGCCTGATGGGGATCAGCGGCAGCTGCTCGTGGTCTTTCATCTGGGTGCAGGGGTGCCACAGGACCTTGAGGTCACGTTGCATCCACTGATCATTGAGGCCCATGGGCACTTCTCCTGGCTTTGCGGCGTGGTTCGACCGCGTAAGCCTAAGCAATGGCGCAGGGCAGGACAACTGTCGTGGCTCAATGCCGGTTGGTGCCGGTCCATTCGAGGCGGCGAATGTGTACGGTGCCGGCCTGTGAAGTGGAGATGGTCAGGCGCCGAAATGGCCCGTCGATTACCTGATGGTATGGGTATGTAGCGATGGGGCCGGGGCGCAGGTCGCGAAAACCGCTGCCTTCGAGGGTGAGCCAGTAGAAGTTGCGCGGAGTAGGGGCGACCAGGTCGTAATCATGGCTCTCGGTATTGAACAGCATGTGCAGGTCGTCGCAAAGAAAGTCGCTGACCACGTAGTACTCCAGCCGCAAGCATTCGACTTCATGCGCGAAGGTGATCTCCACGTCGCTGTGTTCGCCGATGACCAGTTCGGTGCCGTCTTCACCCTTGAACGCTTCATGAAAGCCGGTCCAGGAAGTGCTGTTGGAGCGGATACTCAGTCCCGAGGCCGTTCTGAGTGTTTGCTTGTGCCACAGGAACTGCCGTTCAACGTGCTGGAAATGCTCCTCGAAGATCATGCGCATGCCCTCCTGGCGGGGCTTATGGCCATCTTCGCCAGCTTCGCCTGCGGCCGTGTGACATGGCTACTGGCAAAAATGTCAGTTGCCAAAAGCACTTGATGTCACTGCGCTGGCAGGGTTGGCGGAGGTGACGTATTCTTAACGCATCTCTCTCGGGGGCATTCCTGCCTCTCCCCGCTTCTGTAACCTCTGACTCGGAGTTCGCCGACATGGCTGCTGCTTGGGTGCGCCTGTGCGCGTTGGTATTGATTGGTGTGTCCAGCGGCGCCGCGCTGGCCAAGGACAAGACACCTTCGGCAATCGTGGTAGGTGGCGGCCTGGCGGGCCTGACGGCAGCCTACGAGTTGCAGGGCAAAGGCTGGCAGGTAACCCTGCTGGAGGCCAAGCCGGGCATGGGCGGTCGGTCGGGGCTGGCGACCAGCGAGTGGATCGGCAACGCCAAGGCGCAGCCGGTGCTCAACCAGTACCTGGACCGTTTCAAGCTTGAAACATTGCCGGCGCCGGAGTTTGTGCGTACCCCCGGGTACCTGATCGACGGCGAGTACTTCAGCGCCTCCGACCTGGCTACCAAACAGCCTGCTACCGCCGAAGCGCTCAAGCGCTACGAAAAAACCCTCGACGACCTGGCCCGTTCGATCGATGACCCGCTGAACCCGCAAGCTACCAGCACGCTGTTCGCCCTCGACCAGATCAACGTCGCCACCTGGCTGGACAAACTGCAACTGCCGGCCACGGCGCGTCAGCTGGTCAACCAGCAGATTCGAACCCGCTACGATGAGCCGTCGCGCCTTTCGTTGCTCTATTTTGCCCAGCAGAACCGCGTGTACCGTGGGGTCAGCGACCGTGACCTGCGTGCCGCGCGCCTGCCTGGCGGCAGCCCGGTGCTGGCCCAGGCCTTTGTCAAACAGCTGAAAACCATCAAGACCAGCTCGCCGGTTACCTCCATCGTTCAGGACAAGGATGGGGTAACGGTGAAAGTCGGCGGCGTGGGCTACCAGGCCGATTACCTGGTCATGGCCGTGCCGCTGCGCGCCCTGGCCAAGATCCAGATGACCCCGGGCCTGGACAACCAGCACCTGGCGGCGCTCAAGGGCACCAACTACGGCTGGCGCGACCAGCTGATGCTCAAGTTCAAGAAGCCTGTGTGGGAAAGCCGTGCGCGCATGTCGGGCGAAATCTTCAGTAACGCCGGCCTCGGCATGCTGTGGATCGAACCGGCACTCAAGGGCGGCGCCAACGTGGTGATCAACCTGTCCGGCGACAACGCCCGCCTGCTGCAGACCTTTGGTGACAAGCAGATGGTCGACCAGGTGCTGATCCGCCTGCATGCGTTCTACCCACAAGCCCGTGGTGCCTTCACCGGTTACGAGGTCAAGCGTTACAGCGTTGACGCCAGCACCGGTGGCGCCTACCTGGCCTACGGGCCGGGGCAGATCAGCAAATACTGGCGCCTGTGGGAGCGCCCGGTGCAACGTATCACCTTTGCCGGTGAGCACACCGACGCCCTGTACCCGGGTACTCTGGAAGGCGCCCTGCGCAGTGGCCAGCGTGCGGCCAGCCAGGTACAGGACCTGTTGGCCGGCAAGTCGTTCGACCCGGCCAAGGCCGCGCCGGTTGCAGCGGCAGCGGCGGCCGGTGCAGTGGCTGCCAAGCAGAGCAAGGGCGGGTTCTTCTCCAACATGTTTGGTGGTTCTTCCGACAAGGCCGACAAGGCGCCGGTGAAAGAGGAGCCGAAGAAGGTCGAAGAGGCCGAGCAGGACAAGCCGGGCTTCTTCAAGCGCCTGTTTGGCGGGGCGGACAAACCTGAAGTAAAAGCCGAGTCGATTGCCAAGGCCGAGGAAGTGGCGCCGGTAGCAGCGCCTGCACCTGCTCCACAAGCCGCCCCTGCCCCGGTTGCGCCTGCACCTGTGGTCAAGGAAGCGGCGGCCAAGCCTGCGGCAACCAAGGCCGCCCCGGCCAAGCATGTGCCGGCGCACAAGCCAGCGCACAAGCCGGCCGAGACCAAGAAGGCGACCGCCAAGTCCGAGCCGGCCAAAAAGCCCGTGGCCAATACCCAGGCCAAGGCGGGTTGATGTATTGACTGTGCCGTCCTCTTCGCGGGCACGCCCGCTCCCACAGGTTTCGCGCAGGTTCGAAGGCCTGCTCAGCACATGTGGGAGCGGGCTTGCCCGCGAAGAGGCCGGCACTGGTAACCTCTGTTTCCCCGGCTATCGTTAATGTTTCCTTAATGGGAAGCTTACAGAATACATATCGGATTTCTCGATAATCCGAAGCAATTTTTTCCGCTTTTCTTCGATACGTTACGCGTTAGTCTGTGCACAGCTTTCACGGGGAATCACGCCAACATGCAACTGCGCAACTCACCTTCTCGCTACGGCGTGGTCAGCATCGTCCTGCACTGGGGCGTGGCGCTGGCAGTCTTCGGCTTGTTCGGCCTGGGCCTGTGGATGGTCGGCCTCGACTACTACAGCCCTTGGCGCAAATCTGGCCCGGACCTGCACAAGAGCATCGGCCTGGTGCTGCTGGCGGTAATGTTGCTGCGGGTCGTCTGGCGGTTCATCAGCCCGCCGCCACCGGCACCGGCCAACCATGGCGCCTTCACCCGCATGGCGGCCAAGCTCGGCCATCTGGCGCTTTACGCAGGGCTGTTTGCCGTGATGGGCGCCGGTTACCTGATTTCAACCGCTGACGGCGTCGGCATCCCGGTGTTCGGCCTGTTCGAAGTGCCGGCCCTGATCAGCGACCTGCCCGACCAGGCAGATGTGGCTGGCGTGATTCATCTGTGGCTGGCCTGGGGCCTGGTAATTTTTGCCGTATTGCATGCCTTGGCGGCACTCAAGCACCATTTCATCGACCGTGACGCGACCCTGACCCGCATGTTGGGCCGCAAAGCTTGACTCTCAACCTCAATTGAATAGGAAGGATATAAGGATGTTGAAAAAGACTTTTGCCGCTCTGGCGCTCGGTACCGCTCTGCTTTCCGCCGGCCAGGCCATGGCGGCCGAGTACAAGATCGACAAGGAAGGCCAGCACGCGTTCGTCGACTGGAAAATCAGCCACCTGGGCTACAGCTTCATCCACGGTACCTTCAAGGACTTCGACGGCAACTTCACCTGGGACAGCGCCAAGCCTGAAGCCAGCAAGATCAATGTCGACCTGAAAACTGCCAGCCTGTGGTCGAACCACGCCGAGCGTGACAAGCACATCGCCAGCGCCGACTTCCTGGACGTGAAGAAATACCCGGATGCCAAATTCGTTTCTACCGCCGTCAAATCGACTGGCGAGAAGACTGCGGACGTGACCGGCGACCTGACCATGCACGGCGTGACCAAGGCGGTCACCTTCAAGGCGACCTTCAACGGTGAAGGCAAGGACCCATGGGGCGGCGAGCGCGCCGGCTTCAATGCCACCACCACGCTGAACCTGAACGACTTCGGCATCAAGGGCCCAGGCCCGACTTCGCAGACTCTTGACCTGGATATCAGTGTTGAGGGTGTGAAGCAGAAGTAAGCATTGCTTTGGCAATAAAAAAACGCCGCCCATTGGGCGGCGTTTTTGTTTCCCTTTGAGGGCCCTATCGCCGGCAAGCCGGGCTCCCACAGGAATATCACAGGCCCTGAGGGCAGTGATTTCCTGTGGGAGCTGGCTTGCCGGCGATAGGGCCGGCACAGGCTGCCCCAGGCTTAGCCTTTTCGGGTCAACAAGGCCGGGCGTTCGCCGCGTGGACGGCTTGGCAGGTCATCCAGTTGCTCTGGTGTCGGGAAACGGTCCAGTTTGGATTCCTTGCGGATGATCACCGGTTGCTTTTCCGGCTGGCGTGGGTTGCGCACGGCCGGCTCTTGCCGGGCTGCATCGTCACGGGCCGGGCGGCCACGGCCAGCGCCGCCGCCATCACGACGGGCACCGCCGCCGTTGTTAGCGCGAGGCTGGCGTTTTTCGCCGCCACCGCCGCTACGCTGCTGGCCGCCATTGCGGGCCTGGCCCTGGCCACCGGCATTGCTGCGCTGGCCGTTACCTTGGCTTTGGCCAGCACCACCACCTGGGCGACGATTGCGGCCCTGGTTCTTGCCTTGGTACGGGCTGACATAGTCGGCACGGTTACCAAAGTTGTCTACGTCGTCATCCAGGAACTCTTCCGGGTCACGGTCGGCGGCTACTTTCGGCGCGCTGCTGCCGGCCTGCTGTTGCGGCTGGCGCGGCTTCTTGTCACGCGGCTTGCGCGGCTGCTGTTGCCTTTCGCCGGTCTTTTCCTTGTCGGCCGGCTTGTCTGCAGCCTGCTGCTTGGCCTTGCCCTTATCCTTGCCTTTGTCCTTGCGGCCACCGTTGCTGTCTTTACCGCCTTCGCCACGGGCCTGCTGGTTGCGACCGCCACGGCCGTTGTTCTGCGGGCGCTCGCGTACTTCAGGCTTCTCGGCTTCCACCTGGCTGGCGTCAAAGCCCATCAGGTCGCCGTCGGCGATCTTCTGCCGGGTTACCCGTTCGATGCTCTTGAGCAACTTCTCTTCATCCGGTGCGACCAGCGAAATGGCCTCACCCGAACGACCGGCACGGCCGGTACGGCCGATGCGGTGCACGTAGTCTTCCTCGACATTCGGCAGCTCGAAGTTGACCACGTGGGGCAGCTGGTCGATGTCCAGGCCGCGGGCGGCGATGTCGGTGGCGACCAGTACGCGCACAGTGTTGGCCTTGAAGTCGGCCAAGGCTTTTGTACGGGCGTTCTGGCTCTTGTTGCCGTGAATCGCGGCGGCAGTCAGGCCTTGCTTTTCCAGGTACTCGGCCAGGCGGTTGGCGCCGTGCTTGGTGCGGGTGAACACCAGCACCTGCTCCCAGGCACCCAGGGTGATCAGGTGTGCCAGCAGGGCGCGCTTGTGGCTGGCAGGCAGGCGATACACGCGCTGCTCGATACGCTCGACGGTGGTGTTTGGCGGCGTGACTTCGATACGCTCCGGGTTGTGCAGGAGCTTGTCGGCGAGGTCGGTGATGTCCTTGGAGAAGGTGGCCGAGAACAGCAGGTTCTGGCGCTTGGCCGGCAGGCGGGCCAGTACTTTCTTGACGTCGTGGATGAAGCCCATGTCGAGCATGCGGTCGGCTTCGTCGAGCACCAGGATTTCCACGTGGGCCAGGTCAACCTTGCCTTGGCCGGCCAGGTCGAGCAGGCGCCCAGGGCAGGCAACCAGCACGTCAACGCCCTTGGCAATGGCCTGCACCTGCGGGTTCATGCCTACGCCGCCGAAAATGCAGGCGCTGACCAGTGGCAGGTCGCGGGCATAGACCTTGAAGCTGTCATGCACCTGGGCTGCCAGCTCACGGGTCGGGGTCAGGACCAGCACGCGCGGTTGGCGCGGGCCGTGACGCTGCGACTTGTCGGGGTGGCCGGCGGGGAACAGGCGCTCGAGAATCGGCAGGGCGAAGCCGCCGGTTTTACCAGTACCTGTCTGTGCGGCAACCATCAGGTCGCGGCCTTGCAACACGGCGGGAATAGCCCGCTGTTGCACGGGGGTCGGCTGGGTATAGCCCGCAGCCTCGATAGCGCGGACAAGAGCCTCGGAGAGACCGAGGGAAGCAAAGGACATGGGCGATCCTGTTCTCGTGTGGGCTGGGCCCGTTGGGATGTTCTGCCTGGCGCGACGGGCATCGGTGGGATGCGATCGCGTCCGGTCCAGCTGGGCTTTCACTGCACATCCGGGAAACGGAGGGTGGACGCGAAGGGGCGTCGGTGCCGATCGGGATGCCTGTTGCGAGGCCGAGCGTCCGGGCGTGAGCCGGGCGGGAAGGCCCGAGTATAACAGAGCTATCGCGCTGTGCTGCTTTCCTGCTGCTCAACGGCATTGAGAATGTTTCCGATGTCGCCTGTGTAGCTCTGGTTGATGTCGGCGAAGGCGCGTTCCTGCTTGAAGCGCTGCAGTTCTTCGGCAAAGGCCAGCGCCAGTGCCTCGCGCCCGGGTTTGCGTACCAGCCCCAGGTATTGCTCCTGGCGGTTGATCACCAGTGGCAGTTGCTCGATCTGCTGCGCCAGGCCCAGTTGCCGGAGCAGGTGGTGGCCCACCTTGCGGTCGGTGATTGCCAGGTCGATACGGCCCAGCAGCAACTTGCCGAAGTTGGCTTCCTGGGTTGGTGCGGCCTCGCGACGAAAATACGTCGCCTCGTTGAACGCGGCGCCATAGGCGTAACCGGGGGAGGTGCCTACCGTGAGCCCGGCCAGGTCGTCAGGCCCGGTCACGGCATGGCGGCGTGCGCGGGCCTGGAACAGCACGAACTCGATTTGCGACAAGGGCTCGGGCGCGTAAACCAGGTAGGCGCGCCGGGATTCGGTCTGGAAGATGTCCAGAATGCCGTCGGCCAAGCCTTGCTCGATCATGGCCAGGCAGCGTTTCCACGGCAGGAACTGCCATTCCACCTCGACACCAAGGCGCTTGAACACCTCGGTGGTCACTTCGTAGTCGATGCCGTGGGGCGTGCCATCTTGCTGATAAATATAGGGCGCCCAGTCATCGGAGACCAGGCGCAAGCGCTCGCCCAAGGCCAACGGGCTCAGGCAGGCGAGCAGCAGGATGCAGAACAGTCGGGCGACGAGTGGCATGGCCGGAGATTACGCGCTCGGCCGGAGCAAGGCCAGTGGGCCTGATATTCAAAGCGGCCGCGATCCTTGTGGGAGCGGGCATGCCCGCGAACACCGGCGCAGCCGGTGCCATGCACCGCGTCGTCTGTTTCGCGGGCATGCCCGCTCGCACAGGGATTGTGCAAGGCTATGGGGTTGCTGGCGCATCAGCCTTGCGAGGTTCTCAGCAGATGTGTCTCGACTTCCTTGCGCCGCTCACCCAGCGACAAGCGCAGCCCTGGGTGGCGCAAGCACTGGCGCAGTTGCTCGGGCCGCATCTGGCCGTAGCGGGCATTGAGGTTTTCCAGCGCCTTGTCCCACCAGGCGGCTGCGCAGGCTCGGTCGAACTCGTTAGTGTAGGGGTAGCAGCCATACAGCAGTTCGCGAGCGAACTGGCGTTCGTGGCTGGGCAGGGTCAGGCTCAGTGCCTTGTAGCCCAGGCGGTGCAGGGCCGGTGGCCGGGGTAGCTGGTCGTTGACCAGCTGGACGTCCGCCAGCGCCGCCGGGCTTAGCGGGTCGTGGCCATGCTTGCCCAGCCAGGCCTGGATCTTGGCGCGAAATTGCGCCTTGCGGCTCCAGTAGTGGTGGATGACATCGGTGCACTCGGCCACCTCCAGCCTGCGGTAAGCCGCCACTGCCAGGCAGAATTCTTCCAGCGTGTAGGCCTCGCGCGCCAGCGGATAGAACTCGTCCATCATGGCGATGGAGCGGTCCAGGGTGTCGGCGTCTTCGGCCATGAGGCCGATCACTCCAGAGTTGAGCAGAGGCATCTGGCAGTCGGCCTGGCTCCGCGCTTGCAGGATGGCCAGCAGGTTCTTGTACAGCAGGCACTTCTGGTTGGCGCCGTAGCGCGGGCCGATGGCGTTGCACAGCAGCTTGCCTGGCGCCACGCGGCTGAACAGCTGCAGTGGCGATGAGCGGAAGAAGGTGTCGGTGTCGATCAGCACTGCCAGCGGGTGCTGTTGCAACACCTGGCGCAACAGCACGTGTTTGCTGCGAAAGTGGTAACCGTGAGGCGCATTCCATGCCTGGCGCGTGGCTTCGTCCAGCAAGTGGACGCTGACGGGCAGTTTGGCATAGGGCTGCGGGTTGTCGGTGTACACCTGGATGTCCATGGCGTCGCCTGCCGCCGTGCCGAGATGAGCAAGGGCGCTGACGATGCTGAAGCAGGCTTCCTGGTGGTAGGTTGCCGGGCCAAAAGCCAGGTAGACAAGCTGTGGGCGCGATGGCTGGGGATGCTGCATGGCTGGCAAGACCTGTGTAACCCATAAATGAATAAGGCTTCAGTCTATGACCAAAGCCTTAATCATTTCTTAAGCAGACTTTGCCAAAAAGTTTCAGCGCGGCAGCTTCAGGTTATTCCAGATCGCCAGGCTCGCCTCGGCCTGGTTCAGGGTGTAGAAGTGCAGGCCTGGCGCGCCGCCTTGCAGCAGCTGTTCGCACATGCGGGTGATCACTTCTTCGCCGAAGGCCTGGATGCTGGCGGTATCGTCGGCATAGGCTTCCAGTTGCTTGCGGATCCAGCGCGGGATCTCGGCGCCACAGGCGTCGGAGAAGCGTGCCAGTTTGCTGTAGTTGGTGATCGGCATGATGCCGGGCACTACCGGGATGTCCACGCCCAGCTTCTGTGCGCGCTCGACAAAGTAGAAGTAGCTGTCGGCGTTGAAGAAGTACTGGGTGATGGCGCTGTCGGCACCGGCTTTGACCTTGTGCACGAAATTGGCCAGGTCGGCCTCGAAGTTGCGCGCCTGTGGGTGCATTTCCGGGTAGGCGGCCACCTCCAGGTGGAAGTGATCAGCGGTTTCCTGGCGGATGAACTCGACCAGGTCGCTGGCGTAGCGCAGCTCGCCACTGGCCATGCCCATGCCGGATGGCAGGTCGCCACGCAGGGCGACGATGCGTTTGATGCCCGCAGCCTTGTACTCGGCCAGCAGGGCGCGCAGGTCGTCTTTGGAGTCGCCCACGCACGACAGGTGCGGCGCGGCAGGTACCTTCACTTCGCTTTCCAGCTGCAGCACGGTGTTCAGCGTGCGGTCGCGGGTGGAGCCGCCTGCGCCGTAGGTGCAGGAGAAGAAGTCCGGGTTGTAGGTGGCCAGCTGCCGGGCAACGCCCATCAGCTTTTCATGACCGGCGTCGGTCTTGGTCGGGAAGAACTCGAAACTGTAGCGGCGTTCTTGTGACATCAGGCGTTCCTCCTAGCAGCAAGTTTCAAGCTTCAAGCTGCAAGTAAAAGCCAGATCGGTGATGGCCGATCTGGCTTGGGCATCATTCAAGATTCCTGCAGGCTTGAGCTACAAGCGGCAACGGCACGGTCTGCCCTTGCTTGCCGCTTGAAGCTTCAAGCTTGCCGCTTAGTAACGGTAGGCGTGCGGCTTGAACGGGCCTTCGACGGTCACGCCGATGTAGTCGGCTTGCTGCTTGGTCAGCTGGGTGACCACGCCGCCGAAGCCGCGGACCATTTCCAGGGCCACTTCTTCGTCGAGTTTCTTCGGCAGCACTTCAACGGTCAGGCGCTCGGCTTTCTTCTCGGCCGACAGGTCGGCGAACTTCTGCTCGAACAGGAAGATCTGCGCCAGTACCTGGTTGGCGAACGAACCGTCCATGATGCGGCTTGGGTGGCCAGTGGCGTTACCCAGGTTGACCAGGCGGCCTTCGGCCAGCAGGATCAGGTAGTCGTCGTTCTGCGGGTCGAAGCTGCCAGCGCCGGTGCGGTGGATCTTGTGCACCTGCGGCTTGACCTCTTCCCAGGCCCAGTTCTTGCGCATGAAGGCAGTGTCGATCTCGTTGTCGAAGTGGCCGATGTTGCAGACCACGGCACGCTTTTTCAGCGCCTTGAGCATGTTGGCGTCGCAGACGTTGACGTTACCGGTGGTGGTCACGATCAGGTCGATCTTGCCCAGCAGGGCCTTGTCGATGCTGGCCTCGGTGCCGTCGTTGATGCCGTCGATGAACGGCGAAACCAGCTCGAAGCCATCCATGCAGGCTTGCATGGCGCAGATCGGGTCCACTTCGGTGACCTTCACGATCATGCCTTCCTGGCGCAGGGACTGGGCCGAACCCTTGCCCACGTCGCCGTAGCCGATCACCAGGGCCTGCTTGCCCGACAGCAGGTGGTCGGTACCGCGCTTGATGGCGTCGTTCAGGCTGTGACGGCAGCCGTACTTGTTGTCGTTCTTGCTCTTGGTAACCGAATCGTTGACGTTGATGGCCGGCACTTTCAGCTCGCCCTTGGCCAGCATGTCCAGCAGGCGGTGCACGCCAGTGGTGGTCTCTTCGGTCACACCGTGCACGCGGTCCAGTACCTGTGGGTACTTCTTGTGCAGCAGTTCGGTCAGGTCGCCACCGTCGTCGAGGATCATGTTGGCGTCCCATGGCTGGCCATCTTTCAGGATGGTCTGCTCCAGGCACCACTCGTACTCTTCTTCGGTTTCACCTTTCCAGGCGAATACCGGGATGCCGGCGGCGGCGATGGACGCGGCGGCCTGGTCCTGGGTGGAGAAGATGTTACAGGACGACCAGCGTACTTCGGCACCCAGGGCAACCAGGGTTTCGATCAGCACGGCAGTCTGGATGGTCATGTGAATGCAGCCCAGGATCTTCGCACCCTTGAGCGGTTGCTCGGTCAGGTACTTGCGACGCAGGCCCATCAGCGCAGGCATTTCCGATTCGGCAATGATGGTTTCGCGACGGCCCCAGGCGGCCAGGGAGATGTCGGCGACTTTGAAATCGGTAAAACCAGCAGGCATGTTTGCAGCGCTCATGAGAGCCTCCATTCGTAGTGTGCGAATGGGCGCCGTTGTGCGTTAAGCGCCCGCGAGAGCGAGCAACGCCCCACCCGAGCCTGACAGGCCTAGCCTGCTGCAGCGCCCCTCGGACAGGTGGCGGGCATGGCACCGCTGTGGGCAGCCATGTGAAACGGCGCAGATTATAGCCGCCCCCGCCAGCTTGCCCAAGGTTTTCTGTCGATTAATCGCGACGATAGTCGATGTTCAATGGAGCGATGGCGGCCGCTCTGCCATCATTGCCCTACGTTAGCCAAGCAGGTCAGGAGTACAGATGAACTTTCACACCCGCAAGTGGGTTAAACCCGAAGACCTCAACCCCAATGGCACCCTGTTCGGTGGCAGCCTGTTGCGCTGGATCGACGAGGAGGCGGCGATCTACGCCATCGTCCAGCTGGGCAACCAGCGCGTGGTGACCAAGTACATGTCGGAAATCAACTTCGTCAGCGCGTCGCGTCAGGGCGACATTATCGAACTGGGCATCACCGCCACCGAGTTCGGCCGCACCTCGATCACCCTCAAGTGCGAAGTGCGCAACAAGATCACCCGCAAGAGCATTCTGACGGTCGACAAGATGGTGTTCGTCAACCTGGGTGAAGACGGCTTGCCGGCGGCGCACGGGCGCACCGAGATCAAGTATGTGCAGGACCAGTTCCCGGATTCTGCGGTGGAATAAGAAGCTGCAAGCCTTAAGCTGCAAGCTACAAGAAAAAGCAGACCGCACGCGGTTCGCTTGCAGCTTGCAGCTTGCAGCTACTGAGGCTGGTCACTAACCTTGCGCACCACTCGCCCAATGCTCAACCCCTGCACCAGGATCGACGACAGCACCACGATGTAGGTGATCGACAGCAGCAGGTCACGCTCCTCGCCCAGTGGCAGCGACAGCGCCAGGGCTACCGATACCCCGCCACGCAAGCCACCCCAGGTCAGTACCCGCACCGTGCCTTTGGGCACCGGGCGCCAGCGGCGCAGCAGCACGATGGCCGGTGCCACGGTCAGCAGCCTCGACAGCAGCACCGCCAGTGCCAGTACCCCGCCGGCCGCCAGGTGCATCCAGTTGAACGGCAGCAGCAACAGTTCCAGGCCGATCAGCGCGAACAGCAGGGCGTTGAGCATGTCATCGATCAACTCCCAGAAACCGTCCATGTAGCGACGGGTCATGTCGTTCATCGCCAGGTTACGCCCCAGGTTACCGATGATCAGGCCGGCCACCACCATGGCGATCGGCGCCGAGACGTGCAGCTCGTAGCACATGGCCGAGCCACCGATGACCAGTGCCAGGGTCAGCATGACTTCCACCTGATACTGCTCGACGCTCTTGATCATGCGGTAAGTGGCGTAGCCGATCAGGCCGCCGAATACCACACCGCCGATGGCCTCGCGGGCAAACAGGATCGCCGTGTCGGTCATGCTCGGCGTTTCCCCCAGCTGGATGATGCCCAGCAACACGGTGAACACCACCACCGCGGTGCCGTCGTTGAACAACGACTCGCCGACGATGGTGGTTTTCAGCGGTTTGGAGGCATTGGCGGTACGCAGCGCGCCCAGCACGGCAATCGGGTCGGTGGGCGAGATCAGTGCACCGAACAGCAGGCAGTAGATCAGCGGCACCTGCCAGCCGAACATGGCGAATACCCAATGCGACAGGTAGCCGATGACCACGGTGGCGATCAGTACGCCAATCGTCGCGAGCAAGCCTATCGGCCATCGATAACTGCGCAAATCGCTGAGGTTCACGTGCAAGGCGCCGGCAAACAGCAGGAACGCCAGCATCCAGTGCATCAGCAGGTCGTTGAAATCGATCTGGTTCATCAGGCCTTCGACGCGTGCTTCCAGGCCAGGGAAGCCAATCAGGCTCAGGCCTTGCAGCATCAGCGAGAACAACAACGCCGTGACCATCACGCCGATGGCGGGGGGCAGGCCGATGAAGCGGTAATTGACGTAGGTAAGGAGGGTGGTGAGGCAGATAAACGCGGCAACTAATTCAAGCATCCCAAATCCTGTAAGAGTGGCTTCCAAGTCGTTACCCGAATGACTCGGGCAGTTCTTTGATGACCTGGCGCGGGGTTCGGGACACAGGGTTTGACCGGATTAGCCAAAATCGTTCCCGTAAACTGGCTGCACTGGGTCCCCTGTGGGAGCGGGCGCGCCCGCGAACACCGGCAAAGCCGGTGCCATACACCGAGTCGCTTTCTTCGCGGGCGTGCCCGCTCCCACAGAGCCCCCCTGCGCGCTGTATATTCACAGCCATAAAAAGCCAAAAGGATAAGAAGGCGTGTTGGCAACATCCCTGGTGCTGGTCGCCGCCCTGCTGCATGCGACCTGGAATACCCTGATCAAATTCAGCGCAGAACGGCTGCTGGTGATCGCCAGCATGGACACGGTGGCACTGGCCTTCGCGGTGGTGGCCGTTCCCTTTGTCGAAGTCCCGCCTGCCACTATCTGGCCTTGGCTGTTGGCCTCGGCGCTCGCCGAGCAGCTGTACCGCTACCTGCTGATCCAGGCGTATCGCGTGGGCGACCTGGGGTTGGTCTATCCTCTGATGCGCGGGCTGTCGCCATTGGTGGTGCTGGGGTTGACCCTGGCCTTTGCCGGGGAGTCGCTGAGCCAGCAGCAGATCGTCGGCATCCTGCTGATCCCCTGTGGCATGGCCTGCCTGCTGTGGCAGGGCGGTGGCGGCGACCGGTTGCCCTGGTCGATGCTGCCGGTGGTCGCCCTGATCGGCTTGTGCATTGGCTGCTACACCTGGTTTGACGGCCAGGCCGTGCGCTTGTGGGGCAAGCCCTGGGACTACCTGGTGTGGCTGACCTTGCTCAGTGCCTGGCAATTCCCGCTGCTGGCCAGTGTGGCGCGGCGAGCACCGTTCGTGCTGTTCTGGCGAACCCAATGGCGCCTGGGGCTGGCGGTAGGCTTCTGCGTATTGTTCAGTTATGCCCTGGTGTTGTGGGCCATGCATCTGGGGTCAGTGGCCGAGGCGGCAGCGTTGCGCGAACTGAGTGTGATCCTTGTGGTGCTGTTCGGCATGCGCTACCTCAAAGAACCTTTTGGCGGGCCGAGACTCCTAGCTTGCGGGCTGGTCCTGGCAGGCATGCTGGTGATGAAGCTCTAACCCATTTTCGAACAAGGAGTCCTGCGCATGACCGTTGCCCTGTGGTGCATTTTGATCGCGCTGCTGTTGAACCCGCTTTGTGCCTTGATCGCCAAGCTCAGCAGCGGCCGCTTCGGCCTGAAGGACAATCATGACCCGCGGGCATTTCTTGATACCTTGTCGGGCTTGCCAAGGCGTGCGCATGCTGCGCAGCAGAACGGCTACGAAGCGTTTCCGGCGTTCGCCGCCGCGGTGCTGGTGGCGGATATCGTCGGCAATGCCGAGCAGGTGACGCAGGATGTTCTGGGGGTGATGTACATCACCAGCCGGCTGCTTTACATCATCTGCTACCTGGCCGATTGGGCCGCCCTGCGCTCGCTGGTGTGGTTTGCCGGGTTGGCGCTGATCGTGTCGCTCTTTGTGGTTTCCATCTGAAACCGAGTCGCCTGCTTCGCGGGCTTGCCCGCTCCCACAGGTACAAACGCAGCATTCAAGGGCTGTGGTGTACCTGTGGGAGCGGGCGAGCCCGCGAAGAATCCAGCGCCGATCAAGGCACTTTAGGCACTTCAGGCAGTGGCTGGCCCTTGGGCCACAGCATCCAGATTTGCCCTTGCTGCTTCATGTTCCCTGCCAGTTCGCCGGCCTCCGGCCCGGTACCCCAGAACAGGTCGGCACGCACTTCACCGGCAATCGCCCCGCCAGTGTCCTGCGCCCCCACCGGGCGCACCACGGGCGAGCCGTCCGGGCGGGTTGTGGACAGCCACAACAGGCTGCCCAGCGGAATCACCTTGCGGTCTATCGCCACACTGTAGCCAGCGGTAAGCGGCACGTTCAGCGACCCGCGCGGGCCTTCGTTGCTGTCTGGGCGGGTGCTGAAAAACACGTAGCTGGGGTTGCTGGCCAGCAGCTCCGGCACGCGCTGCGGGTTGGCCTCGGCCCAGGCATGAATGGCACCCATGCTCACTTCTTCTTTTTTCAGCTGGCCCTGCTCCACCAGCCAGCGCCCGATTGGCCGGTAAGGGTGGCCGTTCTGGTCGGCATAGCCCAGGCGCAGTTGCCGGCCATCCTCCAGCTGGACGCGGCCAGAACCCTGGATTTGCAGGAACTGCAGGTCCATCGGGTCGGTCAGCCAGGCCAGCACCGGGGCCTTGACGCCGTTACGATTGATCACCTCGGCAGTGTCATAAGGCTTGAGCACTCGGCCATCGAGACGACCGCGCAGGCGTTTGCCTTTCAACTCGGGGTACACGCTGGCCAGATCGACCACGATCATGTCTTCAGGGGGGCCATAAACCGCCACATGGTTGGTCGCCGACTGCTTCAGGCTGCCGGGATAGACCGGTTCGTAGTAACCGGTAATCAGGCCGTTGGCATTGTTCTCGGCAGAGCGCAGGCCGTACACCGCCAGGTTCTGCTCCAGGAAGGTACGCACCTGGGCGGCACTCGCCGTGGCGCTGCCGGCCGCTTCGCAAGTGGCGGCCCAGACGGGGTCCCGCTTGAGCTTCTCGCAGCCACTGCGCCAGGCGTAGAAACCGGCCAGCAGGTCTTCATCGCTGACTGCCGGCAGGTCTTTCCAGGTGGCCGGGGCGTAGGTGGCGATGGCGTGGGGTTCGGGCTTGGCGTTCTCGCCGCCATTGCAACCGGCCAGCAAGGCCAGTACCGGCAGTGTCCAGGCCAGGTGGCGCAGGGCAGATTTCATGAGTGTGTTCCTGTCATGGGCGAACATGAAGATTCGCCCCTGTAATTTATGTGGCTATTGGTCTTTGGCGCTTGGGCAGCGATACTGGCCGCCCATTTGCGTAGGCCGAAGTGAGCGTGATGTTGAAGCGATTGACCGTTGTTCTGCTGGCAGCACTGGCGCTGGGGGGGTGTGACCGGGTTGACCCGAACTCGCCGCTGGGCAAGCGCAAGGTGATCTTCAAGGACATGCTCAAGACCAGCGAAGACCTGGGCGGCATGCTGCGTGGCCGGTTGCCGTTCGACGGAGTGAAATTTGCCGACGGTGCACTGAAACTGGACGGCCTGGCACATCAGCCCTGGCAGCACTTTCCACAGGTACGCGATGGCGGGGACAGCGCTGCGCGCGCAGAGGTATGGGAGCGCCAGGCACGCTTTCATGACCTGGCCCGGCAACTGGAGGGCGTTACCGGTGACCTGGTCGGTGTAACCCGTAGCCAGCCACTGGATATCGCGCAGTTGAAAGGGCCGATGGACAAGGTGGAAGCAGCGTGCAAGGCCTGTCATACCGAGTTTCGTAATCACTGAGCACTTCATCGCTATCACAGGCCAGCACGTAACCACTTGATTGGCAGCGAACCTGTGGGAGCGGGCTTGCCCGCGAACACCGGCGAAGCCGGTGCCATACATCGCGTCGGCTTCTTCGCGGGCAAGCCCGCTCCCACAGGGTCAGGCGGTGGTTGATCAAGCGCTGTTCGTAATGTCAGCGGTCCAGGTCGTCCACCGCTTCCTGCAATTCCTTACGCGATTCGGCCAGCTTGTCCTTGCGCTTGTTGATCTTCTCGGCGTCGCCTTTCTTCTCGGCTTTTTTCAAGTCCTTTTCCCGCTGAGCCACTTCGTGACGTGCGTCGAGCACCTTTTGTTCACGCTCTTTACGCAGGCTTGCATCGGTGCAGTTGTCCACTCCCCGCAGTGCTTCTTCCAGCCCTGCTACCTGGTCGCTGTTGCCGTGGTCGCGGGCAATCTGCAGCTGGTTTTCGATGGCGCTGCGCTTGGCGGCGCAACCGGTCAGGCCTTGGTCCGGCTGGGCTGCTTGCACGGCACCCGCAGCCAGACCCAGTGATGCGAGCAGGAAAAGAGTCGAAATACGTTTCATGAAAAGCCTCCTGAACGGGGCGGGGCAGCAAAAGTTGGGGGAAATCCTGCCTTGGTTTTGCCCATTTAGGAACCCTTGGTGAAGTTTTCCGGCCGAATCTCGGGTTTTTCCTGCAAGTAAATTGGTAAAAAATCATTGCTCAATGGGCTGACGCGTGGCGAGGAAGCCTTCAATGCCGGTTTCCGCCAACTGTTCGGCAATTGCTTGTACCTCTGCGGCCGCGAAAAAATCCACAAGTTGACGCGAGCGTTTTGCGCCGATGCCGGGCACGGCCTGCCATTGCTCGGCACTGCGTGCGGCCAGCTCTGGCCAGTCGCCCGTCAGTTGCAGCTGTTTGCTGATGGGCGCGCCAATACCGCGTAGCCATTGCTCAAAGGGGCGTGAGCGGGCTTTGTCGAAACTGCCCAGCAATTGCGCTGCCGTGATGTCGCTTATGCCGGGTACTTTCAGCAGGCGCCCGGCATCGAGATGCAGCCAGTCGGTCATCGACGTTACCAGGCCGGCTTCGACCAGCCGCCGCCATGTGCCCGCCCCGGTGCGCGGCAAGGCCAGCCCCTGTTTGCCGCCAAGCCAGGTGAGCCGGGCAATGAACTGTTCCTCACAGCCCGCGCTGGCTTGCCAGCAGCTGTGGGCATGATGCTGGTCGGGTGCGGGCGCGGCCAGTTGATGGCGCTGCACCGCGCGGTGCACGACGTGCTCGAGGCGCGGAATGGTCAACCCGGCAAGGCTGATGGCAACCTGGTCGCCGGGGCCAATGTCCAGGGCCTTCCAGCGCGCCAGCGAGCCAAGGCTTACCTGGGTAATGCGCCGGTCATCGAGCGTAACCGGCTGTACGTGCACAATGGGCGTGACCCTGCCGGTGCGGCCAACCCGAAAGCGCACGTCGCGTACTTCGGCCAAGGCTTGCACATAGGGGTATTTCCAGGCCGCGATCCAGTACGGTGCCTTGGCCTGCCAGCGCTCGGCTGGCGGCCGGGCCCCTTGGCGCAGGATCACGCCGTCGCTGGCGAAGGGCAGGGGCGAGCGGTACCAGTGCTCACGCCAGTGGGCAGCATCCTCCGCCGTGTCGATCGCAATGCTGTAATGCAGGCTATCCGGAAAACCCAGTTGTGCCAGCTGTGCGAGGCGTTCGGTCTGTTGGTCGGGGCCCTGCGGCCAGCCCCACACGAACAGGCCGATGGCGCTTGCTTGCCCGACGGTGAGTCGCTTGCGTGCCAGCAGCCCAGCCACGGTGCCGCGAGCGTTGGCGCTGCCTGCCTGGGCTTGCACATGCTGGTCCTGACGCAGGTAAAGCTCACCCTGCAATTGCAGGTCGATTGCCTGAGGCAATGTTCGGGTGATGCTGCCGAGTTGGGGGATGTGTCGGCTCCAGTCGTGGCCTTGCACGCCGTCGCCACGGCTTATCAGTTGTACCAGGTGGCCCTGCCGATAGATCAGCGAAACAGCAACGCCGTCGACTTTGGGTTGCACCCATATTCCTGTCTTGCCGGCCATCCACCGTTGCACCGCCTGGCGATCAGGCAGTTTTTCGACCCCGGTGTGCGGCACCGGGTGAGCGAGCGGGCCGCCAGCGTTGGCCAAGGGAGACGCGCTGGCCGCCAGACCAAAGCATTGCCGAAGCTGGCCCAGGCGCTGGCGGCTCTGGTCGTACAGTTCGTCGGCCACCAGCGCGATACCCTGGCGATGGTAATGGTCATCCCAGCGGGCAAGGGTGGCGCGCAGTTGTGCGACTTCGGCATCGACCTGCGCTGGCGTCCAGTCGGGGCACTGTTGTGCCCAGGCCAATGGCGCCCGCAGCAACAGCAGCAGCGTGAACAGCAGTGGGTAAAGCATGGCCAGCATCCTTGCGTGGCGGGTGGGAACACCCATCCTAGGCAGGTTCGCAGGTGCTTGCCGCCGCGCGATTGTCAGCCGATATGTCACAAAAAAGCCCCTGCCGATAACTCGGCAGGGGCTTTCGCCTGGTGCTGTAGGAAACTACAGGCCGGCAGCGTCACGCAGCGACTGGGCGCGGTCGGTGCGCTCCCAGGTGAAGGTGGTGAAGGTGTCGTCGCCGACAGTCTTCTGCTGCGGCTCACGGCCGAAGTGGCCGTAGGCGGCAGTTTCCTGGTACATCGGGTGCAGCAGATCGAGCATGGTGGTGATGGCGTACGGACGCAGGTCGAAGCACTCGCGCACCAGCTGGATGATCTTGTCGTCGGAAACCTTGCCGGTGCCGAAGGTGTTGATCGAGATGGAGGTCGGCTGGGCCACGCCAATGGCGTAGGACACCTGGATCTCGCAGCGTTCGGCCAGGCCGGCGGCAACGATGTTCTTGGCCACGTAGCGGCCGGCGTAGGCAGCGGAACGGTCGACCTTGGACGGGTCCTTGCCGGAGAACGCGCCACCGCCGTGGCGGGCCATGCCGCCGTAGGAGTCGACGATGATCTTGCGCCCGGTCAGGCCGCAGTCACCCACCGGGCCACCGATGATGAAGTTGCCGGTCGGGTTGATGTGGTACTGGGTACCTTTGTGCAGCAACTCGGCAGGCAGGGTGTGCTTGACGATCAGTTCCATCACGGCTTCTTGCAGGTCTTTCTGCGAAACCTCAGGGTTGTGCTGGGTCGACAGCACAACGGCGTCGATACCGACTACCTTGCCGTTTTCGTAGCGGCAGGTGACCTGCGACTTGGCATCCGGGCGCAGCCATGGCAGCAGGCCGGACTTGCGCGCTTCGGCCTGGCGCTCGACCAGGCGGTGCGAGAAGCAGATCGGCGCCGGCATCAGCACTTCGGTTTCGTTGCTGGCATAGCCGAACATCAGACCCTGGTCACCGGCGCCCTGGTCTTCCGGCTTGGAGCGGTCCACGCCCTGGGCGATGTCCACCGACTGCTTGCCGATGATGTTCATCACGGCGCAGGTGGCGCCGTCGAAGCCGACGTCGGAGCTGTTGTAGCCGATGTCGATGATGACCTTGCGCACCAGGTCTTCCAGGTCGACCCAGGCCGAAGTGGTGACTTCGCCGGCGATGATGGCGACACCGGTCTTGACCAGGGTTTCGCAGGCTACGCGGGCGTATTTGTCCTGGGCGATGATGGCATCAAGGACGGCGTCCGAAATCTGGTCGGCGATCTTGTCCGGATGCCCTTCGGACACGGACTCGGAGGTGAAAAGGGAGTATTCGCTCATCTCGAAGGTTCCTGAAATTTACCGATGGTGTATGTCGCCAGCCGTCCGCTGGAAATGGCGGACCTGGATCTGGAAACCGTTACGCAAGCCTACGTACAGGCTGTCCGCATGGGCCAGCCCGGCAGCGTTGGCCCAGCGGGCCAGGTCGTCCTGTTCAAAGCCAAGCCACAGGTCGCCGCAGGCATCCCGCGCCCACCCCTGGTCATGGCTGCACAATTCGGTGACCAGCAGGCTGCCACCTGCTTTCACCCGCTTGGCCAGCTGGCGCAAGGCCAGGGCCGGGTCGCTGAAATGGTGCAGCACCATGTTCAGCACTACGCAGTCGGCGGCCACATCCGTTGCACCCAGTGCATCAGCCAACTGCAGGTGGACGTTGTCGAGCCCTTCGCGCTGGCACACCTGGCGCGCCAGCTCGAGCATGGTCGGGCTGTTGTCCAGGGCGGTTACCTGAGCAAAGCGCCGGGCCAGGTCGGGCAGGAAACCGCCGTCACCGGGGCCGACCTCCAGGGCGCTGGCGGCCGGGTCGAAATGCAGCTTGTCGAGCAGCGCCAGCAGGCTTTCGCGGTACTGCGGCAGGCCGGCGATCAGGTCTTGCTGGGCGCGAAACTTCTCTTCCACGCGCAGGAAGAAGTCCTGGCTGGTGGCGGCGCGGCGCTGCTGTACCTGGGCTATGCGTGCCTGCACGGCGGGCGGCAGGGCCAAATCGTCGACTTCTTCAAGCAACGCCGCATGCAGCCGGCCACCCAGGCGCAGGCTGTCAGGCAGGGCACGGCGGTAGAAGATGGCGTTGCCTTCGCGGCGGGTGGCTACCAGTTCGGCCTGGGCGAGCACCTTCAGGTGGTGGCTCATGCCCGACTGGCCGATGTCGAAGATCTGCGCCAGTTCCAGCACGCCGAACGAGTCGTTGGCCAGGGCGCGCAATACGTTCAGGCGCAGCGCGTCGCCACTGGCCTTGCACAGGGCGGCCAATGCTTCGCGTTGCTCGGGGATCGATTGCGCACGGAGGTTCATGGGCCGGCAGTCTAGACAGGCATCAGTGCCCTAGCAAGGCCAATATCAAAAAGTTTTGATATTGGCGATGAGCTGCAAGCCGAAAGCTTCTAGCTACAAGCTTTAGAGCGGTCCGCGTCGGGCTCTGCCCTTTACTTGCAGCTTAAAGCTTGCCGCTTGGCGCTTAAATGTTTGCCCCAAGCCCCCCCAGTGGGCGAAAATGGTCGCCTTTTTCGTGTCACCACCTATTCAAGCCCCCAGGAGATCAGCGATGCCCAGCCGTCGTGAACGTGCCAACGCCATTCGTGCCCTCAGCATGGATGCCGTGCAAAAGGCCAACAGCGGCCACCCAGGTGCCCCCATGGGCATGGCGGATATCGCCGAAGTGCTTTGGCGCGACTATCTGAAGCACAACCCGAGCAACCCGAGCTTCGCCGACCGTGACCGCTTCGTGCTGTCCAACGGCCACGGCTCGATGCTGATCTACTCGCTGCTGCACCTGACCGGCTACGACGTCACCATCGATGACCTCAAGTCGTTCCGCCAGCTGCACAGCCGTACCCCGGGCCACCCGGAGTTTGGCTATACCCCGGGCGTAGAGACCACCACCGGTCCGTTGGGCCAGGGCCTGGCCAACGCCGTGGGCTTTGCCCTGGCTGAAAAAGTGCTGGGCGCCCAGTTCAACCGTGAAGGCCACAACGTCGTCGACCACAACACCTACGTGTTCCTGGGCGACGGCTGCATGATGGAAGGCATCTCCCACGAAGTCGCTTCGCTGGCCGGTACCCTGGGCCTGAACAAGCTGGTTGCCTTCTATGACGACAACGGCATCTCCATCGACGGTGAAGTGGAAGGCTGGTTCACCGACGACACGCCGAAGCGTTTCGAGTCCTACAACTGGCTGGTGATCCGCAACGTCAATGGCCACGACGCCGACGAGATTCGTACCGCCATCGAGACCGCCCGCAAGAGCGACCGTCCGACCCTGATCTGCTGCAAGACCATCATCGGTTTCGGCTCGCCAAACAAGCAGGGCAAGGAAGACTGCCACGGCGCGCCACTGGGCAACGACGAGATCGCCCTGGCCCGCAAGGAACTGAACTGGAACCACGGTCCGTTCGAAGTCCCTGCCGATATCTATGCCGAGTGGGATGCCAAGCAGGCCGGTGCCAAGGCCGAAGCTGAATGGAACACGCGTTTCGACGCCTATGCCGCAGCCTTCCCGGAACTGGCCAGCGAGCTCAAGCGCCGCCTGAGCGGTGAGCTGCCAGCCGACTTCGCGGAAAAAGCCGCTGCCTATATTGCAGAAGTCGCTGCCAAGGGCGAGACCATTGCCAGCCGCAAGGCCAGCCAGAACACCCTGAACGCGTTCGGCCCGCTGCTGCCGGAACTGCTGGGTGGCTCGGCCGACCTGGCCGGCTCCAACCTGACCCTGTGGAAAGGTTGCAAGGGCGTCAGCCATGAAGATGCCAATGGCAACTACATGTACTACGGCGTGCGCGAGTTCGGCATGACCGCCATCATGAACGGCGTTGCCCTGCACGGTGGCCTGGTGCCTTACGGCGCGACCTTCCTGATGTTCATGGAATACGCCCGCAACGCCGTGCGCATGTCCGCACTGATGAAGCAGCGCGTGATCCACGTCTACACCCACGACTCCATCGGCCTGGGCGAAGACGGCCCGACTCACCAGCCGATCGAGCAGCTGGCCAGCCTGCGCAGCACGCCGAACCTGGACACCTGGCGCCCGGCCGACGCGGTGGAATCCGCGGTGTCCTGGAAGCACGCCCTGGAGCGCAAGGACGGCCCGTCGGCGCTGATCTTCTCGCGCCAGAACCTGCAACACCAGGACCGCGACGCCCAGCAGATCGCCGATATCGCCCGTGGCGGTTACGTGCTCAAGGACTGCGCTGGCGAGCCTGAGCTGATCCTGATTGCCACCGGTTCCGAAGTGGGCCTGGCTGTTCAGGCCTTCGACAAACTGACCGAGCAAGGCCGCAAGGTACGTATCGTGTCGATGCCGAGCACCAGCGTGTTCGACGCCCAGGACGCTGCCTACAAGCAGTCGGTACTGCCGCTGGAAGTGGGTGCGCGCATCGCCATCGAAGCTGCCCACGCCGACTTCTGGTACAAGTACGTCGGCCTGGAAGGCCGTATCATCGGCATGACCACCTACGGTGAGTCGGCGCCGGCTTCGGCACTGTTCGAAGAATTCGGCTTCACCCTGGAGAACATCCTCGGTACTGCCGAAGAGCTGCTGGAAGACTGATGTAAAGATCTGCGGGCGGTGTCGCCTGCATTCGCGGGCAAGCCCGCTCCCACAGGGGTCGTATGTATCCCTGTGGGAGCGGGCTTGCCCGCGAATGCCTCACCGCAAATCCCGCAGGCTGACGAATATAAAATTGTCTCGTGAGCCCCGAATGCCCCACCTGCGTCCCTACAAAGTTGCACTCAACGGTTATGGCCGTATCGGCCGCTGTGTCCTGCGCGCGCTGTTTGAGCGGGGGGCCAGGGCCGGTTTCGAGATCGTCGCGCTGAACGACCTGGCCGACCAGGCCAGCCTGGAATACCTGACCCGCTTCGACTCCACCCACGGGCGTTTCCCCGGTGAGGTGAAGGTCGACGGTGATTGCCTGCATATCAATGGCGACTGCGTGAAGGTAATGCGCAGTGCCACCCCTGAAGGCATCGACTGGGCCGCGCTGGGCATCGATCTGGTGCTGGAGTGTTCCGGTGCCTATAACACCCGTGCCGATGGCCAACGCTTTCTCGATGCCGGCGCACCGCGCGTGCTGTTCTCGCAGCCGATGGCCAGTGAGGCCGATGTCGATGCCACGGTGGTCTACGGCATCAACCAGGGTTGCCTGACCGGCAGCGAGCGCCTGGTGTCCAACGCCTCGTGTACCACCAACTGCGGCGTGCCGCTGCTGCGTGTGCTGGACCAGGCGTTCGGCATCGAATACGTGCAGATCACCACCATTCACTCGGCGATGAACGACCAGCCGGTGATCGACGCCTATCACCACGAAGACCTGCGCCGCACGCGCTCGGCCTTCCAGTCGGTGATCCCGGTGTCCACTGGTCTTGCGCGTGGCATCGAGCGCCTGCTCCCGGAACTTGCCGGGCGAATCCAGGCCAAAGCGGTACGTGTGCCTACCGTCAACGTCTCGTGCCTGGACATCACCCTGCAGACCGCCCGCGACACCAGCGCGGCCGAGGTCAACCGGGTATTGCGCGAGGCGGCGCTGGACGGCCCGCTGAAAGGCTTGCTGGCCTACACCGAGCTGCCGCACGCCAGCTGTGATTTCAACCATGACCCGCATTCGGCCATCGTCGATGCCAGCCAGACCCGTGTTTCCGGCCCCCGCCTGGTGAACCTGCTGGCCTGGTTCGACAACGAATGGGGTTTTGCCAACCGTATGCTCGACGTTGCCGAACACTTTCTGCACGTCGTTCACCCAACCCGCAACAAACAGCCCTGAAGGACTGCATTCATGACCGTGTTGAAGATGACCGACCTCGACCTGCAAGGTAAGCGCGTACTGATCCGCGAAGACCTCAACGTGCCTGTGAAGGACGGTGTGGTAGCCAGCGACGCGCGTATCCTGGCAGCGCTGCCGACCATCAAGCTGGCCCTGGAGAAGGGCGCAGCGGTAATGGTCTGCTCGCACCTGGGCCGCCCGACCGAAGGCGAGTTCTCTGCCGATAACAGCCTCAAGCCGGTTGCCGACTACCTGAGCAAGGCCCTGGGCCGTGACGTGCCACTGGTTGCCGACTACCTGGACGGTGTCGCGGTACAGGCCGGCGAGCTGGTGCTGTTCGAGAACGTGCGCTTCAACAAGGGCGAGAAAAAGAACGCCGACGAGCTGGCGCAGAAGTACGCTGCCCTGTGCGATGTGTTCGTCATGGACGCGTTCGGCACTGCTCACCGCGCCGAAGGTTCGACCCACGGTGTGGCCAAGTTCGCCAAGGTCGCCGCTGCCGGCCCGCTGCTGGCCGCCGAGCTGGACGCCTTGGGCAAGGCCCTGAAGGCCCCGGCCAAGCCGATGGCGGCCATTGTTGCCGGCTCCAAGGTGTCCACCAAGCTGGACGTGCTGAACAGCCTGAGCGCCGTGTGTGACCTGCTGATCGTCGGTGGCGGCATCGCCAACACCTTCCTGGCGGCTGCCGGCCACCCGGTGGGCAAGTCGCTGTACGAGCCTGACCTGGTCGAGACCGCCAAGGCCATCGCCGCCAAGGTCAACGTGCCGCTGCCAGTCGACGTGGTGGTTGCCAAGGAGTTCGCCGAAACTGCCGAAGCCACCGTCAAGGCCATCGCTGACGTTGCCGCTGACGACATGATCCTGGACATCGGCCCGCAAACCGCAGCCAACTTCGCCGAGTTGCTGAAGTCGTCGCAGACCATCCTGTGGAACGGCCCTGTCGGCGTGTTCGAATTCGACCAGTTCGGCAACGGCACCAAGGTACTGGCCAAGGCCATCGCTGACAGCGCCGCGTTCTCCATCGCCGGTGGCGGTGACACCCTGGCAGCCATCGACAAATATGGCGTCAGCGAGCAAATCTCCTACATTTCTACCGGTGGTGGTGCTTTCCTCGAGTTCGTCGAGGGCAAGGTCCTGCCAGCGGTGGCAATCCTGGAAGAGCGGGCCAAGGCCTGATGACGTCGGCGCTTGGCAAAGGGAGTGGCCTGATGGTCAAGCAATTGCCTGTGATGTTGCTGGCTGGGCTGCTGGGCGCCTGCTCTGGCAGCCCGTCTTCGAGTGCCGACGACCCGGCGCAGCCGCCCAAGGGCGGTTGCTACCAGTCCGAGTGGCAGGCCGAGACCGTGCCGGTGATCAGCAAGCGCGTGGGCCCGGAAGGCCTGGAAAAGTACGACGAAGACCACCAGCGCAAGGCGCCGGGTTGCCCTTGATCGGGTGACAGGCAACCTGAGGACTGATTTGTGGTCTTCAAAGGGGGCCGCTGTGCGGCCCTTCGCGGGCTCGCCCGCTCCCACAGGTACAGCGCCAGCTGCAACGATGTGCGGTCTGTGTGGGAGCGGGCATGCCCGCGAAGGGCTGCAAAGCAGCCCCAAATCGAGGAAACTGAATGAAAGCGCTTTTGGCCGTGACGGCCCTGGCGACACTGGCAGGATGCTCACTGCTGCAGCCGGCGCAACCCGCCCCGGCAGACAACTGGACCCGTTGGGTCTGTGACACCCAGGCCGAAGTGCTGTGGCGCTTTGCCGATGCACAACGCGACCAGGTTGACGTGCGCCTTGGCGGCGGCGACCAGGTCTACCGGCTCAAGGCCGAGCCGGGTGCCTCGGGTGCGCTGTACAGCGATGGCATGCTGGCCTTCCACACCAAGGGCGAAGAAGGCCTGGTGTACTGGGTGGCAACCAACGATCTGATTGGGCGGGGCTGCAAGGCACCGTGACTGGCCGGGCCGCGTGGGTGGCCCACACTACTTGAACAGCAACCGCCCCTGCGGCAGGCTTGCACGAAACAAACGACGCTTGTCGGGAGAGAGATACACAATGGCACTCATTAGCATGCGCCAGATGCTGGACCACGCCGCCGAGTTCGGTTACGGCGTACCAGCTTTCAACGTCAACAACCTCGAGCAGATGCGCGCCATCATGGAAGCGGCCGACAAGACCGACTCCCCAGTGATCGTCCAGGCTTCGGCCGGTGCCCGCAAATACGCTGGCGCCCCGTTCCTGCGTCACCTGATCCTGGCTGCCATCGAAGAGTTCCCGCACATCCCGGTGTGCATGCACCAGGACCACGGCACCAGCCCTGACGTCTGCCAGCGCTCGATCCAGCTGGGCTTCAGCTCGGTGATGATGGACGGCTCGCTGGGTGAAGACGGCAAGACCCCGACCGACTACGAGTACAACGTCCGCGTTACCCAGCAGACCGTTGCCATGGCGCACGCTTGCGGCGTTTCGGTAGAAGGCGAGCTGGGCTGCCTGGGTTCGCTGGAAACCGGCATGGCCGGTGAAGAAGACGGTATCGGCGCCGAAGGCGTGCTGGACCACAGCCAGATGCTGACCGACCCGGAAGAAGCGGCCGATTTCGTCAAAAAGACCCAGGTCGATGCCCTGGCGATCGCCATCGGTACCAGCCACGGTGCCTACAAGTTCACCAAGCCACCTACCGGTGACGTGCTGGCCATCGACCGCATCAAGGAAATCCACAAGCGCATCCCCAACACCCACCTGGTGATGCACGGTTCTTCCTCGGTACCGCAAGAGTGGCTGGCGATCATCAACCAGTACGGCGGCGACATCAAGGAAACCTACGGTGTGCCGGTCGAAGAGATCGTTGAAGGCATCAAGTACGGTGTGCGCAAGGTCAACATCGACACCGACCTGCGTCTGGCATCCACCGGTGCAATGCGTCGCCTGATGGCGACCAACCCAAGCGAGTTCGACCCACGCAAGTTCTTTGGCGAAACCGTCAAGGCCATGCGTGACGTGTGCATCGCCCGTTACGAAGCCTTCGGCACTGCCGGTAATGCCTCGAAGATCAAGCCGATCTCCCTCGAAGGCATGTACCAGCGCTACCTGAAAGGTGAGCTGGCCGCCAAGGTCAACTGATCGAGAGTTCAAACATTGTTAAAAGCCCGCAGAAATGCGGGCTTTTTATTTGGTAAGGGGGAAGCGATTCCAGTGAATAAAATTAAGTTGCAAGTGCTCGTATTTCTGCGAGGTGTGCGAACTTTGTAAGTTGCGTTAGTTTGTTGTCTCCACCTATAACGAGGGAGTCAACAGTAGTGAGCAGGATTGATGCAACAACAGGCGATACATTCGCACTGCAGGAACTTGACGTTCCAACTGAACGGCGAGAACGTACGGAGCCCGCACTGACAGACGCGGCTGCTTGCAGGTGTGAGCACGGTTGTGAAGAGGTTTGTCAGCACCGCACGCGAGGTGAGCAGTAATGGCCGGCTGGTGTCCTAATGGAAGCTGGGCCGGCGGTATTTGCAAACCGGCTAACAACAACAGGAGCAACTGGATGGAACGCTATTCAGGTGCGCGTGTATTGCCCATAGGCGAGGCTATTTTACTGGGTACGCACAACTCAGGCTACGACAAACAAGCGCAGTGGGCACCGTCCATGGAAACCTGCCAGGATGTTCCCGTTTATGACCAGTTAACGTGGGGGATTCGGGTGCTTGACCTGCGTGTGCAGTTTTACAGTGGCTATTCTGATGCACGCCGTTTTTCCATTTTTCATAATACTTCCAACGGTAGAACGGTTGAAGGCGATGTGCTGCAAGCGTTGCTCAGGTATCGACGGGATAAACGGGCGGATAAGGAAATCGTTATACTGAATTTCCACCGGTTCAAGGATTTCACGGATGCCGTTCATGTTGAGTTTAGTGCGATGCTGAAGCGAGTGCTTGGCAACTCGATAATTCCGCCCTCCTGCAAGGAAGCCGCGATCGTACAACTGTGGGAATTGAACAAGAACACTGTTGTTTCCTACAATAGCGGCGTGAGAGACAGGATGTTTTGGCCTGGCGTGACTCAGCGGTGGATTGGGCAGAATCAGCCCAGGCTGCAACTGCTGAAAGAGTTTATAGAACGAGTGGGGCGCGAGCCTAAGGCGTTTGGTGACTTACGCTCAGTTCAGGCAGCGCGTTATCGGGACCCGAGTTTTGTGCCCCATGATCTGTCGGGTGAGGTGATGGGGTGGTTTGCAGCAAAGCCTGACGGTGGGCCGATTGCTTCTCACTACATCATTAATACCGACTGGTCGCTGCGTTGCAGGATGGTTGACAACGTCATCTATGCCAACGGTGTCCGTGCCAGGCAGCGTGGCGCGCATGTGATCCAGTCTTCGCCCGACAAAGTAGGACCACAGGTGCAGACTCAGTCATATGGTATCTACAACATGGGCAATGGTTACTGGGCACCCTCACTTGAGTTCGCGCCCAATAACTCGGGTTATCCGTCCATTCAGGTAATCACGAGTGATGCAGACTACCCCAGCGAAATCAAGTACGGATCACGTACGCAGTCGATTCGCAAAGGTGACCGCCTACTGTTCAAGGCAGAGTCGGGGAAAATACCGTCATTTGTGGCCCGTTTTAACGATGCCTAGCCTTGATGCCTGGGGTTGAGTCTACAGATCCCCAGGCGTCAATTTCACGGCTGTTTTGCAAAGCTACCGTTAGTCGACTAACGTCTCCATCCATGGCGTATTGCCATACCTTGCATTGCGTCCTCCGTATCCAAAGCTAGAGTTAAATTCGGATCCAATAGCAAGTCGAAGCTGGACATACGAGAGAAGCAGCATGGATGGCGCTCACCCTCAACCACAGGCAGTGGATGGCAGTTCGGTTCTACTGGTGGTAGACGATTACCCCGAAAACCTCATCAGCATGCGGGCCTTGCTGGCCCGGCAGGATTGGCAAGTGTTGACGGCAAGCTCGGGGATGGAAGCCCTGAGTGCGTTGCTCGAACACGATGTCGACCTGGTCTTGCTGGATGTACAGATGCCGGAAATGGACGGCTTCGAAGTGGCCCGGCTGATGCGCGGCAGCCAGCGTACCCGGCTGACCCCGATCATATTCCTCACTGCCAACGAACAGTCCGAAGCGGCCGTGCTCAAAGGCTACGCCAGCGGCGCCGTGGACTACATGTTCAAACCGTTCGACCCGCAGATTCTCAAGCCCAAGGTCCAGGCGCTGCTCGAGCAGCAGCGCAACCGGCGCATGCTGCAACGCCTGAGTCGCGAGCTGGAAGCCGCCAGGGCGTTCAACGCATCGATCCTGGAGAACGCCGCCGAGGGCATCCTGGTGGTGGATGCCCAAGGCATCATCAGCTTTGCCAACCCGGCCATTTCACGCTTGCTGTCTGCCCCCGTGCAGCAGTTCCAGGGTGCCCACCTGCTTGACCTGATACAGCTGGCCACCGCCTGCCTGTGGAATGAGTCGGACTTCTACCAGGCCTATCTGGGGCGGCGGATATTCCGTGTGCACGATGCCCAACTGCGCACCCTGGGTGGTGAACTGGTGCCCGTGGCGTTGTCCTGTGCACCGCTGCCGGCCGACCAGCAAGCCATGGTGGTGACGGTGCTGGACATGTCAGTGGTGCGCAACCTGCACCAGCAACTGGAATACCAGGCCGTCACCGACCCGCTCACCGGGTTGCTCAATCGACGTGGCTTCTACCAGGCGGCAGAGGGGGCGCTGCTGCGCAACGAGCGTTCGGACAAGGCGCAGGCGCTGATGTACATGGACCTGGACGGCTTCAAGCGCATCAACGACTCGTTGGGCCACGAAACCGGAGACCGCGTGCTGCGCTGGGTTGGCGAGCAGCTGAAAGACTGCCTGGGCAGTGAGGCCTTGCTGGCGCGGATGGGCGGTGATGAGTTCACCGCATTGTTCGACAGCCTGCCTTACCCCGAGCAGGCGGGGCGTTACGCCGAAAAATTGCTTGAGCGTATTTCGATCAGCCATCAGATCGAAGGGCTTGATGTAACCCTTGGGGTCAGCATTGGCATCGCCACCTACCCGGACTGCGGGGCCAATGTCGAAGGCCTGCTGCGCGCAGCCGATGCAGCGATGTATGCCGCCAAGCAGGCCGGTCGCCAGCAGTACCGGTTCTACGACCAGGAGCTCAACGGCCGGGCACGCTCACGGCTGATGCTGGAAGATGGCGTGCGTACCGCCATCGAGCAGCAGGACTTCACCCTGGTGTACCAGCCGCAGGTGTCGTTCATTGATGGCCGTCTGCGGGGTTTCGAGGCCTTGCTGCGTTGGCAGCACCCCAGCGTTGGCGACGTACCGCCGGGGCTGTTCATACCGTTGCTGGAAGAAGCGCGCCTGATCAACCGCCTGGCCAGCTGGATCTATCGTCAGGGCGCGGCCCAGCGCCAGGCCTGGTACGAACGCTTTCCCGCAGACCTTGTGCTTGGCATCAGCCTGAGCCGTGCGCAGTTCGTCATGCCTGGCCTGGTCGAGGAACTGCAGCGGGTGATCGAGCTTTACCAGCTTGTTCCGGCGCAGCTGGAGGTAGAGGTCGCGGAAACTTCGCTGATGTACAACATCGACGCGGCCGTCAAACAGATACACCGCTTGCGCGAGCTGGGGGTGCGGGTGGCCCTGGATGACTTTGGTGCGGGCGACTGTTCGTTGCGCATGCTGCGCGACCTGCCAATCGATACCCTCAAACTCGACCGCCACCTGGTGGCACGCCTGCCCGATTCGGCGGTGGATGCTGCGCTGGTACGCAGCGTCATCGGCCTGTGTGCCGACTACCGCATCACGGTTATTGCCGAAGGCGTGGAAACCCCGACCCAGGCCGCGTGGCTGAAGGCCAATGGTTGCGAATACGTGCAGGGCTTTTTGGTGGCTTACCCAATGACGGCGGCGGACGCCAGCGGCTTCCCGGCGATTTTCTCCTGGCCAGGGCCGTGATTGGCTAGAATCGGCATTCGTTACGCCGAATGCAGCGCCATGACCGTACTACGTTATTTGCAAGCCTACCCCCCGCACCTGCAGCAGCAGGTGCAGCAGATGATCGACAGCGACCGCCTGGGCGAGTACCTGCAGCGCCGTTACGCCGAGCGCCACGATGTGCAAAGCGACAAGGCGTTGTACGGTTATGCCCAGGATTTGCGCCAGCAGTACCTGCGCAGTGCGCCGACCCTGGACAAGGTGCTGTTCGACAACCGCCTCGACCTGACCCATCGGGCCCTGGGCCTGAACACGGCGGTGTCGCGGGTGCAGGGCGGCAAGCTCAAGGCGAAGAAGGAAATCCGCATTGCCTCGCTGTTCAAGGAAGCGGCGCCGCAGTTCCTGCGCATGATCGTGGTGCACGAATTGGCGCACCTGCGCGAGCGCGATCACAACAAGGCGTTCTACCAGCTCTGCCAGCACATGGAGCCGGACTACCACCAACTGGAATTTGACCTGCGCGTCTACCTGACCTATCGGGAGTTGCCGGGCAACTGTTAAGGACCACGCAGCATGGAAGTGAGCAAGACCAAGAGCAGCTTCTACCGCCGGCTGTACGTGGCCTGGCTGATCGACAGCCAGACCGCGACCAGCGTACCGGCCCTGATGGAAGCGACTGGCATGCCGCGGCGCACCGCCCAGGACACCATCGCGGCCCTGGCCGACCTGGACATCGTCTGCGAGTTTGAACAGCAGGAGGGCGCCCGCAATCACGCCGGGCATTACCGCATTCATGACTGGGGCGCGATCGACAAGCAGTGGATCATCCAGCACCTGCGGCAGATCCGGGAAGTGCTCGGGTATCCCTGAACGGCCAAAATAGAGGCAAATTGACACTATTGGCCGCTGCCCCCGGAAACAGCTTTGTGTAATCTCATCGCCAGTGTGTCCCTCCATTGCGAAAGGACGTGAGCATGCGGCCACTGCTTTGTGTTCTGGGTTTACTGGCAATGATGCTGGCAACACCCGCGCCGGGTCACGCCAGGCTACGCCTGGTGGCCGATAACTGGCCACCGTTCACCGATGCCAGCATGCCGGGCGGTGGCCTGGCGACCAGCATTGTCACCACTGCTCTGGCCCGCGCAGGCTACGCCGCCAGTGTCGAAGAGGCACCTTGGGCGCGGGCGCTGCTGGGGGTGAGTGAAGGGCGGTACGACGTGCTGATCAATGCCTGGCAGAACGATGCGCGCGCCCTTGTCGGGCAGTTCTCCAGCGCCTACCTGACCAACCGCATTCGCTTGCTGCAGCGCTCGGGTGAGGTGTTCCGCTACCAGCGTCAGTCGGACTTGTACCCTTACAGCATTGCCGTGGTGCGTGATTACGCCTACTCACCTGCGTTTGACGGCGATACCCGGTTGAACAAGGTGTCGGTGCGCAACTTTTCGTCGGCGGTGCGCATGCTGGCGGCCGGGCGGGTGAACCTGGCGGTGGAGGACGAGTATGTGGCGCGTTACAACCTGCAGCGTGAGCCGCAGGACGTGCGCGATGGGGTGATGCTGGTGGAGCCGCCGTTGGGGGAGAACACCTTGCATATATTGGTCAGCCTGAAGCACCCGGAGCACGCGCGGATTGTCGAGCGGTTCGAGCGGGCGATCGTGGCGATGAAGGCCGACGGCAGCTATGCCCGGCTGTTGCGTCAGCATGGCTTCTGATCCCGGTTGCCTGTAGCGGCCCTTTCGCGGGCACGCCCGCTCCCACAGGATTCATACACACCGCGAGACCTGCGCGGTCCCTGTGGGAGCGGGCGTGCCCGCGAAAGGGCCGGCACAGGCAACGCAAGGCTCAGGCCGGCGCGCCTTCCTTGATCAGGTGCGCCGCCAAGGTCCGCAATGGCCCCAACTGCCGGCAGATCAACGCCAACTGCGTCTGCACCAACCGCTGGTGCTCATCCAGTTCTTCCGGCATCTGCTCCAGGGCATCGGCCAGTGCCTCTTCGGCATCACTATGAATGGCCACCGGGAGCCGCGCCGCGAGGCCGTTGGCAATCTCGTCCAGGCTACTGGCCAGGCTTTGCCCCGCACCTTCGATCAACTGCTCCTGCACCTCCGCCGGCAAGGCCGTATCGCGGTGCGCGCCCAACCCCGAGAGGTAGCTGAGCAAGGTGTGCGACAGCACCAGGAAGCGGAAGCCCACATCCGCCTCTTTACGGAAATGCCCGGGCTCCATCAGCATGTTGGCCAAGGTGGTGGACAGCGCCGCATCGGCGTTGTGGGCATTGCGCCGGGCCAGGCGGTAGGCCAGGTCGTCGCGCTTGCCATGGGCATACTGCTGCATGATCTGGCGCAGGTACACGCTGGCACAGGCCAGGGTATTGGCCAGCGCTTTGTTCAGCCGCCGCCCTTGCCAGTCAGGCAGGAACAGGAACACCGCCAGGATGGCGATCAGGCTGCCCACCAGGGTATCGAACAGGCGCGGCAGGAACAGCCCGTAGCCATCGCCGATCTGGTTGAAGCAGAACAGCACCATCAGGGTAATCGCAGCTGTAGCCAGGGCGTAGCGGGTGGTCCGGTTGACGAAGAACACCACCCCGGCGACCACGGCGAACAGCGACTGGATAACCGGGTTGGGGAACAGGTCGAACAACGCCCAACCCACCGTCAGGCCAACCGCCGTGCCAAAGATGCGCTGCACCAGTTTGCGCCGGGTAGCACCGTAGTTGGGCTGGCACACGAACAGCGTGGTGAGGATGATCCAGTAGCCCTGGGTCGGGTGTATCAAGTGCACCATGCCGTAGCCGATCGACAGCGCCAGCGGCAGGCGCAGGGCGTGGCGGAACAACAGCGAGGTCGGCGTAAGCTGGGTGCGCAGGCGTGTCCACACGTCTTTCAGCGAGCGTGGCGAGCGGTCGAGCAGGCTGCTGTCGCTGGCATCGGCCAGGCTGTCCGGGTTGCTGGCGGCACTCAGCAGGCGGTCCAGCGTGGCCAGGTTGGCCGCCAGTGCCCGCAGCGAGCGCAACAGGCCACGCCAGGCCGGGTTGCTCTGGATGCGCAGGTGCTCCAGCGAGGCGTTGAGGTCTTCAAGGGCTTCGGGGTAACCGCTGGCCAGCACGAACGGCTGGCGCAGGCGGATCGAGCGTGCCAGCTCCTGGCAGGATGAACCCTGCTTGCGCAGCAGGCGCTGGCAGCGGAACATCACGTCGCTGTGGAAAAACGCATCGGTCAGGGCGTTGTAAGGGTAGTGCGAGGCACTGACCCGCTCGTGAATGTCCTGGGCCAGGAAGTACAGCTTCAGGTAACGGCTGACTTTGGAGTTCGGCTGGCTGTTGCCCACGCGGTGCAGGATGATTTCCTTGGCCGCGTTGAGCGCCGCCACCACCTTGCCGTTCTGCTGGGCCAGTTCCAGGCGTCGGGCTTCGACGTCGAGGGTGCGGATGGGCTCGAACAGGCTCGCCTTGAGCTTGAGGTAACTGCCCAGTTCGAAGAACAGCTTGGCCAGGCTTTGCTGCACCGGCTGGTTGGAAAACAGCGCTTGCCACAGCACCGACAGCAGCCCGTACCAGGCCGCACCCGCCACCAACAGTAGCGGCTCGTGCCAGAAGTCCGTCACCTCGCCGCCGCGCTGGTCCACCCCGATCATGGTGTAGACCGCCGTGATCAGTGTTGCCGAGGCAATTGCCCCATAGCGTTCGCCCAGTGCACCGAGCATGGTCAGGCCGAATGCGGCCAAGGCCAGGGCAACGACGAATATCCAGGGGTAGGGGAACAGCAGCTCCACCGCCAGCGCGGCGATGGCAAAACACACCAGGGTAACGGCCAGGGCGCTGAGGCGGCCCTGCCAGCTGTCGTCGGTTTCGGCCAGGGCGCTGGCGATGATGCCGAGGAACAGGGGGATCAGCAGGGCCATCTCGTTCTGGTACCAGCACAGGGCCAGGCTGCCGGTGAGGGCGATGGTGACCCGGATGCTGTAGCTGAACTTGTCTTGGCCCCACAGGCGACGCAGTGACTGACGGAACGAGCTCGATGACATGATGGCCTGCTAGGCAGTGATCAGAGGAATACCTTTCAGAGCCGGTTACTGGGGCCGCTTTGCGGCCCTTCGCGGGCGCGCCCGCTCCCACAGGTTATACAGAAAACCCTGTGGGAGCGGGCATGCCCGCGAAGGGGCGCGAAGCGGCCCAGATTCCGGCGCTGAGCACGGGCCAGCAAGAAGCGTTCCGTGCTGCTGAATGGATTCTACTCTACACGAACTGCGCTGCGGCGTTGGCCGATGCCCAGGCCCACTGGAAGTTGAAACCGCCCAGGTGGCCGGTAACGTCGAGCACTTCGCCGATGAAGTACAGCCCGGGGCTTTTCAGCGACTCCATGGTCTTGGACGACACTTCGCGGGTATCCACGCCGCCCAGGGTCACTTCGGCGGTGCGGTAGCCCTCGGTGCCGGCCGGCACCACTTGCCAGTTGGCCAGCTTCTCGGCGATCTGTGCCAGTTCGGCCGGGGTGTACTGCTTCATGGGCCTGGACTCGAACCACTGCTCGGCCAGCAGGTTGGCCAGCTTGCGGGTGAACACCTCGCCCAGCACGGTCTTCAGTTCGGCGTTGGCGCGCTCGCTCTGCATCTGTTGCAACCAGGTCAGCGCATCGCGGTCGGGCAGCAGGTTGATTTCCACCGTGTCACCGGCTTCCCAGAACGAGGAAATCTGCAAGATCGCCGGGCCGCTCAGGCCGCGGTGGGTGAACAGCAGGTTCTCGCGGAAGCTGGTGCCATTGCAGCTGGCGGTGCAGTCCAGCGAGGTGCCGGACAACTCGGTGCACAGTGCCTTGAGTTGGGGCTCGGTGATGGTGAACGGCACCAACCCGGCGCGGGTCGGCAGCAGGGTGTGGCCAAACTGGCGCGCCACCTGGTAGCCGAAGCCGGTGGCACCCAGGGTCGGGATCGACAGGCCGCCGGTGGCGATCACCAGCGACTGGCAGGCGAACTGGCCGCCGCTGGTCTGCAACAGGTAGCCGGTTTCGGTCTTCTCGATCTGTTCGATGCTGGTGTGCATGCGGATCTCGGCGCCGGCCTCGTCGCACTCGGCCAGCAGCATGTCGAGGATGTCGCTGGCCTTGTTGTCGCAGAACAGCTGGCCGAGCTTCTTCTCGTGGTAAGCCACGCCGTGCTTGCACACCAGCTCGATGAAGTCCCACTGGGTGTAGCGGGCCAGGGCCGACTTGCAGAAGTGCGCGTTGTGCGACAGGAAGTTGGCCGGCTCGGTGTACATGTTGGTGAAGTTGCAGCGCCCGCCGCCAGACATGAGGATCTTCTTGCCCGGCTTGTTGGCGTGGTCGAGCAGCAGCACCCGGCGGCCACGGCGGGCGCTGAGCTGGGCGCACATCAGGCCGGCGGCGCCGGCGCCGAGGATGATCACGTCGGTGGAGTGCACAGTGTTACCTCATGGATAGCCGGGGCCGCTTTGCGGCCCATCGCAGGCAAGCCAGCTCCCACAGGTACTGCACAAGCCTGAAGGCCTGTGGTGATCCTGTGGGAGCTGGCTTGCCTGCGATGGGCTGCAAAGCAGCCCCAAAAAATGTCAGACGATGCGGACTTTCAGGGCGCGGCCCTTGATCTTGCCGCTGTTCAGCCGCTGCATGGCCTGCTTGGCCAGTGCCCGCTCCACGGCAACAAACGCCTGGAAATCGAAGATGGCAATCTTGCCCACCTGCTTGCCCGGGATCCCGGCGTCACCGGTCAGTGCGCCAAGAATGTCACCCGGGCGCAGTTTGTCCTTGCGCCCGGCAGCGATGCACAGGGTGCTCATCACCGGCAGCAGCGGCTCGCCACCTTTGTTCTTGAGGCTGTCCAGCGAGTCCCAACGCAGCGGGCTTTTCTGCAAGTCTTCGATGGCCTGGGCGCGGTGGCCTTCGGCCGGTGCCACCAGGCTTACCGCAATACCTTTCTCGCCAGCCCGGCCAGTGCGCCCCACGCGGTGTACGTGGATTTCCGCGTCGCGCGCCAGCTCCACGTTGATGACCATGTCCAGGCCATCGATGTCCAGCCCGCGCGCGGCCACGTCGGTGGCTACCAGCACCGAGCTGCTGCGGTTGGCGAACATGGTCAGCACCTGGTCGCGGTCACGCTGTTCCAGGTCGCCGTGCAGGGCCTGGGCAACGATACCCTTGGCGGTCAGGTGGGCAACCACGTCCTCGCACTGCTGCTTGGTAAAGCAGAACGCCACGCACGACACCGGGCGGTAGTGGCCAAGCACGCGTGTGACGGCTTCCAGGCGCTGCTGCGGGTCGATCTCGATGAAGCGCTGTTCGATCTGGTTGTCGGTGTGCAGGCTCTCGACCTTCACCTGCTGCGGGTTGCGCATGAAGTCGGCGGCCAGTTGCTTGATGCCGGCCGGGTAGGTGGCCGAGAACAGCAAGGTCTGGCGACGCGACGGGGTCTTGCCGATGATGCTGGCAATGGCGTCGAAGAAGCCCATGTCGAGCATGCGGTCGGCTTCGTCCAGTACCAGCGTGTTCAGGCCATCGAGCACCAGCGTGCCCTTGTCCAGGTGCTGCTGGATGCGCCCCGGGGTGCCGACGATGATGTGCGCACCGTGCTCCAGCGAAGCGATCTGCGGGCCCAGCGAAACGCCGCCGCACAGGGTCAGGATCTTGATATTGTCCTCGGCGCGGGCCAGGCGGCGCAGCTCCTTGGCCACCTGGTCGGCAAGTTCACGGGTGGGGCACAGTACCAGTGCCTGGCAGCCGAAATAGCGCGGGTTGATCGGGTTCAGCAGGCCGATGCCGAAGGCGGCGGTCTTGCCGCTGCCGGTCTTGGCCTGGGCGATCAGGTCCTGGCCCTTGAGGATGACCGGCAGGCTCTGCGCCTGGATCGGCGTCATCGAGGCATAGCCGAGGGCGTCCAGGTTGGCCAGCATGGCAGTGGACAGCGGCAAGGTGGCAAAGGCGGTGGATTCGGTGGTCACGAGGCGGGCCTGCGGTGCGAAGCTAAAAATGCCGCACAGTCTACCAGCCTCATGGCCATTCGCCCTAAGACTCTACGTGCTCTTCCGGACGACGGGCACGCCTTCCGTCCGTCGGCGCCAGTTGCAGGAAGATTGCCGCCGCCAACATGGCCATCACCCCGATGGTGACAAACGTCAGCTGGAAGGCACCCAAGGTAGATTCCACACCTTCGGCGCTGCCGGCAGCGGTGAAACCACCCAGCAGTGCACCGGCACAGGCCACGCCCAGGCTCAGGGCCAGTTGCGCGACCACCGACAGCAGGCTGTTGCCGCTGCTGGCGCTGGCGTCGTCGAGGTCGATCAGGGTCACGGTGTTCATCGCGGTGAACTGCATCGAGTTGACCGCACCCAGCAAGCCCAGCTGGATCAGCAGTACGGGGTAGGGCGTCTGCTCATCGACCAGGCCGAGGCTGGCCAGCAGCAAGCCCAGCAGCAAGGTATTGCCGGTGAGGATGATGCGGTAACCGAAGCGCTCGATCAGTGGCCGGGCGACAGACTTGGCCAGCATGGCCGCCGCTGCCAGCGGGATCATGCTCATGCCAGCCTGGGCCGGCGAGTAGCCCAGTGCGACTTGCAGCAGCAACGGCACCAGGAACGGCAGGGCACCGCTACCCAAACGGGCGAACAGGTTGCCGAGGATGCCGATGGCGAAGGTGCGCACGCGGAACAGGCTGGGCGAGAACAGCGGCTCCGGGTCACGGCCTGCACGCAGCCAGTAGGCGGCCAGGCAGGCCATGCCGGCGAACAGCAGCAACATCACCCGCAGGTGCGGCAGGTGCAACTCGCCCAGGCCTTCCATGGCGATGGTGATCAGTACCATCGCAGCGCCAAACAGCAGGAAACCGGGCCCGTCGAACGTGGTGCGCTCGGCGCCGCGCAAGTCCGGGATGAACTTCCAGACGGCAAAGCAGCCGATCAGGCCGACGGGCAGGTTGAGCAGGAAGATCCAGTGCCAGCTGAGGATTTCCACCAGCCAGCCACCCACTGTCGGGCCCAGCAGCGGGCCGAGCAGGCCGGGGATGGTGATGAAACTCATGATTCGCACCAACTCGCTGCGCGGGTAGGCGCGCAGCACCACCAGCCGCCCGACTGGCAGCATCAAGGCACCGCCCAGACCCTGCACGACCCGGGCGAAGATCAGAAAGCCCAGGCTATTGGCTGCCGCGCACAGCAGCGAGCCGAAGCTGAACAGCAGGATGGCGCTGAAGAAGATGCGCTTGGTGCCGAAGCGGTCGGCGATCCAGCCCGAGGCGGGGATCAGCAGGGCCACGGTGAGCATGTAGGCGATGATCACGCCCTGCATGCGCAGCGGGTCTTCGGCCAGCGAACGGGCCATGGCCGGCAGCGCGGTGTTGAGGATGGTGCCGTCCAGGGACTGCATGAAGAAGGCGATGGCCACCACCCAGGGGATCCAGCGGGCGGTGACGGGGTCTAGCGGTGGGCGTTCGGGCATGACTTCCTCGTTTGTCAGTGCCGGCCCTTTCGCGGGCACGCCCGCTCCCACAAAGGTTACGCGTACCCTGTGGGAGCGGGCGTGCCCGCGAAGAGGCCGGTAATGCCTATCACAATGTCAGGGTCAGGCCTTTGACCAGCGCCCCCGGCAAATGACTCGACCCGGTACTGCGCTGTCCATAGGTGCTGGTCGACAGGATCATTTCGCGCTCCCGGGTCAGGTCCTCCAGCTGGCTGCCGAGCAAGCTGTACAGGCTGTCATCGAAGCGCATGGTGCTCACCGGCCCCTGAATCTGCCCGTTCTCCACCCAGAAGGTGGCAAACCGGGTCAGCCCGGTCATGCGCGCTGCTGGCAGGTCCGAGTAGTTCAGGTACCACAGGTTGCTGATGTACAGCCCGGTACCCAGCCGCTCAAGCACCTGCTCGCTGGCCAGGTTACCCGGCGCCAGGCTCAGCGCACACGGCGATTCGTAACTGTCGGCACCATTGGCGATCAACGCGAACTCGGCTGCACTGCGCGCACTGATCAGCCGCTGCAGCGCCTCGCCTTGCCGGATCAAGGGCACATCCAGGCGCGGTGCACCCTCATCGGAAAACGCCGGGCTAAGCGAACCGCTGACTTGCTCGGTGAAACTCACCAGTGGGCTTAGCCGGGCATCGCCGTTGTACAAACGCTGCAAGGCGCTGTTGCCGGTGGCCAGGGCCTGTGCGGAAAAACCGCCCCAGCACAGCATGCCGGCAATTTCATCCATGGCTGCCGGGGCCAGGTAGGCGCGGTAGCTGCCGGGCTTGAGGGTGACCACCGGGCGACCGAGAAAGCCCAGCTGTTCCCGCGCCTGGCGCAGGCGTGCGGTGAAGTCGTCGGTGTTCCACACCTGGCCGGCATAGTTGGCTTTTACCGCTTGGCCGTTTTCATGGAACAGGCTCCAGTCGAAGTTGAAGCTGTTGGCCTGGTGCCAGCCAAAGGCGCCGAACGAACTGGCAAAGCCCCGGCAGATCGGGCCGCCAGCGTAGATACCGACCAGGTCCAGCGCGCCGGCTTCGCGGTCGAGCAGGGCCAGTACGTCGCCCAGCTCGGGCAGGGGGTGTTCCTGCAAGCTGTGGCTGTGCCAGGCGCTTTCGTCCAGGCGCAGATAAGGGTCGACAGCCAACAGCGGCAAAGTCTGGCGCAGTTGCGTCAGGGCATCGGCAAGGCGCTGGCGGTCCAGTTGCACGTCACCACTCAAGGTCATCTGTTGTTCCGCCTGGCGCCCATCGCGGACCAGCCGCAACTGTGCGCTGGCCTGGCTCACTTCACCGGCCTGGCGCACCTTGGCGTGGTTGAAGCGCACAAATTGCGACTGTTCGGCGCTGTAGCCGAGGGTGAACTGCTCGCCTGCTTGCAGGGCGGCGCGCACATCCCCGACCAAGGCTTCAAAAGTGTGTTTCATCAGGCGTCCCCCCCGAATACGTCGATCTGGCGGAATACGCAGGCCGGCGAGGCATGCCCGACCCGCACCACCTGGTTAGGTTCGCCCTTGCCACAGTTGGGCGTGCCCAATACCTGGAAGGTGCTGCGGTCGCCGACTGCCGACAGGTTGCGCCAGAACTGTGCGGAGATGCCGCGATAGTTGGGGTTCTTGACGATGCCCGTGAGCTCGCCGTTTTCGATCAGTTGGCCCCATTCGCAGCCGAACTGGAACTTGTTGCGTGCATCGTCGATGGACCAGGAGCGGTTGGTGCGCATCAGGATGCCATGCTCGATGCCCTTCACCAGTTGCTCAAGGCTCTGGTCGCCTGGCTCGATGTTCAGGTTGGCCATGCGGTCGATCGGCGCACGGTTCCAGCCGCAGGCACGGCTGTTGGCCACGCCGTCCAGGCCGGAGCGGAACTGCGACAGCGCGCCGCCCAGCGGGCGCAGCAGCAGGCCGTCGCGGATCAGGAACTGCTTGCTGGCCGGGGTGCCGTCGTCGTCAAAGCTGTAGCTGGCCAGCTCTTCGCCGATGGTCGGGTCGAAGGTCACGTTGAGCAGGCTGGAGCCGTATTGCAGGTGGCCGAAGTCGCTGGCCTTCACGAAGCTGGTGCCGGCGTAATTGCGCTCGTCACCGAGGATGCGGTCCATTTCCAGCGGGTGGCCGATGGACTCGTGGATCTGCAGCATCATCTGGTCAGGCATCAGCAGCAGGTCGCGCTGGCCGCTTGGGGTGTTGGGGGCCAGCAGCAGTTGCAGCGCCTCGTCGGCGACCTGCCGGCCGGCACCCACCAGCCCGCAGCGTTCGATGATCTCGAAGCCGCCCTGCTGGCCGAAGTTGTCGCGGCCCAGGCTGCGGCTCTGGCTGTCCTGGCCGTCGCTGGCGGTCACGCCCAGGCCCGGGAACAGGAAGCGCTGGGCGTGGCGCAACTCGGCGCCTGCCGAGTTCAGGTAGGTTTGTTCTACCAGCGCCAGGCCCAGGCTGGCCTGCCAGTCCACCAGGCGCTTGTCCGCCGGCACGCTGGCCGATTCGGCGGCAAGCAGGCCAAGGCAGTCGGCGAGGGAGGGCACGGGTTGATCGAAGTTGGGTGAGACATGGTCGTGACGGGCAGTGGTCACGGGCTGGTCGCGCAGGTCGAGCAGGCTGTGCGGGGCGATCTGCCGGGCCAGGGCCTCGGCTTGTTCCAGCGCGCGTTGCAGGCCCGCCTGGGACAGGTCGGCGGTGGCTGCATAAGCCTCCACGCCATTGACCCGCACGGTGAGCATGGCGCCTTCGTCCTGGCTGAAGCAGGGTGGCTCGGCAACGTTGCGGCGAACCGACAGCGCCTGGTGCGACTGTTTCACATGGCGCAGGGAAAACAACTCGGCCGTGCTGCGCAGAGCGGCAAAGCGCTGGCGCAGCAGGGCGCTGGTATCGAACATGTGGAAGCCTCCGTGTACACGGTGGCTCCCCCTTAGAACCACTCGTCCTGCATGGTGAGGCAAGTGTCGTCGCGCGCCTCCAGCAATGCCAGCTCATTATGGCAGCCCGGTACTTCCCAGGTCAGGAAATAACGTGCGGCCTGCAGCTTGCCGAGGTAGAAGTTACGGTCGCTGGCGTTGCCCTTGAGCAGGCCAAGCTCGGCGTGAATGGCCTGCTCCAGCCAACGCCAGCCGATCACGCAGTGGCCGAAGGCTTTGAGGTACAGGGCCGAATTGGCCAGGGTGCCCGCCACTTTGCCCTGGGCCAGGTCGCCGAGCAGGGCGAGGGTCACGCTTTGCAGGCGGTTGACCAGTTGTTCCAGCGGCTGGCGCAGCGGGTCGAGGTTCGGGTGATGGCTGGCGCGTTCGCCTGTGCTGGCGATCAGGCGGATCAGTTGCTTGAGGCCGGCGCCACTGTTCTGCGCCAGCTTGCGCCCAAGCAGGTCGAGCGACTGGATGCCCTCGGTGCCTTCGTGAATCGGATTCAGGCGGTTGTCGCGGTAGTACTGTTCTACCGGGTATTCGCGGGTGTAGCCGTGGCCGCCGAGAATCTGGATGGCCAGTTCGTTGGCCTTGAGGCAGAAGGCCGAAGGCCAGGATTTGACGATAGGCGTCAGCAGGTCGAGCAGCTCCTGAGCCTGCTTGCGGGTGCTTTCGTCGCTGGCGGTCTGGGTGTCGTCGAACAGGCGCGCGGCGTACAGACCCAGGTCGAATGCACCTTCAACGTAAGCCTTCTGTGCCAGCAGCATGCGCTTCACATCGCTGTGTTCGATGATCGGTACCGCCGGGCTGTGCGGATCCTTGTTGTCTGGCAGCCGGCCCTGCGGGCGCTGGCGGGCGTATTCCAGCGAATACAGGTAGCCGGCATAACCGAGCATCACCGCGCCCATGCCGACGCCGATGCGCGCCTCGTTCATCATCTGGAACATGCAGGCCAGGCCTTGATGAGGCTGGCCGACCAGGTAGCCGACGCACTGGCCGTTGTCGCCGAAGTTAAGCGCCGTGGAGGTGGTGCCGCGCCAGCCCATCTTGTGGAACAGCCCGGCTAGCAGCACATCGTTGCGCGGGCCACGGCTGCCGTCCGGGTTGACGTTGTACTTGGGCACGATGAACAGCGAAATGCCTTTTACCCCGGGCGGGGCGTCCGGCAGCTTGGCCAGCACCATGTGCACGATGTTTTCCGACAGTTCGTGATCACCGCCGGAAATGAAGATCTTGTTACCCTTTAGCCGGTAGCTGCCGTCGCCTGCCGGCTCTGCGCGGGTGCGGATATCGGCCAGTGAAGAGCCTGCATGGGGTTCGGTCAGCGCCATGGTGCCGAAGTAGCGGCCTTCGATCATCGGTTGCAGGAACAGGCGCTTTTGCTCTTCAGTGCCGAAGCTTTCGATCAGGTTGGCCGCGCCCATGGTCAGGAACGGGTAGGCCGTGGTGCCGGCGTTGGCGGCCTGGAAGTGGGCGAAGCAGGCCTGCGAGACCAAGCTGGGCAGTTGCATGCCACCCACTTCGAAATCGCGGTTGGCGTTGAGGAAACCGGCTTCGAGGAAGGCATCGACGGCGGGTTTCACCTCGGGGATCAGTTCGGCACGGCCGTCCACGTAGCGCGGTTCGTTTTCATCGGCCTTGCGGTTGTGTGGGGCGAAGAACTTTTCGGCGATGGTGCGCGCGGTGGTCAGCGCGGCGTCGAAGGTTTCGCGGCTGTGCTCGGCGAAGCGCGGGCGCTGGGTCAGGGCTTCGGCGTCGAGGACTTCGTAGAGCTCGAAGGCGAGGTTGCGGGGGCTGAGCAGGGTCTCGGGCATGGTGGCGGTCCTGAGGCGGGATGCTGCGAGTGTAGGGGGTTGGGTGTGGGGGGGGGAGGTTAATAGGTTTGGGTGATATGGGTTGAGAAGGGGTGGGGTATACGGGTGCTTGCCTTGATTATTTTTGCGCCTATGAGATCGAGCGCCGCCCGCGCGGCGCTTCGCGGGGCAAGTCGGATCGCCGCACCGCCGCTCCCACATTTGTTGCAACGTGGCCATGCCTGTGGAAGCGGCGTTGCCCGCCTTGGTGCATGTCTCAAGACAGGTGGAGCGGCGGATGCGCCAGTCAAGAAGTCCAGTCAGGGCAACAAGGCTGACAACCATGGCCTGACAGGTTCGGCACGTTGCAACAAATGTGGGAGCGGGCTTGCCCCGCGAAGCGCCGCGCGGGCGGCGCTCGATCTCACAGGCGCTGAAACTGCTGCGGCGAACACCTGTCAGCCCAACCCCAATCTCAAGACAAACACCCATAAAAAAAGAAGAGCCGAAGCTCTCCCTTTTCTTCAACAACCCTCAGCCTCAGCCAATGGTCATCAAGCTGGCGTTACCACCGGCAGCCGCAGTGTTCACACTCACCGCCCGCTCAATCACCAACCGCTCCAGCGCAATCTGGTGATCGCCGCTGGACAGCCCGTGCACACCCACGATCGCACCGGCACGCTTGGCCACCTGCTGGCAAACGCCCCGCAACTGGTCCGAGTCACCATGGTGGATCACGGCGTCGAACGCCACTTCATCCTTGTTCCAGTCTGCCACCAGCTTCACCTTGGCCTGCAGCTCACGCGGCAGGCGATTGCGCAGGGCCTTGCCCGGCTCGCCGTCAGCCCATACCGCCGAGCTGCCCACTGCCAGCACGGCTGCAAACTGCGCCAGCAGGTCGGCTTCGTTGTCGGCCAGGCACAGCACGTGCTCGCGCGGCAGGATGGTGTAGCTGTTGCGCTCGCCGGTCGGGCCTGGCAGCAGGCGGGCGATGCCGCTCTGCGACTGGCTGGCGAACTGGCTGCACAGCGCGGCGAGGTCGGCCAGCTGGTTGCTCTCTGCCCAGGCCTTCAGGCCGTGCAGCGGCTTGATCAACTGCTCGTGCAGGGTACGGTCCGGCTTGCCTTCGCCATCCTGCTGCTGGAAGTGGCGGCCGATTGCGTCGGCCGGGCGGGTCGACAGCAGGCGGTACAGGTACAGCGGGCCGCCGGCTTTCGGGCCGGTGCCAGACAAGCCTTCACCACCGAACGGCTGCACACCTACTACCGCACCGACGATGTTGCGGTTGACGTACATGTTGCCGGCGTTGGCGGTTTCCACCACCTTGGCGATGGTCTCGTCGATGCGGGTGTGCACACCGAGGGTCAGGCCGTAGCCGGAGTTGTTGATCTGTTCGATCAGCTGGTCCAGGTTGCGGCGGTTGTAACGCACCACGTGCAGCACCGGGCCGAAGATCTCGCGCTTCAGTTCGTCGAAGCTGTCCAGCTCGATCAGCGTTGGCATCACGAAGGTGCCGCGCTTGATTTCGGTGGCATCGGCGATTGCCACTTGATAGACCGAGCGGCCTTTCTCGCGCATGCCCTGGATGTGCTTCTCGATGCCGGCCTTGGCTTCGGCGTCGATCACCGGGCCAATGTCCACGGCCAAGCGGTCCGGGCAGCCCAGGCGGCTTTCAGCCATGGCGCCCTTGAGCATCTCGATCACACGGTCGGCGGAGTCTTCTTGCAGGCACAGTACGCGCAATGCCGAGCAACGCTGGCCGGCGCTGTCGAAGGCCGACGACACCACGTCGATCACCACCTGCTCGGTCAGGGCCGAGGAGTCGACGATCATGGCGTTCTGGCCGCCGGTTTCGGCAATCAGCGGGATCGGTCGGCCCTGGTTGTCCAGGCGACCGGCGACGTTACGTTGCAGCAGGCGGGCCACTTCGGTGGAACCGGTGAACATCACGCCCTTGACGCGCTCATCACCCACCAGGCCGGCACCGACGGTTTCGCCGCGGCCTGGCAGCAGTTGCAGCACGCCTTCAGGAATGCCGGCTTCCAGCAGCAGGCGCACGGCCTGGGCGGCGATCAGCGGGGTTTGCTCGGCGGGCTTGGCCAGCACCGGGTTACCGGCAGCCAGGGCTGCGGCCACCTGGCCGGTGAAGATCGCCAGCGGGAAGTTCCACGGGCTGATGCACACTACCGGGCCCAGCGGGCGGTGGGCGTCGTTGCTGAAATCGTTGCGCGCCTGCACGGCGTAGTAGCGCAGGAAGTCCACGGCCTCACGCACTTCGGCGATGGCGTTGGCGAAGGTCTTGCCAGCTTCGCGGATGAGCAGGCCCATCAGCGGCTGGATCTCGGCCTCCATCAGGTCGGCGGTACGTTCCAGGATGGCGGCACGCTCGGCTGGCGGGGTGGCCTGCCAGATCGGTGCGGCGTTCAGTGCGCACTGGATGGCGTTGTCGACGTCGGCAACGGTGGCTTCCTGTACATGGCCTACCACATCGCGAAGATCAGCCGGGTTGAGCACCGGTGCGGCAGCGCTTTCGCTGGCGGCGCAGGCCAGCAGCGGGGCGGCTTTCCAGTCGTTATGGGCGGTGGCCAGCATGGCGCAGGACAGCGACGCCAGGCGGTGTTCGTTGGCCATGTCGATACCGGCCGAGTTGGCCCGCTCGCTGCCATACAGGTCACGCGGCAGCGGGATGCGTGGGTGCGGCAGGCCGATGTTGCCTTCCTGGGTGCCCATGCGCTCGATGCTGGCGACCGGGTCGGCAACCAGTTCCTGGATGGAGATCGAATGGTCGGCGATGCGGTTGACGAACGAGGTGTTGGCGCCGTTTTCCAGCAGGCGGCGTACCAGGTAGGCCAGCAGCGTTTCGTGGGTGCCGACCGGTGCATACACGCGGCACGGGCGGTTCAGCTTGCCGTCGGCAACCTTGCCGACCACTTGCTCGTACAGCGGCTCGCCCATGCCGTGCAGGCACTGGAACTCGTACTGGCCCGGGTAATAGTTCTGCCCGGCAATGTGGTAGATGGCCGATAGGGTATGGGCGTTGTGCGTAGCGAACTGCGGGTAGATGGCTTCCGGTACGGCCAGCAGCTTGCGGGCGCAGGCAACGTAGGACACGTCGGTGTACACCTTGCGGGTGTACACCGGGTAGCCTTCCAGGCCTTCGACCTGGGCGCGCTTGATCTCGCTGTCCCAGTAGGCGCCTTTTACCAGGCGGATCATCAGGCGGTGGCGGCTGCGCTTGGCCAGGTCGATGACATAGTCGATCACGTACGGGCAGCGCTTCTGGTAGGCCTGAATGACAAAGCCGATACCGTTCCAGCCGGCCAGCGACGGTTCGAAGCACAGGCGCTCGAGCAGGTCGAGCGACAGCTCCAGGCGGTCGGCTTCTTCGGCGTCGATGTTCAGGCCGATGTCGTACTGCTTGGCCAGCTGGGTCAGCGACAGCAGGCGCGGGTACAGCTCTTCCATCACGCGCTCGTACTGGGCGCGGCTGTAGCGCGGGTGCAGCGCCGACAGCTTGATGGAGATACCCGGGCCTTCATAGATGCCGCGGCCGTGGGAGGCCTTGCCGATCGAGTGGATGGCTTGCTCGTAGGAGGCCAGGTACTTCTGTGCATCATGCTCGGTCAGCGCCGCTTCGCCGAGCATGTCGTAGGAATAGCGGAAGCCCTTGGCCTCGAAGCGGCTGGCGTTGGCCAAGGCTTCGGCAATGGTTTCACCGGTTACGAACTGCTCGCCCATCAGGCGCATGGCCATGTCGACGCCCTTGCGGATCATCGGCTCGCCGCTTTTACCAATAATGCGGGTGAGCGAGGAGGTAAGGCCGGATTCGTTGTGGGTGCTGACCAGCTTGCCGGTCAGCAGCAGGCCCCAGGTGGCGGCGTTGACGAACAGCGACGGGCTGTTGCCCAGGTGTGGCTGCCAGTTGCCGGTGCTGATCTTGTCGCGGATCAGTGCATCGCGGGTGCCCTTGTCGGGGATACGCAGCAGGGCTTCGGCCAGGCACATCAGCGCCACGCCTTCCTGGGACGACAGGGAGAATTCCTGCAGCAAACCCTGGACGATACCGGCACGGCCGCCGGCGCTCTTCTGGTTGCGCAGTTTTTCGGCGATGCCGGCCGCCAGCTTGTTGGTGGCCTCTGCCAGCGGGGCGCTCAGGCGGGCCTGCTCCAGCAGCATGGGCACCACTTCCTGCTCGGGGCGACGGTAGGCGGCGGTGATCGCCGAGCGCAGTACCGATTGCGGCAGGATGCTCTCGGCAAATTCGAGGAAGCACTGGTGGCTGTGGTCGGCCTGGACTTCGCCGGCGTCATCGGCCAGGTTGCTGACATGACCGTTGAGTTCGGTCAGGGTGGCACCACCCTCGAGCTTCTCCAGGTAGTTGAAGATCGCTTGCTTGATCAACCAGTGCGGCGTGCGGTCAATCGACTGCGCTGCTGCCTTGAGTCGCTCACGGGTTGGGTCATCGAGTTTGACCCCAAGGGTGGTCGTCGCCATTTCTTATCCTCGTTATTGCCACGGCTGTGGCCTAAGCTGACGCCAAGATTAGCCTGTAGGACAATTCGGGTGCAACCAGGTGCAACCCGAATTTTTCAGGAACAAGGTGCAACTCGTCTGACAGACATTTCCACACCAGGCGAGGGGTCGTTTTCGGCATGGTTTTGTCTTAAAAACGACGTTTATGCTCCAAAAAGGAGCAAAAAAGCGGCTTTATCGAAAAATGCACCGGCAGGTGCAACTTGCAAATGAAAAATGGTTGCACCTGCTTTGCGTTGTTGCATAGGATTCGCCGCCTGGGTGCAACCGCCATGGCTGCGGTTGTGCATGAGATAAAAACAAACGCCAGGGCACACGCATGGGCAATCCACTAACGATCACCTTCGTGATCTACATCGCGGCAATGGTGCTGATCGGCTTCGCCGCCTATCGCTCCACCAACAACCTTTCCGATTACATTCTGGGCGGTCGCAGCCTGGGTAGCGTGGTTACCGCGCTGTCTGCCGGTGCTTCCGACATGAGTGGCTGGCTGCTGATGGGCCTGCCGGGCGCCATCTACTTCTCCGGCCTGTCCGAAGCCTGGATCGCCATTGGCCTCACCGTCGGTGCCTACCTGAACTGGCTGTTCGTGGCCGGCCGCCTGCGGGTGCAGACCGAGCACAACGGTGACGCACTGACCCTGCCGGATTACTTCTCCAGCCGCTTCGAAGACAACAGCGGCCTGCTGCGAATCATTTCGGCGATCGTTATCCTGGTGTTCTTCACCATCTATTGCGCCTCCGGCATTGTTGCCGGTGCCCGTCTGTTTGAAAGCACCTTCGGCATGCCGTACGAAACCGCCCTGTGGGCTGGTGCTGCGGCCACCATCGCCTACACCTTTGTCGGTGGTTTCCTGGCGGTTAGCTGGACCGACACCGTGCAGGCTTCGCTGATGATCTTTGCGTTGATCCTGACGCCGATCATCGTGCTGATCTCCACCGGCGGCTTCGACACCACGTTCCTGGCCATCGAAGCGGTCAACCCGGCCAACTTCGACATGCTCAAGGGTGCAACCTTCATCGGTATCATCTCGCTGATGGGCTGGGGCCTGGGTTACTTCGGCCAGCCGCACATCCTGGCGCGCTTCATGGCGGCCGATTCGGTGAAGTCGATCGCCAACGCCCGCCGCATCTCCATGACCTGGATGATCCTGTGCCTGGCCGGGACCTGCGCCGTGGGCTTCTTCGGCATCGCCTACTTCTCGGCTAACCCTGACCTTGCTGGCCCGGTTACCGAGAACCGCGAGCGCGTGTTCATCGAGCTGGCGAAGATCCTGTTCAACCCATGGATCGCCGGCGTGCTGTTGTCAGCCATCCTGGCGGCGGTAATGAGCACCCTGAGCTGCCAGTTGCTGGTGTGCTCCAGCGCCCTGACCGAAGACTTCTACAAGGCCTTCCTGCGCAAGAACGCTTCGCAGCTTGAGCTGGTATGGGTCGGCCGCCTGATGGTCCTGGCCGTCGCCCTGATTGCCATCGCCATGGCTGCCAACCCGGAAAACCGCGTGCTGGGCCTGGTGGCCTACGCCTGGGCCGGCTTCGGTGCTGCCTTTGGTCCGGTGGTGCTGATTTCGGTGCTGTGGAAAGGCATGACCCGTAACGGCGCGCTGGCCGGTATCGTGGTCGGTGCGCTGACCGTGATCCTGTGGAAGCAGATTGATGTCTGGGGCCTGTACGAAATCATCCCGGGCTTCTTGCTGGCGAGCATTGCCATCTTCGTGGTGAGCAAGCTGGGCAGCCCTTCGCAGGCGATGGTGCAGCGCTTTGAAACGGCTGATGCGGCGTATCACGCTGACAAGTAATACCCGTTGAATCGGCGGCGCCTGCTTCGCGGGCTCGCCCGCTCCCACAGGATTTGCACTGGGCCTGAAACCAGTGCGGTCCCTGTGGGAGCGGGCAAGTCCGCGAAGAAGCCACCGCCGATCGACAGCCAGGCCTGACTCCGCCTGCAAGGCAAGGTAAACTTGCCGCCTTCGCAGGAGTTGCCATGAACTATCGTCACGCCTTCCACGCCGGCAACCACGCCGACGTCCTCAAACACATCGTGCTGACCCGCCTCATCGCCCTGATGTCGCGCAAGGAACAGCCGTTCGCCTACATCGATACCCATGCAGGGCTTGGTCTGTACGACCTGCAAGGCGACCAGGCAACCCGCACCGGCGAGTACCTGGAAGGCGTCGCCCGCCTGTGGAATCGCGATGACCTGCCAGCCATGGCGGCTGATTACCTGCGTGTCATCAAGCGCCTGAACGCCGACGGCGAGCTGCGCTACTACCCCGGCTCGCCAGAGCTGGCTCGCCGCCTGATGCGCCAGCAGGACCGCGCCCTGCTCAACGAGAAGCACCCTGAAGACGGGCCGCTGCTCAAAGAGAACATGAAGAAAGACCCGCGCGTGACCGTGCACCTGGGCGAAGGCTGGCATGTGCCGCGGGCCTTGCTGCCGGTGCAGGAAAAGCGCGCAATCATGCTGATCGACCCGCCGTTCGAGCAGGCCGACGAGCTCAAGCGCTGCACCACTGCCATGAAAGAGGCGATTGGCCGCATGCGCCAGACCGTCGCGGCCATTTGGTACCCGATCAAGGACCAGCGCTCGCTGACCCGCTATTACCAGGACCTGACCAGCACCGGTGCGCCGAAACTGCTGCGGGTCGAGCTGTACGTGCACCACCAGGACAGCCCGCAGGGGCTTAATGGTTCGGGCCTGGCCATTGCCAACCCGCCGTGGGGGCTGGAGGAAGAACTCAAGGAACTGCTGCCATGGCTGGCCAATGAACTGGCGCAGACGGCCGGTAGCTACCGCATGGACTGGCTGATCGCCGAGTAAACCACTGCCTTGGAAACCCTGTGGGAGCGGGCGTGCCCGCGAATCAGGCGCTGCGGTGCATGGCACCGGCGTTGTCGGTGTTCGCGGGCGCGCCCGCTCCCACAGGTTAAGCAGTGCCTCCACTGATGTTTGCGTTATAATCCCGCCCTTTAGCCGCCACCCGCCCAAGAGGCCGCTGGCGCATTTTTACCGAATGAAGAGGCTAATCCCTTGGCATTGACGATTCTTGGCCTGTCCGGCGCCCTTAGCCATGACCCTTCCGCGGCCCTGTACATCGACGGCAAGCTGATTGCCGCCGCCGAAGAAGAGCGCTTCGTGCGTGACAAGCATGCGAAGAACCGCATGCCCTACGAGTCGGCGAAGTTCTGCCTGGAGCAGGCAGGCATCAAGCCGTCCGACGTCGACGTGGTTGCCATCCCGTTCGCCCCGATCAGCCTGTTCGGCAAGGCGCGCTGGCACTATGCCAAGCGTTACTGGTACGCCCCGGATCGCGCCCTCGACGCCATCCTGATGGGCAACCGTCGCTACAAGCGCTACCGCAAGAAGATCGTCTGGTGCCTGGAGCAGCTGGGCTTCGACCCGAAAAAAGTCAAGATCGAGCCGGTCGAGCACCACCTGGCCCACGCCTCCAGTGCCTACCACTGCTCGGGCTTCAAGGAAAAAACCGCAATCCTGGGCATCGACGGTAAAGGCGAATACGCCACCACCTTCTTTGGCTACGGCGAAAACGGCAAGATCCACAAGATCAAGGAATTCTTCGACCCGGATTCCCTGGGTGGCCTGTACGGCGCGATTACCGAGTTCCTCGGTTTCGAGATGCTCGACGGCGAGTTCAAGGTCATGGGCATGGCGCCGTATGGCGACGCCAGCAAGTACGACTTCTCGCGCCTGGCCAGCTTTGAAAACGGCGAACTGGTGATCAACACCGAGTACGCCAACGTCATCGGCCTGCGCCGCTATAAAGAGAAGGGCAAGGGCTTCTACTTCTCGCCGAAACTGATCGAATGGCTGGGCCCCAAGCGCGAAGGCGATATCGCCGACGAGCCATACATCCATTATGCGGCCAGCATGCAAGCGCTGTTCGAGAAGCTGGCGCTGCAGATGATCGACCACTACCTGGGCGACACCCTGCGTGAAACCGGCAAGCTGGCCTTTGCCGGCGGCTGTGCGCTGAACGTGAAGCTCAACCAGAAGATCATCGCCCGGCCGGACGTGAAAGAGCTGTTCGTCCAGCCGGCTTCCGGCGACGCCGGCACTGCCGTGGGTGCCGCGGCCTATGTTTCCCACGCCCGTGGCGTGCCGGTCGAGAAGATGGAGCACGTTTACCTCGGCCCGTCGTACTCCAACGAAGACGTGATCGCTGCTTGCGCCCGTCACCCGGACGCGCCGAAGTGGCGCAAGCTCGACAACATGCCAGAGCAAATCGCCAGGATCATGGTCGACGGCAACCCGGTGGCCTGGTTCCAGGGCCGCATGGAGTTTGGTCCGCGTGCCCTGGGTGGCCGTTCGATCATCGGCTGCCCGAGCGTTGAAGGCGTGGCTGACCGCATCAACCACCAGATCAAGTTCCGCGAACGCTGGAGACCTTTCTGCCCGTCGATGCTCGACACCGTCGCCCCACAGATGATCAAGGTCGACCACCCGGCGCCGTTCATGACCTTCACCTTCGAAGTGGCTGAAGAGTGGAAAACCCGCGTGCCGGAAGTGGTGCACGAGGACGGCACGTCCCGTGCCCAGGTGCTCAAGCGCGAGTACAACCCGCGCTACTACGACATGATGAAGGCGCTGGAAGACCTGACCGGCAACGGCGTGTCGCTGAACACGTCGTTGAACCGCCGCGGTGAGCCGATGATCTGCTCGCCGACCGACGCCCTGAACATGTTCTTCGGCTCAGACCTGCAGTACCTGATCATGGAAGACATCCTGGTCGTGAAGGACGGCGCCGCCGCCTATGACCAGCCGCTCTGAACCGCGCATCCTGCAGTTCTGCCATGGCTATGACGGGCCTTTCCTGGACTGCGCCCGTCAGTACGCCAGCCTGTTCCAGGGGCGTGGCTACCAGGTCACCACGGTGTTCCTCACCGGCGCCGCCGACCCGCAGGTAGCGGCCGGCTGCGCCTCGGACGAGGTACTGTTCCTGGGGTTCAGCTCCAAGGCCGTGCGCGGCCTGAAGCTTGGGGCGATCCGCGCGTTGCGGCGGATCGCGGCCGAGCGCAATTTCGCGTTCTGCATCGCCCACCGCTTCAAGCCGATCTACGTGGCCCTGCTGGGTACCGGCCTGCCGGTGATTGGCGTGCACCATGCCTTTGGCGACTACCAGCGCAAGGGGCGGCGCCTCTTCGCCAACCTGTTCAGCAAGCGCCTGAGCCTGCTGGGCGTGTCGGACGCGGTGCGTGACGACATGCGCCGTTGCCTGCCACAGTGGCCGGCCGAGCGCATCCAGACCCTGTACAACCGCATCGACATCGAGGCCCTGCAAGCGGCCCTGGTGCCGCGTGCCGAAGCGCGCCGGGCACTGGGCCTGGATGCGCAGGCGTGGATCGTCGGAAACGTCGGGCGCCTGCACCCGGACAAGGACCAGGCCACGCTGTTGCGTGGTTTTGCCCAGGCGCTGCCCGGGTTGCCAACGGGTGCCCGCCTGGCGATCCTCGGCAAAGGCCGCCTGGAGGCTGAACTCAAGGCCCTGGCCGCCGAGCTGGGCATTGCCGGGCAAGTTGATTTCCTGGGCCAGGTGCCGGATGCACGCCGCTACTTCCAGGCCTTCGACGTGTTCGCCCTGAGCTCCGACCACGAGCCGTTCGGCATGGTCCTGCTCGAAGCCATGGTCGCTGGCGTGCCGGTGCTGGCCACGGCGTGCGGCGGTGCCCGCGAAGTGGTCGAGGGCGTTGGCGTGCTGTTCCCGCTGGGCGATGCTGCGCAGCTGGCACAGGGTCTGAAGCATATGGCCGCGCTGGACACTGCACAGCGTCAGGCGTGTGCCGAGCACATGCTGCAGCGCCTGCACCAACGTTTCTCCGACCATGCGGTGCGTGAGGCCTTCTGGCAGCTGCCGCAGGTGCGTGCGCTGGTGGGGCAGGCCTGATGCTCAATCGTATCCAGGCCTTGCGCGAGCGCGGGTGGCAAGTCATCGACGCCAAGACCTATGCCGAGGCGTGGGGCCGTTTTGGCGGCAGCGTCGCCACCCACCCGCTGGTGGTCGAGCAATTGGCCGACCTGGCCCAGATCCCGGTGCGTTACCTGGGCTGGCATCAGGCGGGCGAGCTCAAGGCCGCGATCCCGACCTGGGGCCGCCACCTGGCGCTGTCCAAGGACGTGCTCAAGCACGCCGGCAAGAAAGCCCTGTTCGACCTCGGCAATGCCGAAATCATCCTGCCGGCGGCGGCCGATGCTGCCGCCCCGCTGCGCCATACCGTGCGCTACCTGTCCGAACTGAACCAGGGCCGTTTCAGCGGCCTCAAGGCGCAGAAGGAACAGCTGGCCATGGCCCGGGCGCCTGAAGATCTGTCGAAGAAGTTCCGCTACAACCAGCGCCGCGAACTGCGCCTGCTGGAAGAGGCGGGTGGCGTGGTACGCCCGATCAGCGACTTCAGCGCGGCGGAAATCGCCAGCATGTACTGCGACCTGTTCCAGCGCCGCTGGGGCTTCCCGGCCACCGGTGCCGAGCGCATGGCCGATGTGCTGCAGCGCCTGCGCGAGCTGCTGATTGGTTCGGTGCTGCTGCTGGACGGCAAGCCGATTGCCATTCAGCTGGTGTACCGCGTCGAAGCGCCGGAATGGATCAGCGTCGAGTACATCAACGGCGGTGTCGACCCTGAAACCAAGGCCTTCAGCCCAGGCAGCGTGCTGAGCTTCCTCAATACCCAGGCCGCCTGGGAAGATGCCCGAGCCCGCAACAAACCACTGCGCTTCTCGTTCGGCCGCGCCGACCGCGAGTACAAGGACCGTTGGTGCAACCCCGTGCCGGTGTACCAGGCGTGAGCCGCAAGCAGCAGTTGCTCAAGCGCCACCGGCGCAACAAGCGCCTGGGCCTGCTGGCAGGCCTGGTTGCGCTGGTCACCCTGGGCGTCTTCACTTGGTGGTGGCTGCCACTGTTGCTGTTGCCGCTGCTCTGGGCTGCCCATGAAGCCTGGTTTGCCGACCACCTGTTCTATGCACCGGCAGAGGACTACGCGTACGACTTCGGTGAGCAGACACAGCAGGTGCCTGCCAGCTTGCATGATGGCCGGCTCAAGGCTGACTGCGTACTGCGGGGCGACGAAACCCTGATTCTTGAGCTACAGGTAAAAAGCAGCTGGCTGGGGCGGTTCCTTGATCCTCGGGTCGAGCTGACGGCTGCCGATCAAGCCGACCGACAAACCTTCGAGCGTGGCGTCGGTGGTGTGCGCTTCCTCAACCTGACCGGGCTGGCCGCGCCGCTGCAAGCCGGTACGTTGCGCTTGCGTGGTCGTCATTGCCGTCTGCTGGGCGAGCCGCGCCTGTGGATAACCCCGGCGGTCGAGCTGCAACGCCGCCGCGTGATGGTGATTGCGCCCCATGCCGACGACGCCGAGCTGGCCGCGTATGGCCTTTACAGCCAGGCTGATGAAACCTGGGTGGTGACGCTGACTGCCGGCGAAATCGAAGCCGGGCACTACCAGCAGATGGGCCTGCAACAAGCCGAGGCCGCTCGCCTGAAGGGCCGCCTGCGCGCCTGGGACAGTATCGCTGTACCGCGCTGGGCCGGTGTGCCGGAATCGCGTTGCGTGCAACTGGGTTACTTCTGCCTGCAATTGCCAGCCATGCAGGCTGCGCCCGATCAGCCGGCTGCTTCACGTGAAGCCGACCTTGCCGATATCCGCGTGTTCCGCCAGTTCAACCCGTTCACGTTGCCGGCCGACAGTGATGGTGCGCCAACCTGGCACAACCTGCTGGCCGACCTGCGCACGTTGCTGGAAATGGCCAAGCCAGAGGTACTGGTGATGCCGCACCCGCAGCTCGATCCACACCCCGACCATATCTGCGCCCAGGCCGCCGTGCTTGAAGCCCTGCAAGGCCTGGCCTGGCAGCCGCAAACCCTGCTGTGCTACGCCAACCACCTGCACGACAACGACCGCTGGCCCATGGGCGACAGCGGCGATGGCGTGGCCCTGCCGCCGCAGTTGAGCGCAGCCCAGGCCTGGGCCCCTTGCAGCCTGGTGTTGGACCTGGCTACCCAGCGCGACAAGGCCATGGCCCTGGGCATGATGCACGACCTGCAACCGCCAGCACCGTTCAAGCGCCGGTTGCGCCGCTTGCTGCAGCGTTGGCTGGCCGGGCGGCGCCCTTCGCCTTACGGGGAGAACGAGTTCTTCCGCAAAGCTGTGCGCCGACACGAACTGTTCTGGCGACGTGAGCTGTAAGCACGCCCCAATGGTTGACCGCGATGGCGCCGAGCGCCCAAGGAACGTTATGAAAGTCCTATTTCTGGTACAGAAGGAACAGCGGGCGATTCTCGACCGCCTGTACGATGGCGTCGCGGCCAATTGCGAGTGCGACCTGCGTTGGCTGACCAGCGAAGACCAGCGCAACCTGCGCCGCTATTTCAAGCGTGAAGTGCAGGCCGAGCGCTATGACCGCATCGTGTTCTTCCTGCGCTTCAAGCAAGAGATCCGGCAGGTGGCGTTCATTCGCACTGTCCCGAACCTGGTCATCCTCGAACACGACGCCTACCAGAACTACATCCCGTGCAAGTACACCGGCAAGTTCAGCGCCCATTACCGCCAGCTGCCATGGGCACGGGTGATCAGCTCTGGTTACATGGTCAGCGAGCGCCTGCGCCAGGAAGGTTTCGATGCGGTGTTCGTGCCCAAGGGCTATGACGAGCAACTGCTGGCTGATCAGGGGCGCGAGCGAGACATCGAGCTGGCCTTCGTCGGCAGTGTCAACAGCGTGGCCTATAGCGGGCGCAAGGCGCTGCTCGACGAGTTGGGGCAAGTCGAGAACCTGCTGGTCACCCGCACCAAATCGGGCGAAGACTACTGCAACACGCTCAACCGTATCCGTTTCTTCGTCAGTGCCGACGTCGGCATGGGCGAATACATGATCAAGAATTTCGAAGCCATGGCCTGTGGCTGTGTGTTGCTGGCGTATGACCAGGGCGAGGAGGAAAACCGCGCATTGGGCCTGCAGGACATGCACAACGTGGTGTTCTATGACACCATCCCGACCCTTCAGGAAAAACTCCGCCGCTTGCGTGCCGAGCCTGATCTGGCCCGGCAGATTGCAGAAAATGGCCGCCACCTGGCGGTTTCCCGTTTCAGTTTCGGCGCAGTTGGCCGTAGCATCGTCGACCACATGCGCCCGGCGCTCAGGCCCCACCCGCCATTGACTGCATGGCAGCGGCTGCGCCTGAAGCTGGGCATCTAACATAAGAGCTTTCGCACCCAGGAGCGGGTGTCGAAAGCCGATAGTCGCAATGCGGAGGGAGTCCGGTGCGCTTTTCAAATGAGAGTGACGTCACGCTCGTCGTGACCAGTTGTGGGCGGTTCGATCTGCTCAAAGACACCCTTGAGAGTTTCGATCGCTACAACACCGCGCCCATTCGCGAGGTATTCATCACCGAAGATTCCGGTGACGATGCCGTGCATGCCGCGGTGCCGGAGCATTGGAAACCGCACTGCAAGGTGTTCGTCAACCGGCCCAAGCTTGGCCAGTTGCCGTCTATCGACCTGGCCTACAGCCAGGTTAAGACGCCGTACATCTTCCACTGCGAAGACGACTGGCATTTCTATCGCCAGGGCTTTGTCGAAGATTCCCAGGCCATCCTGGAGGTCAGCCCCAACCTGTTGCAAGTGTGGCTGCGCAGCCATGCCCATGACCTGGCCATCCACAGCCCGTACATTCACCTGGGCGATCGTCAGGTGATTGCCGGTGTGCCTTGCTACCCGCTGCTGTCCGACAAGGCCGAGTGGCAAGCGTTCTCGCTCAACCCCGGTTTGCGACGCTTGAGCGATTACCAGCGCTGTGCGCCATTTGCCGCCTATGCTGGAGAAAAGGCACTTTCCCGACGCTACGCTGAGTTAAATCTGACAGCGGTCACCTTGGAGGGTGATGCAGTATTGCACACTGGATTTGGTAATCACGTGACCTTGCCCATTGAAGTGGAGCGCAAGGCCAAGCGTCGTCAACGTGATCGGATAAAGCTGGCATTGACGCTGGTGGCGGGTGCCTTGATCGGCATGGGTATCACCATTTTTGTTCAATGAAGTCGCTGTCCCACCTGACATGAGCGGGAGAGGGCCCATGAACATCGTCAATATGATGTGGGCGGGTGGAACGCCGTACATGTCCATCCACAAGGTTCATCGGCAAGTGTTGTCGAACGCAGGTGCCGATGCCCGGATAAGTAACTGGCTGCTGCTGGGCAGCGGGCTGTGCTGTGGGCTCGGCTCGACCCGGGAGTGGCACATGCCGGCACGTGCCCTGAAGGGCCGTCATTTGTGGCGCCTGCTGCGGCCGTGGTTGCGCATGCGTCTTCGCAAGGCGCTGGCCGAGGCCGGGGCGGAAGTCGTGTTGCTCGACGGTATTGGCGTTGCGCGCCTGGTACTGCCGTTGTTGCAGAGCTTTCCCGACGTACGTGCAAAGGTGCTGTTCCATGGCAAGACGCGTCTGCAGGCCAGCGATATCCGCATGCTGCGTATGCTGCCAGCTGAGCGCCTGAGCATTGCCGCAGTGTCGCAGACGTTGGCCGAGTCGCTGGAGCGTGACCTGGGCAGGCCGGTACAGACCCTGCGCATGGCGCTCGACCCACTGGCCTTCGCTGCACCTTTGCTGAGCCGTGACAAGGCCCGGCAGGCCCTGCACCTGCCACAGCCTGCCGGGTTGATGTTGGGTGCGGTAGGGCGCCTGGTAGAGAGCAAAGGTTTCGAGATGCTGATCGATGCCTTCGCCAGGGCCAGTGCCCGGCAACCGGGCCTGCAACTGGCGATTATTGGCGAGGGGCCGCAGCATGTCGCGCTGCAGGAGCGTATTGCTGCACTGGGCCTGGCCGGTCGTGTTCACCTGTGCGGTCACCGTGATGACCTGCAGCAGTTGTATCGCGCGTTCGACTGGCTGCTGGTGCCTTCGCGTTCCGAAGGCCTGGGGCTGGTGGTGCAGGAGGCGGTAATGGCCGATGTGCCGGTGGTGTGCAGCGACCTGCAAGTGTTCCGCGAGCAGTTGCGTGAAACCGGTGGCTACCTGCCGATTGCCGACGAGGGCGCCTGGGCCGAGGCGATCGAGCGCTGCACGGCGCTCAGCGCCTCGGCGGTAGCAGCGAAACAACGCCAGGCGCTGGCACCGGAGCAGGCCTGGCAAGCGTTCTGCAACGGCTCGCAGAGCCTGCTGCGCAGCTGAGACTCAGCGTGCCAGCAGGGCTGCCTCGAAGTCAGCAAGGGGGAACCGGTCGCCCAGGTTCTCCCGTTCGATATAGCGCACCATGTGCTGCACATTGCGACGAATCATGCGCGCCGACAACGGCGGGCGCAGGAAGCGCATGTCGGCCACATCGATCAGGCCCAGGCGCTGGTCAGGGGTGACCACCACATTGCCCAGGTGCAACGAGCGGAAGTACACCCCGCTGCGGTGCAACTGGCGGACCAGCTCGGTCAGTTGCGGGAGGAAGGTGTCCCAGCTGAAGCCCTCATCGCGCGACATTTGCAGCAGCGTGCGCCCTGGCAGCGGCCGATACAGCACGGCGGTGCGGCCAGGCAAGTCGAGCTTGTGCTGGCTGATCACTTCGAGCGTGGGGATGCCCAACTGCGCAAGGCGCGCGGCGTTATCGACGAAGCGTTGCGAGTACGGGCGCAACAAGGCAGATGAAATCAGCCGCTTCCTACGAAAAACCTTGAGGAAATTACCATCCTTGAGCAGGTAGACTTTGGCGCCATGGCTGTCTGCCTCAAGCACCTGTGCGCCTTGTGTCAGCTGATCGAAGTCGACCTGGGTGAGCCGGGAGCATTGCATGAATAGAGCCTTGTCGTCTGGCGAGCAAAATGACCGGCAATAATGCCGAAAATAATGCTGTAGCACCATGGATGGTGTCTTTGATTCATCGGGGGAAAGGATGTTGTATCAAAAAAACTGGGCACGGGCCTGGTTAGGGGTGGGTCTGGTCTGGTTCCTGGCAGCGATTGCCCTGGCGCCCAGCAACAAGGTTTATCAGCAGGGGCTGGTGTTGTTCCTGTGGCTGCCAACGCTGGTTCTGGCGTGGTCTGCCCGCGAGGTGCTGGTGCAAGCCTGGAAGCGACAGCCGGCGCTGTGGATAAGCCTGCTGCTGTTGTTGGGTTGGAGCGGGCTGAGCCTGGCCTGGTCGCCCGCCGAAGACCCGGGGCGTGAGATCAAGCGCCTGGTCTACATCCTGGTGTTCCTGTTGGCGTTCCCGCTGTTGGCCCAGCTTGGCCATGCAAGGATTCGCCAGTTGCTACTGCTTGGTAGCGCATTGCTGGCTATTGCCGCGCTGGTTTCAGTCATCCGTTTCTATGGCGTGCAAGGCATGCCGTTGCTGACCCGGCTCCAAGGCATCGGCGAGATATCGCACCCGATCCTGGGGGCATACGTCATCGGTGCAGCGGTACTGTTCCTGCTTTACGAGCCGCCCCGGCCGCGTGGCCTGCAGCTGTTGTGGCTGCTGGCACTGGCCTGTCTGGGGGCATTCGCCATGCTCAGCCAGAGCCGCGGCGCGCTCCTTGCGCTGGTGCTCACTGTCATCATGGCGCCGCTGTGGTTCCGTGACCGCCATAGCCAGGTGTTTGCCATCCTGGCGGCCATCACTACCGGGCTGGCTTTCTATGCAGTGTACGACCTGATCGCCAAGCGTGGCTCATCGTATCGGCCGGAAATCTTCCATGCCGTGGTCGACATGATTGCCGCGCACCCCTGGACCGGCCTGGGGCTGGGAGCAAGCTACGAAGTGAGCGCCGTCGGCAAGCACTTCGACCATACCCACAACATGTTCACTCATGTCGCCGTGGAAATGGGCCTGCCCGGCATGTTCCTGTGGGTAATGGTGTGGCTCTACACCTTGGGTGAAATCATTCGCGCACGCGGTACGCTGTTCGGCAAGATCCTGCTGGGCTTCTGGGTGTACTCGACCCTGGCCATGCAGTTCGATGCCGCCAGCCTCACCGGCACGCCGCGTGCCGAGTGGTTCATTAGCTGGCTACCTGTGGGCCTTGCCATGATGCTGCCATGGGGGCGTGCCGAAAATGGCGCCTGTGGTAAAATTTCCGGTTCAACCTGAACAGCGAGCTCGATAATGGCCGAAACACCGCGACCGGCGGAGCACACCTCCAGCCTGAAGATCTACTTCCGGCTGCTGGGCTATGTGAAACCCTATGTCGGCATTTTCCTGCTGAGCATTGTCGGTTTTGTGATCTTTGCCTCGACCCAGCCGATGCTGGCCGGCATTCTCAAGTATTTCGTCGATGGGCTGAGCAACCCCGAAGCGGTGTTGTTCCCCAACGTGCCCTACCTGCGCGACCTGCAACTGCTGCAGGCGGTACCGCTGCTGATCATCCTGATTGCGGCGTGGCAGGGCCTGGGTTCGTTCCTTGGCAACTACTTCCTGGCCAAGGTGTCCTTGTGCCTGGTGCATGACCTGCGTGTGGAGTTGTTCAACAAGCTGCTGGTGCTGCCTAACCGCTACTTCGACAACCACAACTCCGGGCACCTGATTTCGCGCATCACCTTCAACGTGACCATGGTTACCGGCGCTGCGACCGACGCCATCAAGGTAGTGATCCGCGAAGGCCTGACCGTGGTGTTCCTGTTCGCCTACCTGCTGTGGATGAACTGGCACCTGACCCTGGTGATGGTTGCCATCCTGCCGGTGATCGCGGTGATGGTGAGCGTGGCCAGCAAGAAATTCCGCAAGCAGAGCAAGAAGATACAGGTGGCCATGGGCGACGTGACCCACGTCGCCTCGGAAACCATCCAGGGCTACCGCGTGGTGCGCAGCTTTGGTGGCGAAGCCTACGAGGAGCAGCGCTTCAGCAAGGCCAGCCAGAGCAACACCGACAAACAGCTGCGCATGACCAAGACCGGCTCGCTGTATACGCCAATGCTGCAATTGGTGATCTACAGCGCCATGGCCGCACTGATGTTCCTGGTACTGTTCCTGCGCGGTGAGTCCACCGCTGGCGACCTGGTGGCCTACATCACTGCTGCCGGCCTGTTGCCCAAGCCGATTCGTCAGCTTTCGGAAGTCAGCTCCACGATCCAGAAGGGCCTGGCAGGTGCCGAGAGCATCTTCGAGCAGCTGGACGAAGAGCCCGAAGTGGACACCGGCACCGTCGAGAAGGAGCGGGTGCAAGGGCGCCTCGAAGTGCGCAACCTGAGCTTCACCTACCCGGGGACCGAGCGTGAAGTGCTGAGCGATATCAGCTTTGTCGCCGAGCCCGGGCAGATGATCGCCCTGGTCGGCCGCTCCGGCAGCGGCAAGTCGACGCTGGCGGCGCTGATCCCGCGCTTCTACCACCACGATCGAGGGCAGATCCTGCTGGATGGCGTGGAAATCGAGAATTACCGCCTGCGCAACTTGCGCCGCCACGTTTCCCAGGTGACCCAGCACGTCACCCTGTTCAACGACACCGTGGCCAACAACATCGCCTATGGCGACCTGGCCGGCGCCCCGCGCGCCGACATCGAGGCCGCTGCGGCCGATGCCTATGCCAAGGAGTTTGTCGACCGGTTGCCGAAAGGCTTTGATACCGATGTGGGTGAAAACGGCGTGCTGCTCTCCGGTGGCCAGCGCCAGCGCCTGGCAATCGCCCGGGCGTTGCTGAAGAATGCGCCGCTGCTGATCCTCGACGAAGCCACCTCGGCGCTGGATACCGAGTCCGAGCGGCACATCCAGGCGGCCCTGGACCATGTAATGCAGGGCCGCACCACGCTGGTGATCGCCCACCGCCTGTCGACCATCGAAAAGGCCGACCAGATCCTGGTCATGGACCAGGGCCGCCTGGTCGAGCGCGGTACCCATGCCGAGCTGCTCGCGGCCAATGGCCATTATGCCCGCCTGCATGCCATGGGGCTGGATGAGCCGGCCAAGGCCGATATCACCTGACCCTACCTGATCGGGGCCGTTGCGGCCCCGATTGTCACGGGAATTTTCCGGGGGTGATCTGGCCATAAAGCCGTCGCTTCCCCTGTGCTAATATCCTGCCCCTGTTCATTATTTCCATATGGGTTGCCCATGAAGTTGTCCATGCCGCGTTTCGATCAAGCCCCGGTACTGGTGGTCGGCGATGTCATGCTCGACCGCTACTGGCATGGCGGTACTTCGCGTATCTCGCCTGAAGCGCCAGTGCCGGTGGTGAAGGTCGATCAGATCGAGGATCGCCCCGGCGGCGCGGCCAACGTTGCCTTGAACATCGCCGCCCTGGGCGCACCGGCTTCATTGATCGGTGTCACCGGCCAGGATGAGGCCGCCGACAGCCTCGCCAACAGCCTGCAGGCTGCTGGCGTGCGCTCGGTGTTCCAGCGCATCGCGCACCAGCCGACCATCGTCAAGCTGCGGGTCATGAGCCGTCACCAGCAGCTGCTGCGTATCGATTTCGAAGAGCCGTTCGCCACCGACCCGCTGTCGCTGGGCGCGGAAGTCGACAGCCTGCTGGAAGGCGTCAAGGTGCTGGTCCTGTCTGACTACGGCAAAGGCGCACTGAAAAACCACCAGAGCCTGATCCAGGCGGCGCGGGCCAAGGGCATTCCGGTGCTGGCCGACCCCAAGGGCAAGGACTTTTCCATCTACCGCGGTGCCAGCCTGATCACCCCGAATCTCAGCGAGTTCGAGACCATCGTTGGCCGTTGTGCCGATGAGGCTGACCTGGTTGCCAAAGGCGTTCAGCTACTGCAAGACCTGGACCTGGGCGCCTTGCTGGTAACCCGCGGCGAGCACGGCATGACCCTGCTGCGCACCGGCCAGCCTGCGTTGCACCTGCCGGCGCGGGCGCGTGAAGTGTTCGATGTGACCGGTGCCGGTGATACCGTCATCTCCACCCTCGCGGCGGCCATTGCGGCTGGCGAGGACCTGCCGCACGCGGTTGCCTTGGCCAACCTGGCTGCAGGCATCGTGGTCGGCAAGCTGGGTACGGCGGCTATCAGCGCCCCCGAACTGCGCCGTGCCATCCAGCGTGAAGAAGGCTCCGAGCGCGGCGTGCTGGGCCTGGAGCAACTGCTGCTGGCCATCGATGATGCGCGGGCGCACAAAGAGAAAATCGTCTTCACCAACGGCTGCTTCGACATCCTGCACGCCGGGCATGTCACCTATCTGGAACAAGCGCGGGCTCAAGGCGATCGCCTGATCGTCGCGGTCAACGACGACGCCTCGGTCAGCCGCTTGAAAGGGCCGGGCCGGCCGATCAACAGCGTTGACCGGCGCATGGCGGTACTGGCCGGGCTGGGTGCGGTGGATTGGGTCATCAGCTTCCCTGAGGGCACGCCGGAAAACCTGCTGAGTCAGGTGAAACCGGATGTGCTGGTCAAGGGTGGCGACTATGGCATTGACCAGGTGGTGGGGGCCGACATCGTCAAGGCCTATGGCGGCACCGTGAAGGTGCTGGGGCTGGTCGAGAACAGCTCGACTACCGCCATTGTCGAGAAAATTCGCAAGAACTGATCGAGCGCCGCTCTTTCACTGGTCCGTGTAGGAGCGGCCTTGTGTCGCGAAAGGGCTGCACAGCAGCCCCAGCTATTTGTGCATTGGCGGTGGAATCCTGGGGCTGCTGCGCAGCCCTTTCGCGACACAAGGCCGCTCCTACAGGGACCACGCAGGTTTCAGAATCTTATTTGTGAAGTGAGGTACGGGCCCGCTCCAGCAACTGCCGTGCCTTGTCACTAAACCGCTGCAGGTGCGACGCCTGCACCGGCTTGCTCTCCACCAGCCCCTGCTGCTTCACCCAGTCCCTCCAGCGCACCCGCTCATCCGTCACTACCCAGCCTTCCTGCCGGGCAAAGCTTTCTGCCAGGTACAGCCCGCGCGTACTTGCCGGCACCAGCTCATCCTTCTTCAGCGTGTACAGCTCAGCCAGCGGCTGGCCGTCCTTCAGCGGCATCAGGTACAGGTCCGGCCGTTTGCGGTTGAGCCGCGCCACCAGCTGGCCGCCCTCCAGCCGCTCGTCAACGTGGAACAGGCTGAGTTTCTTGACTTCCCGGGGTACCTGCAGGCGCATGTCGTAGATCAGCTGTAGCGAAGCGGTGGGCAGGTGCACATAGGCCCTCGGCCGCTCCAGCAGCATCAGGTTACCGCAGTGTACGGGCCGGGCAGCGCCGGATTCCGGAGCCAGCAAGAAGTGCGGTGTTTCGCGATAGTGCAAGGCTGCGGCGTAGGGTACGGGCAGCCAGGTATCGTTGAAACGCCCGCCCAGCCAGCCTTCCGGGGTTTCCAGCAGGCATTCCTCAGCCACTTCCTGTACCGCCGTGTGCAACGGCAGGTTCAGTTCCTGAGCAGGTACATAGCCGGAAATCAGTTTCAGCACCACATCGCCGCGGTCTTGCCGGCGCTGGCGTACCAGTACCCAGTAATCGCGGTTCTGCCAATGCAGGGTAAGGCGCACCGACACACCCAGGTTGGCCAGTTCGACCACGAAGCGCTGCGTGTCGGGCAGCTGGATAGCCTTGCGCCGCTGCTGGGTCTGGGCAAAGTTCAGCGGCATGCCGATGCTCTGGTAGATCAGCCCTTCGGGGGTGGCTTCAACATGCAGTGGCAGTGTCTTGAAGTTGCTCGGGTTCTTGCGGATCAGCGTTCGCGCCACGAGGCTCCTCCTTGCGTCGGGTCATTCGCCTGGCCCTTGGGCCGGGGGCAACTCAGTGCTGGCCCAAAATACGGGCGACGGTGGCCACGTTGTGGGCCAGGTGCAGCGGGTTGATGGTGCCGACGATAGCACTGCTGACGCCCGGGTGGGCGAACAACAGCTCGAAGCTGGCTTGCACAGGGTCAACGCCCGGTGCCAGGCAGACATGCCCACTGGCCAGGGCCTTCTTTACCAGGATGGCCTTGCCATGTTCGGCAGCGTAGTCCAGCACCGGGCGTTCTGCCTGCTCGTTGAGGTTGTAGGTGACCATGGCGCAGTCGCCCTGCTCCAGTGCCTTCAGGCCGCCGGCCACGGTCTTGCCAGACAGGCCGAAGCCGAGGATCTTGCCCTCCTGCTTCAGCGCCGCCAGGGTCTGGTAGACCTCCTGCTGCTCAAGAATCGCCAGGTCGTTGCCGTCGGAATGCACCAGCACCAGTTCGATGCGGTCGGTTTCCAGGCGGCGCAGGCTGCGCTCCACCGAGCGGCGGGTGTGGGCGGCAGTGAAGTCGAAGTGCGACTGGCCGTTGTCGAATTCCTCACCGACCTTGCTGACGATTACCCACTCATCACGTTGGCCGCGCAGCAACGGGCCGAGGCGTTCTTCGCTGCGGCCATAGGCCGGAGCGGTGTCGATGAGGTTGATGCCCAGCTCGCGGGCCTGGGCCAGTAGCAGGCGGGCTTCGTCGTCGCCGGGGATGGTAAAGCCGGTGGGGTACTTCACACCTTGGTCGCGACCCAGCTTGACCGTGCCCAGGCCCAGCGGTGAAACCTTGAAACCGGTGCTGCCCAACGGGCGGTGGAAGTCATGCAGGGTAGGCAGGCTCATGGCAGCAGTTGCTCCCAGGCCGGCACGCCAAGTGGCGGGCGTGGCAGGCCAGCCAGGTCGGCTTGGGCCTGTGGGCGAATACCGTCGCGCTCCAGGTGGCTGATGACCCGGTCGCTGAAGTCTGGCGCCAGCGCCAGCTTGGTTGGCCAGCCGACCAGCAAGCGATCCTGGTCGGCAAGGAAGGCGTTGTCCGGGCGCACCAGGCCTGATTGTGCAGGTTCAGCGCGGTCCACCCGCAGGGTGGCCCAGCGCACCTGGCTTTGGTCGACCCATGGCAGCAGGCTGGCGATTTCCTTTTGTGCTGCGGCAATCTGCGCGGCCGGCTCGCGGGCGACGCCATCGGCTTCGGCCAGGTCGCCACCCAGATACCAGACCCATTGGCCATCGGCGGCCGGGTGGGTAGTGACGGTCACCCGCGGCTTGGGCCCGCCGCCCAGGCAGTGGGCATACAGTGGTTTGAGGTTGGCGCCCTTGGCCATGACCATGTGCAGCGGCCGTGTTTGCATGGCTGGCTGGTTCAGGCCCAGGGCGTGCAGCAGGCCCTCGGTGCCAGCGCCAGCGCTAAGCACGACGCGCTGGGCACGGATGTCGCGGCCATCGACGCGCAGGCCGACCAGTTCGTCATTTTCGCGCAGCGGCTCGATGCGTTCCCCGGCCAGCAGGCTGTCGCCTGCCAGTTCAGCCAGGTTGGCCAGCAAGGTGGGCACGTCGATGACCAGCTCGGCCAGGCGGTAGACCTTGCCCTTGAAGGCACGGTCTTGCAGGGCCGGCGGCAGTTGCTCGCCCTTCACCTGGTCGACCCGGCCACGCACGGCCTTGCTGGCGAAGAAGCTGGTGAGGTTGCCGGCCAGGGTGCCGGGCGACCACAGGTAGTGGGCATCGGATAGCAGGCGGGTGCCGGCAAGATCCAGCTCGCCGCTGCCGCTCAAGGCTTCGCGCCAGCGGCGCGGCATGTCGGCAATGGCTTCCGAGGCGCCGGTCAGCGCACCGTGCAGGGCGTATTTGGTGCCGCCATGGATAATGCCCTGGGACTTGATGGTCTGCTCACCGCCAAGGCTGGCGCGCTCCACCAGCACTGTCGAATACCCCATGCGGCGCAGGCGTGCATTGAGCCAGAGGCCTGCGACCCCGGCGCCGACGATCAGCACGTCAGTGGAAATGGCAGATGGCATGGCGGTACCTCGAAGACTGGGACAGCTGGCAAGTATACAGGGTCGGGCAAAAGGGGGCTGCTATGCAGCCCATCGCGACACAAGGCCGCTCCCACAGGAAACGTGCAAATCCTGAAGCCTACGCGGTTCCCTGTGGGAGCGGCCTTGCGTCGCGATGGGCCGCAAAGCGGCCCCAAGATCCAGAGGCCAACATCAATGCCCAGCCGTCTTCGAAAACAGTTGAATCACCACCACCCCGCCCACGATCATGGCCATGCCCAGCATCGCCGGCACATCCAGCTTCTGCCCGTAGATCACCAGCGCCGCCACACTGATCAGCACAATCCCCAGCCCCGACCAGATTGCATAGGCGATCCCCACGGGAATGCTGCGTACCACCAGGGTCAGCATCCAGAACGCGATCCCATAGCCAACGACCATCAGCAGCAACGGCAAAGGCGTGCTCAGGCCTTTCACCGCTTTCATCGAGGCGGTGGCGATCACTTCGGCGCAGATGGCGATGGCGAGGTAGGTGTAGGCATTCATGGCGGGATTCTCCGGTAACTGGTCGGGCATTCTAGACGTTACGTAGATGGGGTAAAGTCATTACCTATCAATAAGGGAGATAGGTCGATGGCCGAGCAGTGGAATCTGGAACAGCTGCGTACTTTCCTGCGTGTCGCTGAACTGCGCTCGTTCTCCGCCGTGGCACGTGAGCAGCACAAGGCGCAGTCGGCTATCAGCAGCGCAATTGCCATGCTGGAAACTGACTTGGGTGTCACCTTGTTCGAGCGCAGCAGTGGCCGGCAACCCAAGCTGACCGAAAACGGTAGTGCGTTGCTGGAGGACGCCCGTGAGCTGCTGCGCCAGTGCGAGCGCCTGAATGGCCGCGCCCTGGCACTGATGCGCGGGCAAGAGGCCTTGCTGCGGGTGGCCCAGGACGAAGCCATGCCTTACCAGCCAGTGATCGACAGCCTGGACGAACTGGCCAGTCGCTTTCCATTTCTGCAAGTGCAACTGGCCAGTGGCGCTCAAGGGGATGTGGCGCGCAAGCTGGTGGAGCGGCGCGCCGACCTGGGCCTGTTCTTCCACCACGAAAGCATGCCGGCATCGCTGGAGCGGCGCGCCCTGGGCAGCGTGGAAATGGTTACGGTGTGCGCAGTCGGCCACCCGCTGGCCGGCGAAAGGCGGGTCACCCTGCAGCAACTGGCACGTCACCGGCAACTGCTCATCACCCCGCAGCAAAGCGGCTACCCCGGCGGCGAGGCGGTCAGCCCGCAGGTGTGGCGTGCCGACAGCTTCTACGCCATGGCCGAGTTGCTGATGCGCGGCCTGGGCTGGGCCTGGTTGCCGCGGCACGTGGTGCAGTATCCGACTTACCAGGCGCATATGGTCGAACTGGACAGCGAGTGGCGGCCACCGGCGTTGGTGGCGGAACTGGCCTGGCGCCGCGACGAACCCCTGGGGCCTGCTGCGCAGTGGCTGGCCGAGCGCTTTGCAGTGCACCTGCGTGCGATCGGGTAAACTCCGCCGCCATGAACAGAACTCTCTATACCTTGCTGTTTCACCTGGGCCTGCCGCTGGTTGCGCTGCGCCTGTACCTGCGCGCGCGCAAGGCGCCGGCCTATGGCCAGCGTATCGGCGAGCGCTTTGCGTTCAAGCTGCCAGTCATGCGCCAAGGTGGCATCTGGGTGCATGCGGTGTCTGTGGGCGAGAGCATCGCCGCCGCGCCAATGGTGCGGGCCTTGCTCAAGGCCTACCCGCAATTGCCGATCACGCTTACCTGCATGACGCCGACCGGTGCCGAGCGCATTCGCGCCATGTTCGCCGACGAACCACGTGTGCAGCATTGCTACCTGCCTTATGACCTGCCATGGGCCGCTGGGCGTTTTCTAGACCATGTGCAGCCCAAGCTGGGGATCATCATGGAAACCGAGCTGTGGCCCAATCACATCCACCAGTGTGCCAAGCGCGGTATTCCGGTGGCGCTGGCCAATGCGCGATTGTCCGAGCGCTCGGCCCGTGGTTATGGGCGTTTTGCCAAGCTGACCCGGCCGATGCTGGCAGAGATGAGCCTGATTGCCGTGCAAACGCAAACCGAGGCGCAGCGCTTCCGCGATCTGGGGGCGCGTCCTGAGTGCGTGCAAGTCACCGGTTCGATCAAGTTCGACCTGAAGATCGATGAGCAACTGCTACCCCGTGCCAAGGCATTGCGTGCGCAGTGGGGGGCGCAGCAGCGCCCGGTGTGGATTGCGGCCAGCACCCATGAAGGTGAGGACGCGTTGATCCTGCAGGCGCACCGGCAGTTGTTGCAGGTGCATGGTGATGCCTTGCTGATCCTGGTACCGCGCCACCCCGAACGCTTCAACGCGGTGCATGCGCTTTGCAGCGAACAGTTCACGACCGTGCGCCGCTCTGCTGGCGCCCCTGTTGATGCGCAGACGCAGGTACTGCTTGGCGACACCATGGGCGAGTTGCTGTTCCTTTACGCCTTGGCCGACATTGCCTTTGTCGGCGGCAGCCTGGTGGCAACCGGTGGTCACAACCCGCTGGAGCCGGCGGCGCTGGCGCTGCCGGTGATCATGGGGCCGCATGTGTTCAACTTCCTCGAAATCAGCGCAATGTTGCGTGATGCGGGGGCGTTGCAGCAGGTGGACGATGCCGACGGGCTGGCCGGGGAAGTGCGGCGGTTGGTCGAGTTGCCGCAGGATGCGCAGCGCATGGGCGAGGCGGGCAGGGCGGTGATGCGGGCCAATCAGGGGGCGTTGCAGCGCTTGCTCGATGGCCTGGCTGCGCTAATCCGCTGATAGTTGCGTTGGCTTCTTCGCGGGCTCGCCCGCTCCCACAGGATTGATGCAGGGTTCGAGGGCTGCGCAATCCCTGTGGGAGCGGGCGAGCCCGCGAAGAAGCCAAAACCTATCTCAGGGCCTACGCTCAAAGTTCTTGGCGGCAGCAGCAGCCAAATCCGGCGGCAGGAAGTCCTTGTCCGGGTTGTAGTCCGGCTTGAGGTAACGCTTGAGGTCCGTCAGGTCCTGCGGGCTCAAGGTCCCTGCCGCCTGCTTCAGGCTCAGGTTGTCGAGGATGTAGTCATAGCGGCTGTTGTTGTAATCCCTCACCGAGGTGTACAGCTGGCGCTGGGCATCAAGCACGTCAACGATGTTACGGGTACCGACCTGGTAGCCGATTTCAGTGGCCTCCAGCGCACTCTGGTTGGAGATGATCGACTGCTTGCGTGCCTGTACCTGTTCCACGTCGGTGTTCACCGCGCGGTGCAGGTTGCGGGTGTTTTCCACCACCTGGCGGCGCAGGCTTTCGCGCTGTTGTTCGCTCTGGCTCAGGCGCTGGTAGGCCTCACGTACCTGCGAGCTGGTCAGCCCGCCGCTGTAGATCGGAATGTTCAGTTGCAGGCCAACGCTGGTCTGTTCGACATCGCCGCTGTAGCGCACGCCCAATTGCGAAGGGTTGGTAAAGCCGAGGCTGTCGTTGTCCCCCTTCTGGTACTTGGCCACTGCATCCAGGGTCGGGGCATGACCGGCCTTGCGCTGGCGCAGGGTTTCTTCGGCGGCAGAAACCGAATAGTTGGTGGCCAGCAGGTTGAGGTTCTGGCGCCCGGCGGTTTCGACCCAGGCCTTGGCGTCGTTGGGGGTAGGCACCTGCACGGGCAGGGTATGCACCACGCCTTGAATCGAGGTGTACTCACGGTTGGTCAGGGTGACCAGCGCTTCAAAGGCGTCCTGCACCTGGCGCTCGGCAATGATCCGGTTGGCCCGGGCCGTGTCGTAGCTGGCCTGGGATTGCAGCACGTCGGTCTTGTCCGACAGGCCCACATCGAAACGCTCGTTGGACTGGTCCAGCTGGCGCTTGAACGCCGCTTCTTCGGCCTTGGTAGCGGCCAGGTTGTCCTGGGCGCGCAGCACGGCGAAGTAGTTCTGTGCAGTCTGCAGGATCAGGTTCTGTTCAGTGGCCGACAGCTCCAGCGCGGCCTGCTCGTTGACTGCCTCGGCTGCCTGCAACTGGAACCATCGGTCAGCGCGGAAGATTGGCTGGGCCAGGGTCGCGCTCCATGAGTTACCGCTGCGGTTGGAGGTGATGGAGGGCTCGTCGAGCTTGGTGCGGGTGTTCATCATTTCGGCGCCAGCCGACAGGTTGGGCAACAGCCCGGCGCGGGCCTGGGGTACCACTTCGCGGCGGGCGCCATAATCGGCGCGGGCAGCCGCCAGGTCGGCGTTGTTGTCCACCGCCTCCTGATAGACGCTGACCAGGTCGGTTTTCACTGTTGGGGGCATGTCCGCTGCCCAGACCACTCCGTTGGACGCACAAGACACGGCTATCGCCAGTGAGAGTTTGCGCAGCATAGAGGCAATCCTTGTACGAAAGTAATTACTGAACTGTTGAGTATCGAGCGACGGGCCAGTGTAGTGCCATGCGCCCCCGGCAACAATCGCCTGGTGTGCCTTTCATCAATCGCGCATTTACCCGCTTGGCTTTGCCGACCACTCCAGCTTAGACTGCGCATGTTCTTGTCGGGGTGCCTTGAAGCAAAGGCTGAGATCGCAGAGGTGCGGATCCCGTTGAACCTGATCAGGTTAGCGCCTGCGTAGGGAACAAGATTGCTCGCCTTCCCGGGGAGCCTCTTGTGCCAGGTCCGGGAATGTCGCAGCTGCATGCAGCTTCAGGCACCCCCATATCCGGCACTGCACCCGTCAAGGGGTGCGTCCGCGTCTTTCAGGTTCTCCCCCGACATTCCACTGCTAGGAAGCCGTCTGGAGAGCCTGTGATGACCAAACAAGAAAAAGCGATCAACCTCAGCGAATCGGCACAAGTCGATCAGCAGTCCGTGCAACCGTTCCGCCGTTCGCGCAAGATCTATGTCGAAGGCTCGCGTCCGGACATCCGCGTACCCATGCGCGAAATCAGCCTGGACGATACCCCTACCGATTTTGGTGGCGAAACCAACGCCCCGGTATTGGTCTACGACACCTCCGGCCCGTACACCGACCCCAACGTGATCATCGACGTACGCAAAGGCCTGGGCGATGTGCGCTCGGCCTGGATCGAAGCGCGTGGTGACACCGAGCGCCTCGACGGCCTGAGCTCCGACTTCGGCCAGCAGCGCCTGAACGATGCCGAGCTGGCCAAGCTGCGCTTCGCCCACGTGCGCAACCCGCGTCGGGCCAAGGCTGGCGCCAACGTCTCGCAGATGCACTATGCCCGCCAGGGCATCATCACCGCAGAGATGGAATACGTGGCCATCCGCGAAAACATGAAGCTGCAGGAGGCCCGCGCCGCAGGCCTGCTCAAGGAGCAGCACGCCGGCCACAGCTTCGGCGCCAATATTCCGAAAGAAATCACCCCCGAATTCGTCCGCGAGGAAGTCGCCCGCGGCCGCGCGATCATTCCGGCCAACATCAACCACCCGGAAGTGGAGCCGATGATCATCGGCCGCAATTTCCTGGTGAAGATCAACGGCAACATCGGCAACAGCGCCCTGGGCTCCTCGATCGAGGAAGAAGTGGCCAAGCTGACCTGGGGCATCCGCTGGGGCTCGGACACGGTCATGGACCTGTCGACCGGCAAGCACATTCACGAAACCCGTGAGTGGATCATTCGCAACTCGCCGGTGCCGATCGGTACCGTGCCGATCTACCAGGCACTGGAGAAGGTCAACGGCGTGGCCGAAGACCTGACCTGGGAGCTGTTCCGCGACACCCTGATCGAGCAGGCCGAGCAAGGCGTGGACTACTTCACCATCCACGCCGGTGTGCTGCTGCGCTATGTGCCGCTGACCGCCAAGCGCGTTACCGGCATCGTCAGCCGTGGTGGCTCGATCATGGCCAAGTGGTGCCTGGCGCACCACAAGGAAAACTTCCTGTACACCCACTTCGACGAAATCTGCGAAATCATGAAGGCCTACGACGTCAGCTTCTCGCTGGGCGACGGCCTGCGCCCTGGCTCGATTGCCGACGCCAACGACGCCGCGCAGTTCGGTGAGCTGGAAACCCTCGGCGAGCTGACCAAGATTGCCTGGAAGCACGACGTGCAGTGCATGATCGAAGGCCCGGGCCACGTGCCCATGCAGTTGATCAAGGAGAACATGGACAAGCAGCTGGAGTGCTGCGACGAGGCGCCGTTCTACACCCTCGGCCCGCTGACCACCGACATTGCCCCGGGCTACGACCACATCACTTCGGGTATTGGTGCGGCGATGATCGGCTGGTTCGGTTGCGCCATGCTCTGCTACGTCACGCCCAAGGAGCACCTGGGCCTGCCGAACAAGGACGACGTGAAAACCGGCATCATCACCTACAAGATCGCCGCACATGCCGCCGACCTTGCCAAGGGCCACCCGGGCGCGCAGATCCGTGACAACGCCTTGTCCAAGGCACGCTTCGAGTTCCGTTGGGAAGACCAGTTCAACCTTGGTCTGGACCCGGACACAGCGCGTGCCTTCCACGACGAGACCCTGCCGAAGGAATCGGCCAAGGTCGCGCACTTCTGCTCGATGTGCGGGCCGAAGTTCTGCTCGATGAAGATCACCCAGGAAGTGCGTGAATACGCCGCCAGGATCGAGACGGTGGACGTGTCGGTCGAAGAGGGCATGCGCGAGCAGGCCGAGCGGTTCCGCCAGGAAGGCAGCCAGCTGTACCACAAAGTCTAAACCGCAGCCTCTTTCTCTGTGGGAGCGGGCGTGCCCGCGAACAAGGGCGAAGCCCTTGCCATGCACCGCGGTGCTTGCTTCGCGGGCACGCCCGCTCCCACAGGATGCAGTCTGCAACTCCTACTTTTTCCGGCGAACATAACAATGACCACCCCCAGCCAGTTCTCACCCGACCACCCGGTCCCCACCCACCAGCGCATCTTCGGCGCCCGCGATCTCTTCTCGCTGTGGTTTTCCCTCGGCATCGGCCTGATGGTGCTGCAAGTCGGCGCCATGCTCGCGCCAGGCCTTGGTCTCGCCGGCGCGGTGCTGGCCATCGCCCTGGGCACCGGCGTGGGTGTGCTGTTGCTGGGGGCGGCCGGGGTTATCGGCAGCGACACCGGCCTGTCCGCCATGGGCACCCTGAAACTCAGCCTGGGCAGCCACGGCGCACGTTTGCCGGCGCTGCTCAACCTGCTGCAACTGGTGGGCTGGGGGGCGTTCGAGATCATTGTCATGCGCGATGCCGCCAGCCTGCTGGGCGCGCGTGCGTTCGGCGAGGACAGTGCCTGGAACAGCCCGATGCTCTGGACCCTGTGCTTCGGCGCCCTGGCCACCCTGCTGGCGGTCAGCGGGCCACTGGCCTTCGTGCGCAAGGTGCTGCGCGCCTGGGGTATCTGGTTGCTGCTGGGCGCCTGCATCTGGCTGACCTGGAACCTGTTCGCCAAGGCCGACCTGGCTGCGCTGTGGAACCGCGCCGGGGACGGCTCGATGTCGCTGGCGGTCGGCTTTGATATCGCCATTGCCATGCCGCTGTCGTGGCTGCCGCTGATTGCCGACTACTCGCGTTTCGCCCGCAATGGCAAGCATGTGTTCGGCGGCACGGTAGTGGGTTACTTCATCGGTAACACCTGGCTGATGAGCCTGGGCGTGGCCTACACACTGGCCTTTGCTGCCAGTGGTGAAGTCAACGCCCTGCTGCTGGCCCTGGCGGGCGCCGGCATGGGTATCCCGCTGCTGCTCATTCTGCTGGACGAGTCGGAAAAGGCCTTTGCCGACATCCACTCGGCTGCCGTATCCACCGGTGTGCTGTTGCCGCTGAAGGTCGAGCACCTGGCGTTGGCCGTCGGCGTGCTGTGCACCCTCATCGCCCTGCTGGCACCCCTGGCCCAGTACGAAAACTTCCTGTTGCTGATCGGCTCGGTGTTCGCGCCGCTGTTCGGCGTGGTGCTGATGGACCACTACGTGATCCGCCGTCGTCAACTGCCGGCACAGGTGGGTGGCTTGCACTGGCAGGCGCTGGTGGCCTGGTTTGCGGGGGTGGCGGCCTATCACTTGATTGCCGCCAATGCACCGGAGCTGGGTGCAACCCTGCCAGCATTGCTGCTGGCAGGTGTACTGCATGGGCTGCTAAGCCTTAGCCGCGGCCGGGAAACAGTTCAGGCTTGAGCACGCCATTCAGGCGCGGGTACGGGATTTTCAGTTCCACGTGGCCCATGGAATAGGGCGCGATGGCGTAGACCTCGTACTTGACCACCACCGCGCCGTACGTCAGGGCGATGTGCGGCGATTTCTTGAACGGCCAGGTTTTGACGAACTCGGCGTCCTTGTCCATGCCCACGCTCATCAGCCAGGCACGGTGAGACTCCTCGACGGTTTTCCAGAAGGTGTCTTCCTGGCCGGGCACCAGCATGTCCTGCAGGGTCAGCACCTTGTCCAGCTTGCGCGAATAGTTGATGAAACCACGCCCCGGCATGCCGTGGGCGCCACCACTGTCCAGGTAGCTGGACAACTCGACGATCACCAGCCCGTCATGCTGCTCGCGTACCTTGGCTTGCAAATAGCTGCTGTTACGTTTGTCGGCACTGGCCAGGAATTGCTGCTCGTAGGCCTGCAAGGTGCCTGGGGCGGTGCCATGCTGATTGTCTTCGGTCAGTTGCAGCAGGCGCTTTTCGACGATGGCGTCGAGTTTGGGCAGGGCCGGGAAGTGGACCATGTCGATGTTCACCAGCGGGCAGTCGCTTTCGCTGCAGCCGGGTTTCACGTGCTCCCAGGCGTCGCGCTTGACCTCGAGCGGGGCCCGGTAGTTGGGCGTGAACAGGCTCTGGCAAGCGCCCAGGGCGAGTGCCAGCACGGCCACGGAAGTCAGTTTGACAAGTGTCATGATGATCCTTGCAGAACAGGGAAAAGTCGGCCTTTGACCGTCTGCGCGGCCTTCAGTTCGCCACTAAGCTAACAGAGTGAAGGCGAGCTGTCCCGAGTGTGCGAACGGTTGCCGGAAAGGGGTGAAACGCGAAAGCGTGCAGAGTAGGATGGCGCGATGCGGTAATTGAGGTAACGAGGATTTCCATGTCAGACACGTTGAATTCGGTGCCCAAGGCGGTCGAGATCGTCAAGCGGGCCAACTGCTTCCAGGGCTTCTACAAGCTCGACAAGGTGCACCTGCGCCACGAGCTGTTTGCCGGGGGCATGGGCCGCGAGATCAGCCGTGAACTGTTCGTGCGCCACGATGCAGTGTGTGTGCTGCCCTACGACCCGTTGCGCGATGAAGTCGTGCTGATCGAGCAGTTTCGCGTGGGCGCACTGGACAAGGTCGGCAACCCCTGGCTGATCGAGATGGTTGCCGGGCTGATCGACAAGGATGAGCAACCCGAAGAAGTCGCCCACCGCGAAGCCGAGGAGGAAGCCGGCCTGACGTTCAGCGCCCTGTGGCCGATGACCCGCTACTTCCCGTCGCCCGGCGGCAGTGACGAGTACGTTCACCTGTTCCTTGGCCGTTGCACCAGCGAGGGCGCCGGGGGGCTGCATGGCCTGGAAGAAGAGGGCGAAGACATTCGCGTACGCGTATGGTCGTTCGAGGACGCGTTGCAGGCCGTGCGCGACGGGCGCATCTGCAACGCGGCGACCATCATCGGCCTGCAATGGCTGGCGCTGAACCGTGATGAAGTACGAGGTATGTGGAAGTGAACCTGCTGCGCGAGCGTTATCGAGTCGACCTGGTCGGGCTGCAGGCTGCCTGCGAGGCCAACTACGCCCGGCTGATGCGCCTGTTGCCCGACATGCGCACCACCCAGAGCTCGCGCCGCATCGGCATGACCCAAGGCGACCAGATGCTCGGCGTGCTGGTGCTGGATGTAGTGCTGGCCTGCCCATACACCACCACTTTGCATGTGCGCCAGGAGCACAGCCTGCCGTGGCTGCCGGTGCCGCACCTGGAAGTGCAGGTCTACCACGATGCGCGCATGGCCGAAGTGGTCAGCGCCGAACACACCCGGCGCCTGCGCAGTATCTACCCGTATCCGAACGAGGCCATGCACCAGCCGGACGAAAAGGCCCAGCTCAACCTGTTCCTGGGTGAATGGCTGAGCCACTGCCTGGCCTGTGGCCACGAACTGGCAAGCGTTCGTTGACATGCGTCCAGACCAGACGCGCCCTGTACATGTTGTACAACTGACCGACGCCCATCTTTTTGCCGACCCGGCCGGCAGCATGCTGGGCCTCAAGACCCGTGACAGCCTGCGCCACGTAGTAGCCCAGGTACGGCGCGAGCAACCGCTTGTCGACCTGCTGTTGTGCACGGGCGATTTGTCCCAGGATGCCAGCGTTGCCTCTTATGAGGCCTTTCGTGAGCTGACTGCGCCGTTTGGCGTACCCAGCCGCTGGCTGCCGGGCAACCATGATGAAGCCCGGGTCATGGCCGAAGTGGCGCCGGAGCTGGTGCAGGCGGTAACCGATATCGGCGCCTGGCGCATTGTCATGCTAAACACGGCGGTGCATGGCGCCACCCATGGCATGCTGGAGGGTGACCAGCTGGCAGTGTTGGAGGCCGCGCTGAAAGGGGCGGACGAGCGGCATTGCCTGGTGTGCTTGCACCATCAACCGGTGGATATCGGCTGCGCCTGGATCGCGCCGATCGGCTTGCGCAATGCTCGGGCGCTGTTTGACATCATTGAAGGTTATCCACAGGTGCGGGGGTTGCTGTGGGGGCATGTGCACCAGGAATGGGATGAAGTGCGCGATGGTCGGCGTTTGCTGGCTACGCCTTCGACCTGCATTCAGTTCGCGGCTCGCAGCGAAGACTTCAAGGTGAGCGAAGAGCAGCCCGGGTACCGTTGGCTGCGCCTGCATGCCGACGGGCGGCTGGAGACCGGAGTAGAGCGGGCGCTGGACTTTGAAGTGAAGCTCGACTTCGACAGCCCCGGTTATTAAGCGGGTTGCGCAGTTAACTGTAGGAGCGGCCTTGTGTCGCGAAAGGGCCGCAAAGCGGCCCCGGCAATATCTGCGGCGAAGCTGAAATTATGGGGGGGCGCTTCGCACCCCTTTCGCGACACAAGGCCGCTCCTACAGGGTGCCCTGTTGCAGCGGGCTATGGTGAAGAAATTGTTGCGAAACCCGTGACACTGCGTCAAAACCCGGCGAACGCGCTACACTGCGCGTCCCTGCGCCCGCATCTTCAGGCGCAAAGCCACAGATTCCGGGGGCAGCATGTCGGGTTCCATCCTCTATATCCATGGCTTCAACAGCTCGCCGCTTTCCACCAAGGCGCGCCAGCTCGAAGCCGTGATGCAGCAACTGGGCCTGTCGGCACAGCTACGCGTGCCCGCCTTGCACCACCACCCGCGCCAGGCTATCGCCCAGCTCGAGGCAGCCATCGCCGAACTCGGCGCGCCATTACTGGTGGGCAGTTCGCTCGGCGGCTACTATGCCACCTGGCTGGCCGAGCAGCATGGCCTCAAGGCCCTGCTGGTCAACCCGGCGGTAACCCCGCACAAGCATTTCGACGGCTACCTGGGTACCCAGCGCAACCACTACACCGATGAAACCTGGGAGCTGACCCACGATCACGTGCAGGCCCTGGCCGAGCTGGAAGTACCGGCCCCGGTAGATGCCAGCCGCTATCAAGTGTGGCTGCAGACCGCCGATGAAACCCTGGACTATCGCCACGCCGAGCACTATTACCGTGCCTGTGCCCTGCGCATCCAGGCCGGTGGTGACCACAGCTTCCAGGGCTTTGCCGAGCACTTGCCAGCCCTGCTGGCCTTCGCCGGTATTGCCCGCGGGCAGTATGCGGCGCTCGACTTTTCTGTATTTTGACTTTTTTTGCATTCACCAGACTGACGAAGAGACCCTATGGCCAATCCCAGCGCTAGCGCCTATAACGCAGACGCCATCGAAGTCCTCTCGGGCCTTGACCCGGTCCGCAAACGGCCGGGCATGTACACCGATACCAGCCGCCCCAACCACCTGGCCCAGGAAGTCATCGACAACAGCGTCGACGAAGCCCTTGCCGGTCACGCGCGCTCTGTGCAGGTCATCCTCCACGCCGACCACTCGCTGGAAGTCAGCGACGATGGTCGCGGCATGCCGGTGGACATCCACCCGGAAGAGGGCGTGTCCGGGGTCGAGCTGATCCTTACCAAGCTGCACGCTGGCGGCAAGTTCTCCAACAAGAACTACCAGTTCTCTGGCGGCCTGCACGGTGTGGGCATTTCGGTGGTCAACGCCCTGTCGACCCAGGTGCGCGTGCGTGTCAAACGTGACGGCAACGAATACCAGATGACGTTCGCCGATGGCTTCAAGGCCAGCGAGCTGGAAGTGGTCGGGTCGGTCGGCAAACGCAACACCGGCACCAGCGTTTACTTCAGCCCCGACCCGAAGTACTTCGACTCGCCCAAGTTCTCCATCAGCCGCCTCAAGCACGTGCTCAAGGCCAAGGCCGTGCTGTGCCCGGGCTTGCTGGTCAGCTTCGAGGACAAGGCCAGTGGCGAAAAGGTCGAATGGCATTACGAGGATGGTTTGCGCTCCTACCTGGTCGACTCGGTCAGCGAGTTCCAGCGCCTGCCTGACGAGCCGTTCTGCGGCAGCCTGGCGGGCAACAAGGAAGCCGCAGACTGGGCCTTGCTGTGGTTGCCGGAAGGGGGCGACAGCATCCAGGAAAGCTATGTCAACCTGATCCCTACGGCCCAGGGCGGCACCCATGTAAACGGCCTGCGCCAGGGCCTGCTGGATGCCATGCGCGAGTTCTGCGAATTCCGCAATTTGCTGCCGCGTGGCGTGAAGCTGGCGCCAGAGGACATCTGGGAGCGCATTTCCTTCGTGCTCTCGATGAAAATGCAGGAGCCGCAGTTCTCGGGGCAGACCAAGGAGCGCCTGTCGTCGCGCGAAGCGGCCGCGTTCGTTTCGGGCGTGGTCAAGGATGCCTTCAGCCTGTGGCTGAACGCCCACCCCGAGCTGGGCATGCAGCTGGCCGAGCTGGCCATCAGCAACGCCGGGCGCCGCCTGAAGGCGAGCAAGAAGGTCGAGCGCAAGCGCATCACCCAGGGCCCGGCATTGCCCGGCAAGCTGGCCGATTGCGCCGGCCAGGACCCGATGCGGGCCGAGCTGTTCCTGGTCGAGGGTGACTCGGCAGGTGGCTCGGCCAAGCAGGCGCGGGACAAAGAGTTCCAGGCGATCCTGCCGCTGCGCGGCAAGATCCTCAACACCTGGGAAGTGGACGGTGGCGAAGTCCTGGCCAGCCAGGAAGTGCACAACATCGCCGTGGCCATTGGCGTCGACCCGGGCGCCACCGACCTTGCGCAGCTGCGCTATGGCAAAATCTGCATCCTGGCTGACGCCGACTCCGACGGCTTGCACATCGCCACCCTGCTGTGTGCGCTGTTCGTCCAGCACTTCCGGGCGCTGGTCGAGGCTGGGCATGTGTACGTGGCCATGCCGCCGCTGTACCGCATCGACCTGGGCAAGGAAATCTACTACGCCCTCGACGAGGCCGAGCGTGACGGCATCCTCGACCGCCTGGTGGCCGAGAAGAAACGCGGCAAGCCGCAGGTCACTCGCTTCAAGGGCCTGGGCGAGATGAACCCGCCACAGCTGCGTGAAACCACCATGGACCCGAACACCCGACGCCTGGTGCAGCTGACCCTGGACGACGTCGAGGCTACGTGCGAGCTGATGGACAAGCTACTGGCCAAGAAGCGCGCTGGCGATCGCAAGAGCTGGCTGGAAACCAAGGGTAACCTGGCCGAGGTCATGGTTTGATTCGGCAGCTTCTTGCCGCTTGCCTTGCACTGGTTGCCCTGCCGAGCCTGGCGGGCAACTGGCCAGAGCTGAAACTGACTGCCGAGCACCCGATCGACGGCATGCGCGGTGGCAACCTGTCTGGCTTGGCGCAGTGCCGCGGCGGGCTGTGGGGCGTGTCCGACCGCGACGACGACCGCATCTACCGCTTCGATCAGCAAAGCTCGACCTGGCGCGCGCAACCACTGACGTTCACCCCGCCACCGCCGCCGGAAAGCGGCTTGCCGTGGGGCCTGAAATCACGTAATTGGGCGGCGGCGTACATACGCGGTGGCGAGCTGGACTTCGAGGGCATCACCTGTGACCAGGCGGGCAACCTCTACTTGGCCAGTGAAGCCCATGCTGCCGTGTTGCAGTTGCCCGTGGAAGGCGAACCGGACTGGTTGAAGATCGACCCGGCCATGGTTCGCCAGGCCCGCGCCAGTGGCATGCTGCTGAACTTCAATGCCTTGTTCGAAGGCCTGGCGATCAACCCGGCGGGCGATCGCCTGTGGCTGGCCGCCGAGCGTGAGCGGCGTGGCCTGGTAGCCATCGAGCGTCAACAATCGGTGTGGACGTGTGGGCGCAGTTGCGTGCTGCTGAGCGAGGCCGGGGTCGAGATGCAGCCGGCGCAAATGCCCAATGCCCGTGCGCTGTCGCGCGATTTTGCCGACCTGGCCTTGTTCGAGGGCAAGCTGTTCACCCTCGAACGCAATGCCTACCGGGTTTGCCGGCGTGACGCCGACAGCGGCAAGGTCGAGCGTTGCTGGTCGTTCGCCGCCGAGGCGCTGGAGCCCATGCGGCGTTATGACCAGCCGTTCGGGCTGGCCGAGGCGCTGGTGATCGATGCCAAGGGCGCCTGGATTGGCCTGGACAACAACAACGGCGACCGTGCCGATGGTGAAACCCGCCCGATCGTCTGGCGCTTCGACGCACCCGAGGGTGGCTGGAGCGCCAAGCCATGAGCCAGGCACCGGGCAAGCGTGCGGGCAGGGTGCTTATGATCGTCGCCTGGGCGGCGGCGATGTTCCTTGCCACGCGCTTTTTCGGCCAGTGGGAAGACAGCCAGCGCTACCCCAACACCCAGGTGCAGTCCGAACATGGCGAAGGTTTTATCGAAGTGCGCCTGCTGAGCAACGGCCAGGGTCACTTCGTGGTGGATGGTGCGATCAATGGCCAGGTGGTGCATTTCATGCTCGACACCGGCGCTACCGACGTGGCGATCCCCGAGGCGCTGGCCCGCGAGCTGAACCTCGAGCGTGGCAGTTCGGTGTTGCTCAGCACCGCCAACGGCCGCACCGAGGGCTATCGCACGCGCCTGGCCAACCTGCAACTGGGCGATATCCGCCTGCAGGATGTGCGCGCCACCGTGGTGCCGGGCCTGGATGGGCAAACCGTATTACTGGGCATGAGTGCCCTGAAACAACTTGAATTTACCCAGCGCGGCGGCACCATGCTGTTGCGCCAGAACCTGAAATGACGAGGCCCGCATGAGCGACTCACTGGAACTCAGCCTGGATGGCGTAGAACGCCGCTCGCTGGCTGACTTCACCGAACAGGCCTACCTCAACTACTCCATGTACGTGATCATGGACCGCGCCTTGCCGCACATCGGCGACGGCCTGAAGCCGGTGCAACGACGCATCGTCTATGCCATGAGCGAGTTGGGGCTCGATGCCGATGCCAAGCACAAGAAGTCGGCGCGTACCGTCGGTGACGTGCTCGGCAAGTTCCACCCCCACGGCGACTCGGCCTGCTACGAGGCCATGGTGCTGATGGCGCAGCCATTCAGCTATCGCTACACACTGGTCGACGGCCAGGGCAACTGGGGTGCGCCGGACGATCCGAAGTCGTTTGCCGCCATGCGCTACACCGAGGCGCGTTTGTCGCGCTATGCAGAAGTGCTGCTGAGTGAAGTCGGCCAGGGCACCGTGGACTGGGTGCCGAACTTCGACGGTACCTTGCAGGAGCCGGCCGTGCTGCCGGCGCGCCTGCCCAATATCCTGCTCAACGGCACCACGGGTATTGCCGTGGGCATGGCGACCGACGTGCCGCCGCACAATCTGCGTGAAGTGGCCAGCGCCTGTGTGCGCCTGCTCGACGAGCCCAAGGCCACCATCGAGCAGCTGTGTGAGCACATCCAGGGGCCGGACTACCCGACCGAGGCGGAAATCGTCACGCCGCGGGCTGAAATCCTCAAGATGTACGAAAGCGGCCGTGGCTCGATCCGCATGCGCGCTGTGTACCGCGTCGAGGATGGCGACATCGTGGTCACCGCGCTGCCGCACCAGGTCTCCGGGGCCAAGGTGCTGGAGCAGATCGCTGCGCAGATGCAAGCCAAGAAGTTGCCGATGGTCGCCGACCTGCGGGACGAGTCGGACCATGAGAACCCGTGCCGTATCGTCATCATTCCGCGCTCCAACCGCGTGGATGCCGACGAGTTGATGCAGCACTTGTTCGCCACCACCGACCTTGAAAGCAGCTACCGGGTCAACGTCAATATCATCGGCCTTGATGGCCGGCCGCAGTTGAAGAACCTGCGTGCGATACTGGTGGAGTGGCTTGAGTTCCGTACCCAAACCGTTCGCCGCCGCCTGCAGCACCGCCTGGACAAGGTCGAGAAGCGTCTGCACCTGCTGGATGGTTTGCTCACCGCCTTCCTCAACCTGGACGAAGTGATCCACATCATTCGTACCGAGGAGCACCCCAAGCAGGCGCTGATCGCCCGTTTTGACCTGACCGAAATTCAGGCCGAATACATTCTCGAGACCCGCCTGCGGCAGCTGGCGCGTCTGGAAGAGATGAAAATCCGTGGTGAGCAGGACGAACTGCTCAAAGAGCAAGCCAAGTTGCAGGCCCTGTTGGGCAGCGAGGCCAAACTGCGCAAGCTGGTGCGCAGCGAGCTGATCAAGGATGCCGAAACCTATGGCGACGACCGCCGCTCGCCAATCGTCGAGCGCGCCGAAGCCAAGGCACTGTCGGAAAACGACCTGATGCCGACCGAGCCCGTTACCGTGGTGCTGTCGGAGAAGGGCTGGGTGCGCTGCGCCAAAGGCCATGACATCGACGCCACTGGCCTGTCGTACAAGGCTGGCGATGGTTTCAAGGCCGCCGCCGCCGGGCGCTCCAACCAGTTTGCCGTGCTGATCGACTCCACCGGCCGCAGCTACTCGCTGGCGGCTCACAGCTTGCCATCGGCACGTGGCCAGGGCGAACCGCTGACCGGCCGCCTGACGCCGCCACCGGGGGCCACCTTCGAATGCGTGCTGCTGCCGGACGATGACGCGCTTTATGTGGTGGCGTCTGATGCCGGCTACGGCTTCGTGGTCAAGGGCGAAGACCTGCAGGCGAAGAACAAGGCCGGCAAGGGCTTGCTCAGCCTGCCCAACGGGGCCAAGGTCATGACCCCGCGCCCGGTGGCTGACCGCGAGCAGGACTGGCTTGCAGCGGTGACCACCGAAGGCCGTCTGCTGGTGTTCAAGGTCAGCGACTTGCCGCAACTGGGCAAAGGCAAGGGCAACAAGATCATTGGTGTGCCGGGTGACCGGGTGGCCAGCCGTGAAGAATTTGTCACCGATCTGGCGGTGATTGCCGAAGGTGCAACCCTTGTATTGCAAGCCGGCAAGCGTACCCTGTCTTTGAAAGGGGACGACCTGGAGCATTACAAGGGCGAGCGGGGACGACGCGGCAGCAAGCTGCCGCGCGGGTTCCAGCGCGTCGACGGGTTGCTGGTGGAAGTGCCGGCGTAACCGGTTGAAATGTCTGGAACGGCAATTTCAGCGCCGTTCCGGGCAGAAATGCTGGAGTCGGACGGTTATTTCGCGGATGATATGGCCCTCGCGGTGCCGACGTAGTCGTGTGCCCGTTTGAATCTATATGTATCACTGCGGTGTGCCTGTAGGCGACCGCCTGGATGGGATGATGAAATTTCTGCGCCTTCCATTTGCGCTGTTGATGACTGGCCTGCTGGGCCTAGGCGGGTGCACCATGCACCAGCCGGTTGCCCTGTACCAGCTCGACAGTGGTGATCCTGGCCAGCCTTCGCAAAGTGCAGGCATGGCCGTGGTACTCGGCCCGGTATCGGTGGCCGATTACCTGCAGCGGGAGACGTTCCTGCAGCGTCAGGCCGATGGCAGCCTGAGCGCGGCGACCGACGGTCGCTGGGCGGGCAGCCTTTCGTCCGATATCGACCAGTTGCTGGTTCGCCAGCTCGCCTGGCGCCTGGACAGCCAGCGTGTGGTGCTGGCCCCTGCAACGGCCGGCTTCAGCCCGGATGTGCAAGTATTGCTGTCGATCACCCGCCTGGATTCGGGTAAGAACCAGCCGGCAATCCTGGATGCCCAGTGGCGCCTGCTGGATCGCCGCGGTCATGTGCGTGACAACCGCATCGTTCACCTCGAGCAGCCGCACGAGGGCAGCGAGTCGTCGCAGGTGCAGGCCCAGGGCCAACTGCTGCAGAAGCTGGCTGAGCAACTGAGCACTGCGGTCAAGCCGCTGGCCAATCAGCCTGCAATTGTTGAAGAAGCACCGAAAAAGCCCGCTGCTCCGGTGCAGGTGAAGAAGGAACCGGAGAAATCCAAGATTCCGATGGCCTCGCCGATTCGTACTGATATGGAAGTCTATCGGTTCTGATCGAACAGCCAGCCACAAAAAAGCCCGCGATCATGCGGGCTTTTTTGTGGCTGGCTGAAACTACAGGGGGCTGCTCTGCAGCCCATCGCCGGCAAGCCAGCTCCCACAGGTACAGCGCAGCTCTTGGGTGTTGCGCGGTCCTGTGGGAGCTGGCTTGCCTGCGATGGGCCGCAGAGCGGCCCCAGGGTTTCAATGTCAGGCCCGGCGTTCGTGCATGCGCGCCAGTTGCCGTTCCAGCATCGACGGGTAGGGCTCCATCAAGCGCTCCACGCAGCAGGCGCCTTCAGGGCTGGCAATCGGGCGAATGCGCGCACGTTGGCGAATCAGCGCGTCATCGCTGATCTGCCGCTCCACCAGCAACAGGTTGCGGCTGTGCTGCGACAGCGCCAGGGCGTCCTGGGCCTTTTCTGCCATCAGCAGGTCTACCATCTCCAGCCCGTGCAGGTCGTTGCCCAGGGCCAGGCCCAGCTGCAATTGCAGGGTGATGCCACTGTCGGCCACTTCAATCTGCAGGGCGTGGCCCAGGGCACGCAGCAGCTCGCCGCAGCAGATGGCGTTGGTCAGGTAGTCTTCGCCACATTCACGGCTGTGGAACAGCACCAGGGTGCTGCCGTCATTCAGCGTGTGGGTCTCACCGTCGTAGAGCGAGGCCGCGTGCTCCAGGCAATCGCGGTAGCGTTCGGTCAGTTCGGTGAGGCGTGTGCGTGGCAGGCGGCGCAGTTGCTCCTGCGAGCCCAGCTGCACGGCCAGTACGGCGCTGTACTGAGGCTCGTCGGACTCCACCGCTACGGCCTGGGGGGCGCTTTCATCGTCCAGCAGGCCAGCAAAAGCCTCGTCATCGTCGTCATCTTGCGCAACAACCTTGGCGCGCAGAGGTGTTTTCGGGGCAGCCTTCGGGGCAGCCTCGTGGACGTCGTCGTACTGCTCGTCGTCCTCTTCTTCCAGTTCGGGCTCTGGCGGTGGCGGCGGTGCCAGGCGTGCATGCAACTGGCGGGCAATGTCGCCAATCTCGTCCTGGCGGTCGGTGGCCGGGGTATAGGGTTGCGGGTCGCGCAGCCACACCCGCAGCTGCAGCAGCGGCAGGGTGATGAAGCGGCCTTGGCGCAGGCTGAGCGTGAGGGCGAGCACCAGCAAAATGGCAGCCAGGATGCCCATGCTCTGCAGGCTGATCAGCATCGGCTGCTGGAACTGGCTCATGTCCAGGCTGATGCGCAGTTGCCCGGCGGTCACGTCCTGGAAGGTGATCTTGGTCTGGTACAGGCCTTCGGCTTCACCCAGCAGGCTGTTGCGCGGGCGTTGGCCGGCCTCGGCGAGGATGCGGTTGTCCACGCTGTAGATCGCCGCATGGGCCACCAGCGGGTTTTTCACCAGGTTGCCGAGCAGCACGTTGAGGCTGAGGATGTCATTGGCCACCAGCAGTTCGGTCGCCGACGTCGCGGTCTGGGTGGTCAGGCTCTGGCCCAGGGCGTCGGCCTGCTCGTGCATGGCCTGCTTGAACTGCAGGCCCATCACGCAGGCATAGATCACCAGTGCCAGCGCCACCAGGAAGATGTTGGTGCAGGCGATGCGCAGTGCCAGCGGCACGCGACGTTGACTCAGGGCACGATAGATCATCAGGAAGAAGTTGTCTGCTTTGACGGGCGTGGGCCGGTTCACTGAGCTCGGCTCTTAATGGCATGAAGTGTGGGGCAGTATAGCGACACGGGTTTTGTCGGCAAAGTATCGTTGGCGCCCGATGGTCATGGAAAATCGGTAGAATGCGCATTTTTCATCGAAGTCGGAGCCAGGTTGTGCGCGAAATCGTCCTGATCAACATCACCGGTGAGGACCGTCCCGGTCTCACTGCGGCTATCACCGGCGTCCTGCTGCAGGGCGGTGTGAGCATCCTCGACATCGGCCTGGCGGTCATGCACGGCACCCTGTCGTTTGGCATTCTGGTCGACATCCCGGACAACGAAGTGGCTACCGCGCTGCTGCAAAGCGTGCAGGCCAAGGCGCACGAACTGAACCTGCAGGCCCGCTACACGCCGATCTCCGAGGCAGATTACCAGCAATGGGCCGACGGCCACGGCGAAGCGCGCCACATCGTGACCCTGCTCAGCCGCAAGATCACCCCCGAGCAGTTGCAGCGGGTAAGTGCGGTGATCAGCCAGTACGGCCTCACCATCGAGCGCATCGAGCGCCTGTCTGCGCGCGTGGCGCTTGATGCCGAAACCGACAAGGGCAAGGCGGCCGTCGAGATCTCCGTGCGCGGCGTGCCAAGCGATGCCCAGGCCCTGCGTGCGGATTTCTTCGCGCTGGCGGAACAACTGAGCATCGACATTGCCTTCCAGAAGGACGACCTGTTCCGTCGCAACCGCCGCCTGGCGGTATTCGACATGGACTCGACGCTGATCGAAGCCGAAGTCATCGATGAACTGGCCAAGGCGGCAGGCGTGGGTGAGCAGGTGGCGGCCATCACCGAGCGCGCCATGCGCGGCGAGCTGGACTTCCGCGCCAGCTTCAAGGAGCGCATGGCACTGCTCAAGGGCCTGGATGTGGGCGTGCTGGACGAAATCGGCGCTTCGCTGCGGCTGACCGAAGGCGCCGAAAACCTGTTCGCCGAGCTCAAGCGCCTGGGCTACAAGACCGCGATCCTGTCTGGTGGCTTTACCTACTTTGCCCGCCAGGTGCAGGCGCGCCTGGGCATTGACTACGTATTTGCCAACGAACTGGAAGTGGTCGACGGCAAGGTGACCGGTGTGGCTGTGGAGCCGATCGTCGATGCCCAGCGCAAAGCCGAGCTGCTGCAGAAACTGGCCATCGAAGAAGGCTTGCAGCTGGAGCAGACCATTGCCGTGGGTGACGGTGCCAACGACCTGCCAATGCTGTCGCTGGCCGGTTTGGGCGTAGCGTTCCGCGCCAAGCCGCTGGTGCGCCAGTCGGCCAAACAGGCCATTTCCACCCTGGGGTTGGACGGCGTGCTTTATCTGCTGGGCCTGCGTGACCGCGACGCGCGCGGCTGATTCGCCGTTGCGTTTTCAGTGCCTGTGAGATCGAGCGCCGCCCGCGCGGCGCTTCGCGGGGCAAGCCCGCTCCCACATTTGTTGCAACGTGGCCATGCCTGTGGGGCCATGGTTGTCAGCCTTGTCGGCCCGGCTCGATTTCGGGGCTGGCGCACCAGCCGCTTCACCTGACTGAAGGCATGCGCCAAGGCGGGCAACGCCGCTGCCACAGGCGTGGTCACGTTGCAACAAATGTGGGAGCGGGCTTGCCCCGCGAAGCGCCGCGCGGGCGGCGCTCGATCTCACATGCGCTGAAAATCTAAAGGCAGGTCAAACCTGCGCAGGCGCCGCCAACAGCTGCCCCATGCGCACCGCCGATCCGGCACCCAGGCTCTCAGCCCATTTCACCTGCTCCGGCCCAAACAGCACGATGGCGGTCGAGCCCAGCTTGAAACGGCCCAGCTCGGCACCTTTCTCCAGGTGGATCGGCGCACGGCTGGCTTCGTCGTAACGGAAGGTCTTCAGCTCACGCTTGGGCGGCGTCACCAGCCCTGCCCACACGGTTTCGATCGAGGCCACGATCATCGCCCCCACCAGCACAACGGCCATCGGCCCGCGCTCGGTGTCGAACAGGCAGACTACGCGCTCGTTGCGGGCGAACAGCTCTGGAACGTTCTCTGCGGTGGTCTGGTTGACCGAGAACAGGCGGCCTGGCACGTAGACCATCTCGCGCAGGGTGCCGGCCAGCGGCATGTGCACGCGGTGGTAATCCTTGGGCGACAGGTAGATGGTGGCGAACTCGCCGCCCATGAACGGCGCGGCCATGGCCGGGTCACCGCCCAGCAGCTCTTGCGCGCTGAAACCGTGGCCCTTGGCCTGGAAGATGCGGCCATGCTCGATCGGGCCGAGTTGGCTCACCGCGCCGTCGGCCGGGCACAGGATGGCGCCCGGCGTTTCGTCCAGCGGGCGGGCGCCTGGCTTCAGGGCGCGGGTGAAGAACGCGTTGAAGTGCTCGTAGGCACTCAAGTCCTCGACCAGCGCCTCGGACATGTTTACCTGGTAACGCTTGGCGAACCAGGCGGTGAAGGCATTCTTGAACCAGCGCGCGCGGCACTCGGCAATGCAGCCGGCCAACCGCGACAGCAGGTGGTGCGGCAGCAGGTACTGGCTGATGATGAACAAACGGGATTTCATGCAGGTTCCTTAGACTTCTACAGGCGTGTCCGGGTGGTTGCCCCATTCGCTCCACGAGCCGGCATAGGCCTTGACGCGTGGGTAACCAAGGGCCTTGGCCACCAGATAAGTGAAACCGGAGCGGCGATGGGTCTGGCAGTGGGTAATCACTTCCTTGTCAGGGGTGATGCCCAGTTGCTCAAGGACTTGTTGGATGTCCTTGCGGATGCGCAGGTGGTCGTTGAGGTCCATGCCGGCGGTCCACTCGAAGTTGATCGCGCCGGGGATATGGCCCCCCTTGGCTGCCAGTACCTTTTCGCCGCTGAATTCCTGCGGGCCGCGCGCGTCCCAGATGACCAGGTCATCGGCGCCCAGGCGGCTTTGCAGGTATTCGCGGGTGGCGGTGGGTGCGCTGTCGATATGCAGGTGCACCGGGGTGTTGCCGTTGGCGGGCACCTCGGTGCCCAGCTTGTCAGCCGGCCAGGCCTGGATACCGCCGTTGAGGTAGTGGTAATGCTTATGGCCGATCACGTCGAGCAGCCAGATGAAACGCCCGGCCCAGCCGCCGCCGTCATCGTCATACACCACATACACGGCGTCGTTGCGGTGGCCGAGTTCGCTGAACAGTTTTTCCAGGTCGCCCAGGGCCGGCAGCAGGCCGGGCGCGGGAGGCTGGCCAAGCTGGGTACGCTTGCCTTCGACAAAGCGTGCGCCGGGGATATGCCCGCTGACGTAGCGGTTGGCACTGCTCAGGTCGACCAGGATCAGCTGTGGAGAATCCAGGCGTGGCAGCAGGTCCGCGGCTTCGATCACCAGGGGCAGGCCGGAAAAGTCAGTCATCCACGGTCTCCAGTGTGGAAAGAGGGGCGATTGTAGCGCAAGGCTCAGCCCTTGCGGTTGGCAAACACCGACAGCGCCCGCTCGGTGCATTGCGCGGTCTTGCCGAAGGCTTGCACGCTGATATCGGCCAATGGCCGGCAACCTTGATCAGCCACCATCAGCATCAGCACCTGGTCATTTACCGCCAGCGAGCGCAGCAGCACGTGCTCGCTGCGGAACAAGGCACGCAGAGGCGCCGGTAGCAGTGCCGAGAACTGGGTGTGGTTCTGCGGGGTGATGCGCAATTGCCCGGCCTGGGACAGCAGTTTTTGCAGCAGTTTGTTTTGCGATACCTGCAGGGCCAAGGCCCCGGCCTCTTTCGGCAGGCCGGCGGTCTGCTGCACGCGCAGGTAGTCGCTGGCCTTGTCCAGGCTCAGCAGCATGATGCGTTGCATGCCGCAGGCCAGCAGGGCTTCGAGGGCCTGGGTGGCCAGGTGCACGGTATTGGTGAACGGGCTGGGCTGGGCCAGCAGGTCCTGGCACAGCTTGCGCCAGCGCGCCAGGTCGTCGCTGCTGGGCGGCGGCGGGGCCAGCATGTCCGGGTGCGGGCGGCGCTGGTGCCAGGGCCAGATCAGCGCTTCGGCCGGGTGGAACAGGGCATGCCGGGCATGGCGGCGGGCGCTGGCGGCCGCTTGCTGGTGCATTTGCTGCTGCACGTCTTCCAGCGACGTCTGCAGGTACAGCGCGGTCAGCAGCTGCCAGCGCAGCAAATGCGGGTTGTCCCAGCCAACCTGTGCGGCCAGGGCCAGGTTGTTGGCCAGCAGCACGGTATTGGCCGGCTGGTTGAACCAGCGGCGCAGGCCGGGTTCGGCGTCCAGGCGATGTTGCTGGCTGAGCAGGTCTTCATCGCGGGCGATGTTCAGTACCAGGGCCAGTTGGTCGCGTTCTTCCAGCAGCAGGCGGTAACCCTGAGTCACCCACTGGGGCAGGCGCCAGTACTCCGCCATGGTCTGGCACAGCGCCATGATGCGCACGCCAAACAACTCTTCCTCCACATGGGCAGCGTCCTCGCCTTTGTGGATAACCCGCAGCTCCCAGGTGTCGAGCAGTTTGGGATAAGCCAGTGCCAGCGGCCACAGGGGCGACAGGAACAGCAGGCTGCCCCAGTGAATTTCCTGCCACAGCCGTGCCAGGCGGCTGGCGAACAGGCCGCTGGCCTGCTGCGAGGCGTGCTGGCTGATCAGCTGGAACTGGCTGAGCACTGGCGGGATTTCTTCAGCGGGCACCGAGGGCAGGCGCTTGAGCAATTGCTCGGTGCGCCCCAGGCCCAGGCGATTGAGGGCAACTTCCAGGCTTTCGGCGGGCTCGGCCTGGCTGGCATTGGTGGGGTGATTGGCTTCGCGCATCACCGACAGCACCAGTGCCGGGCTATCCTGCATCAGTTCGGCGATGTCGCGCAGCGAGCGGCGGCTATCGTTGATGGCGGCCATGACCCGGTCGTAGCTGTGCTTCGGCACGGGGATGCGAACACTCTCTAGCAGCTTTACCCAGGCCTCTAGCGTACGCGGGGGCTGAGCGGGCACCTTGGTTTCAATTGGCATTTTGACATCAGTCCGAACTGGCTTTTCGCAATGAGTGGCTATAGTCTGGCGCAGTTCTGCCGATAAGTAGAAGAAGAGTTTTAAAGCTCCCGTCTCTTCCCTTGACCACGACAGCAAGTGCTTTGAACCTATGGCTAAAATTATCGGCATCATCGTCGTATTCGCGAGCGTGCTCGGCGGGTACGTGCTCTCCCACGGCAAGATCGCAGCGCTGATCCAGCCGTTCGAAGTACTGATCATCGGCGGTGCGGCCTTTGGTGCATTCCTGCAGGCCAACCCTGGCCACATGACCATGCACGTCATCAAGAAGTCGATGAAGATGTTCGGCTCGCGCTTCACCCACGCCTACTACCTGGAGGTGCTGGGCCTGGTGTACGAGATCCTCAACAAAAGCCGTCGCGAAGGCATGATGGCGATCGAGGCCGACATCGAGGACGCAGCAGCCAGCCCGATCTTCGCCAAGTACCCGACCGTGCTGGCCGATGAGCGCATGACCGCGTTTGTCTGCGACTACCTGCGCATCATGTCTACCGGCAACATGGCTCCACACGAGCTTGAAGGCCTGTTCGACATGGAACTGCTCAGCATGAAGGAAGAGCTGGAGCACCCGTCCCATGCGGTGACCGGCATCGCCGACGGCATGCCCGGCTTTGGTATCGTCGCGGCGGTACTGGGTATCGTGGTGACCATGGCCTCGCTCGGCGAGGGCGACCAGGCGGCCATTGGCATGCACGTGGGTGCGGCGTTGGTCGGTACCTTCTTCGGTATCCTGGCGGCCTACGGCTTCTTCGGCCCGTTGGCCAAGTGCCTGGAGCACGATGCCAAGGAAGAACTGAACCTCTACGAGTCGATCAAGGCTTCGCTGGTTGCCTCGGCCTCGGGCATGCCGCCTTCGCTGGCGGTCGAGTTCGGGCGCAAGGTGCTGTACCCCAAGCACCGCCCAAGCTTCTCCGAGCTGGAACAAGCGGTTCGCGGTCGCTGAGTCATGGAGAACAATCAGCCCATCATCGTCAAGCGCGTCAAGCGCTTTGGCGGCGGCCACCACGGCGGCGCCTGGAAAATCGCCTTCGCCGACTTTGCCACGGCAATGATGGCGTTCTTCCTGGTGCTGTGGTTGATGTCCACCGCCACGCCGGAGCAGAAGATCGCCATTGCCGGTTATTTCAAGGACCCGATCGGTTTCTCTGAAAGCGGCACGCCGTATGTCATCGATCTGGGCGGGTCGCCTGAGCTGGCGCCGGAAAAGACCATCAACCCTGAAGTGAAGTCCGAGCCGACACCCGACACCACCGTCGAGCTGAACAAGGACCAGGTCGAGACCATGGCCGAGCAGGTCGAGCGCGAACGCCTGGAACTGTTGCTGCAGGAACTGCAGAACAAGGTGGAAGAGAACCCGCAACTGCAGAAGTTCAAGGACCAGATCCTGTTCGAGATTACCCAGGATGGCCTGCGTATCCAGATCATGGATGCCGAGAACCGGCCGATGTTCGACATCGGCAGCGCCCGCCTGCAGCCGTACTTCGAAGACATCTTGCTGGCCATGGCCGACACCATCAAGGCCGTGCCGAACAAGATCAGCATCAGCGGCCACACCGATGCCAAGCCGTATTCGGGCACCGGCGAGTTCGGCAACTGGGAGCTGTCGGCCAACCGGGCCAACGCCGCACGCCGTGCGCTGGTGGCCGGTGGTTACCCGGACGGGCAGGTGGCGCGGGTGGTGGGCTACGCTTCGTCGTCGTTATTCGACCGCAAGGACCCGTTCAACCCGGTCAACCGCCGTATCGACATCATCGTGCTGACCAAGAAGGCGCAGCGTAACATCGAGGGTGAACAGGGGGCGCCGGATGCGCCGGCCGCCGAGCCTGCCGTACCGCCGGCCAGCGGCGCTGCGCCAGGGGCTGGCGCAGCGGCTGCGCCGGGCGCAACTGAACAAGCGCCGATGCAACCGCGAGAGCTGCGCCAGAAGCTGAACATCTTTGAAGATGGCACGCTCAAGATGGATGAGGCCAAGGAGCAGTAAGCCCTTTTCGTTCTGCGCGGTCCCTGTAGGAGCGGCCTTGTGTCGCGAAAGGGCCGCGCAGCGGCCCCAGAAACAAGCATTGGTGCATAAATTGCCGGGGCCGCTACGCGGCCCTTTCGCGACACAAGGCCGCTCCTACAGGGACCGTGTTGGTCACGACTGTCAGTAGCTGTCTTGCGTCAAGCTGGCAATGATCGAGCGGTAGCTGTTCATCCGCTGTGGCTTGATGCGCCCCTCGTCCAGTGCCTTGAGCAGTGCACAGCCAGGTTCGCGGTCATGCTTGCAATCGCGGAAGCGGCAAGTGCCGAACAGGTCGCGGAACTCGATGAAGCCATCTTCCACATCGTCGCGGCTGACGTGGCCCAGACCGAATTCGCGGATGCCCGGCGAGTCGATCAGGTCGCCGCCGTTGGGGAAGTGGTAGAGCCGCGCCGTGGTGGTGGTATGCGTACCCTGGCCAGACCATTCCGACAGGTCGCCGACGCGGGTGCCAGCGTCCGGCAGCAGGCTGTTGACCAGCGACGACTTGCCCACCCCCGACTGGCCGACGAATACGCTGATGTGGCCGTCGAGTTGCTGTTGCAGGCGCTGCATGCCGTCACCGTGGTGCGCCGACACCTCCAGCAGCGGGTAGCCCAGCTCGCGGTAAACCTCCAGCAACGCATGCAGGCCGGGGCCGTTTTCGTCGTTGATCAGGTCGGCCTTGTTCAGCAGCAGCAGCGGGCGCAAGCCCGCGTGCTCGGCCGCTACCAGGTAGCGGTCGATCAGGTTCGGGTGCGGCTCCGGGGCCGGGGCGAACACGATCACGATCAGGTCGACGTTGGCTGCCACGGGTTTCAGCTGGCCGTGGTTGTTTGGCCTGCACAGCTCGGTGCTGCGCGGCATCTGCGCCACGATCACGCCAATGCCCTGGTTGCCTGCACGCCATACCACGCGGTCACCGGTGACCAGTGCCGGCAGGTTGGCGCGCAAGTGGCAGCGGAACACCTGGCCTGCAGTTTCGCCGTCCTGGGCCTCAACCTCTACCTGCACACCGAAGTGCGCGATTACCAGGCCCAGTTGCTCTGGCCCCAGGTCACCGCCTTCCAGTTCCTGCAGCGCATGCTGCTCGCGTTTGGCGGCGCGAGCAGCGCGCTCGCCCTGGATTTTTTCGATCCGCCAGTTCTGGCGGCGATTGAGCTGGCGTTTGGCCATGAAGGTACCGTGATAGAGGCCCAAGGTGGGGCATTGAAAACGGCAGGCAGTTTAGCACGCCAGGCGCTGGGCCATTGCGCTTACCTTTGTGTCGTGAATGGGCGTGCCATGATCACTAGGCTAATATGACGGGCTATACGAGGAGCCCCTGCATGCAAAACCCACAGAACCTGATCTGGATCGACCTGGAAATGACCGGCCTGGATCCGGACAGCGACGTCATTATCGAGATGGCCACCATTGTCACCGACAGCGAGCTGAACACCCTGGCCGAAGGGCCGGTGATCGCCATTCATCACAGTGACGAAGTGTTGGCACGGATGGACGAATGGAACACCCGCACCCATGGGGCTTCAGGCCTGACCCAGCGTGTGCGCGAGAGCAAGGTCAGCATGGCCGAGGCTGAAGCGCAAACCATCGCCTTCCTCGAGCAGTGGGTGCCGAAGGGCAAGTCGCCGATCTGCGGCAACAGCATCTGCCAGGACCGCCGCTTCCTCTACCGTCATATGCGCAACCTGGAAAACTACTTCCACTACCGCAACCTGGATGTCTCCACGCTGAAGGAGCTGGCTGCGCGCTGGGCGCCGAACGTGCGTGACAGCTTCAAGAAGGGCAACACCCACCTGGCGCTGGACGATATCCGCGAATCGATTGCCGAGCTGCGCCATTACCGCGAGCACTTCATCAAATTCTAAGCTTCAAGCCTCGAGCTGCAAGCTACAAGCCAAGCGCTATGGTGTTGGTGGGACGTAGGCGTCCGATCAACGCGTATCGCTTGCCGCTTGAGGCTTGCTGCTTGCCGCTTTTATGGATCCGCGCCATGTTGTTGATGCTCTACCTTATCGCCATCACCGCCGAAGCCATGACTGGCGCATTGTCTGCCGGGCGCCGTGGCATGGACTGGTTTGGCGTGGTGCTGATTGCCTGCGTCACCGCCCTGGGTGGCGGCTCGGTGCGCGACGTGCTGTTGGGGCATTACCCGCTGACCTGGGTGAAGCACCCGGAGTACCTGGTGCTGACCAGTTGTGCGGCGCTGCTGACCATTTTCATTGCGCCGATGATGCGCCGCCTGCGCTCACTGTTCCTGGTGCTCGATGCCTTGGGGCTGGTGGCCTTTACCCTGATTGGCTGCATGACCGCACTGGAGATGGGGCAGGGCATGCTGGTGGCGTCGATCAGCGGGGTGATCACCGGGGTGTTCGGCGGGATCTTGCGGGATATCTTCTGTAACGACATTCCGCTGGTGTTCCGCCGCGAGCTGTATGCCAGCGTGTCGTTTGCGGCGGCGTGGTTCTACCTGGGGTGCGTGTACTTCAAGGTGCCGGCGGAGCAGGCCATGCTGCTGACCTTGTTTGGCGGGTTCCTGGTGCGCTTGCTGGCGATCCGCTTCCACTGGGAAATGCCCAAGTTCCACTACAACGACCAGCAGTGAGGCAGTCTCAGATCCGGCGCGGTCCCTGTGGGAGCGGGCATGCCCGCGAACACCGGCGCAGCCGGTGCCATCTACCGAGTTGCCTGCTTCGCGGGCGCGCCCGCTCCCACAGGGAACCTGGTCGCTATTGGATATTGTGCCGGGCCAGCGCCCACTCCACATGCTCGCGTACCAGTTCCGATTCATCCTCGCGCCGCGCCTTCAGCGCCTCGAGCACCGGTATGGTCGACGGCGCATTGCCCAAGCCCACCGCCAGGTTGCGCAAGAACCGCTCATACCCCGCCCGCCGCAACGGCCCGCCCTCGGTCTTGCGCAGGAAGGTGCGCTCGTCCCACAAGAACATTTCCGCCAGTTCGGCATTCTCCAGCCCATGCCGTGGCTGGAAATCCTGCTCCTGGCTGTGCCTGGCAAAGCGGTTCCACGGGCAGACGATCTGGCAGTCATCGCAACCGAACACCCGGTTGCCCATCATTGCGCGCAATTCGACAGGGATCGCGCCCTTCAACTCGATGGTCAGGTACGAGATGCAACGCCGGGCATCCAGCACATAAGGCCCGACAAACGCCTGCGTCGGGCAGATGTCCAGGCAGGCCTGGCAGCGGCCGCAATGTTCGCTGGTAGTGGCTTCGTCCACCGGTATTGGCAGGTCGACAAACAGCTCGGCAAGGAAGAAGTAACTGCCCGCCTTGCGGTTGAGCAGCAAGGTGTTCTTGCCGATCCAGCCCAGCCCGGCCTGCTCGGCCAAGGCCTTTTCCAGCACCGGGGCGCTGTCGACAAATGCGCGGTAACCAAACGGACCGATGGCTTCCTGGATGCGGTCGGCCAGGAACTGCACGCGCTTGCGCACCAGCTTGTGGTAGTCGCGGCCCAGCGCATAGCGCGAGATGTAGGCTTTTTCCGGCTGTGCCAGGCGTTGTGCCATCTGTGTGTCGCCGGGCAGGTAGTCCATGCGCAACGACACCACTCGCACGGTGCCGGGGATCAACTGGTCGGGGTGCGAGCGCTTGCTGCCATGCGTGCCCAGGTACTCCATTTCGCCCTGGTAGCCTGCATCGAGCCAGCGTTGCAGGTGGTGTTCATGTTCGCCAAGGTCGACCCCGGCGATGCCAACGTGGGCAAAACCGAGTTCTTGGCCCCAAATCTTGATCGATTGGGCCAGTTGGGCGAGGTCAGGCGTGCAGGCAGACATGGATGGGCAAGGCAATACGGGCTCAGGTGCGTATAATTCTGCCAGACATTGGAGCCTTTGACCCCATGGCGCAGACCAAACACCCTGGCAATGCCCCACAACTGCTCAGCAGCGTGACCGTTGCGCACCTGCCGGCACGGCATGCGCATGCCCATAAAGGCGACTTTGGCCATGTGCTGGTGGTCGGTGGCGACCTCGGCACCGCTGGCGCGGTACTGCTCAGCGCCGAAGCCGCGCTGCGTTGCGGCGCCGGGCTGGTCAGCGTGGCAACCCGGCCCGAGCACGTGGCCGCCAGCCTGGCGCGCCTGCCCGAGGTGATGTGCCTGGGCGCCAGTTCGGCCAACCAGCTGATGGGGGTGCTGGAGCGTGCCTCGGTGCTGGTAGTTGGCCCCGGGCTGGGGCAGGCGGCGTGGGGCCGCAGCCTGCTTTCGGCAGTGGCCAATGCCGAGCGACCCCAGGTGTGGGACGCCGATGCCCTGAATTTGCTGGCGCGTAGCCCATTGGCCCTGCCCAGCGGCAGCATCCTCACCCCACACCCGGGCGAGGCGGCGCGGCTGCTGGGCATTTCCACCGAAGCTGTGCAAGCCGATCGCCCTGGCGCTGCGCGCAAGCTGGCGCGCCGGTATAACAGCGTTTGCGTGTTGAAAGGCGCTGGCACCCTGGTGGCCGACCCGGCCGGGCAGTTGATGGTGTGCGGGCGCGGCCACCCGGCGATGGCCGGTGCCGGCCTTGGCGATGTGCTGACCGGCGTGTTGGCCGCGTTGTTGGCCCAGGGGCTGGATGCCTGGCAGGCCGCCGGGCTGGGGGTGTGGTTGCACGCCTGTGCGGGCGAGCGGCTGGGTGTGAAAGGTAGAGGCCTGGCGGCCAGTGATCTGGCGCCGGTCATTCGTGAGTTGTTGGAGGAGCATTCTGCGTGTCTGGCTTAAATCTGTTTCTGGCCGATGAAGCGGCCACGGTCGCCTTCGGTACAAAAATGGCCGAGGTGACCGGCGGTCGCGGCGTGATCTTTCTTGAAGGTGACCTGGGCGCTGGCAAGACTACGCTTTCCCGTGGGCTGATCCGCGGCCTGGGCCATACAGGGGCAGTGAAAAGCCCGACCTTCACCGTGGTCGAACCCTACGAAATCGGTGAGGTCCGAGCATTCCACTTCGACCTGTATCGACTGGTCGATCCGGAAGAGCTGGAGTTCATGGGGATTCGTGACTATTTCGAGGGCGACCCGCTGTGCCTGTTCGAGTGGCCACAAAAGGGTGCGGGCGTTTTGCCAAAGCCGGACCTGACCATTACCATAAGCCCCCAAGCGGGCGGACGCTCGCTGATCCTTTCGCCGCAGGGGGCTCGCGGCGAGGCCTGGTGCGTGGCACTGGCCAAACACTATAAACAGTAAGTGGGGTAGGTATGCGCATACGCGCACTGGTCGCCATCGTTGGGCTGCTGCTGACAACGGTGACCGTTGACGCTCTGGCCGTCACTCAAGTCAAGAGCATGCGCCTGTGGCGCGCGCCAGACAACACGCGGCTGGTCTTCGACCTTTCCGGCCCCGTGCAGCATAGCGTCTTCACTCTGAGCGCGCCGGATCGCCTGGTTATCGACATCAACGGCGCGACCCTGGCCGCGCCGTTGAACGTGGCCACCTCCAACACGCCGATCAGCAGCGTGCGTTCGGCCCAGCGTACCCCGACTGACCTGCGCGTGGTGGTCGACCTGAAAAAGTCGGTCACCCCGAAAAGCTTCACCCTGGCGCCGAATGCCCAGTATGGCAACCGCCTGGTGGTCGACCTGTACGACCAGGAAGCCGACGCCATTGCCGCCAGCGCGCCGCCACCGGCCCCGACGCCGGTGCAGACGCCTGCGACCACGCCGGCGGTGCCGGTAAGCCCGGCCCAACCCGCCATCAAGCTGCCGCCGGTACCTAGCGGCAAGCGTGACATCGTGGTTGCCATCGATGCTGGCCACGGCGGCGAAGACCCGGGCGCCTCCGGCTCGCGCGGCCAGCACGAAAAAGACATCGTGCTGCAGATCGCCAAGGAGTTGCAGCGCCAGATCAACAGCGAAAAGGGCTTCCGGGCCGAACTGACCCGTACTGGCGACTACTTCATTCCGCTGCGCAAACGCACGGAAATCGCCCGCAAGAAGGGTGCCGACCTGTTCATCTCGATCCATGCCGACGCCGCGCCGTCGCGGGCAGCGTTTGGTGCCTCGGTGTTCGCCCTGTCCGACCGTGGCGCCACCTCCGAGACCGCGCGCTGGCTGGCCGACACGGAAAACCGTTCCGACCTGATCGGTGGTGCGGGTAACGTCAGCCTCGATGACAAGGACCGTATGCTCGCCGGCGTGTTGCTTGACCTGTCGATGACCGCCACGCTCAGCTCCAGCCTCAACGTGGGGCAGAAGGTGCTTGGCAACATGGGCCGGGTCACCTCGCTGCACAAGCAGCGTGTGGAACAGGCTGGCTTCATGGTGCTGAAGTCGCCGGACATTCCATCGATCCTCGTTGAAACCGGGTTCATCTCGAACAACAACGAAGCCGCCAAGCTGGCCACCGCCAGCCATCAGCAGGCCTTGGCCCGTTCGATCCACACCGGCGTACGCCAGTACTTCCAGCAGAACCCGCCACCTGGCACCTACATCGCCTGGCTGCGCGACACCGGCAAGATCGCCGCCGGCCCGCGTGAGCACACGGTACGCCCGGGCGAAACCCTGGCAATGCTTGCTGTGCGCTACCAGGTCAGTGTCGCCAGCCTGCGCAGCACCAACAGCCTCAAGACCGATGAGCTGAAGGTCGGCCAGCGCCTTGATATCCCTGCAACCACATTGGCCTCGCAATGACTGGCGGTTCGCGCATCCAGCTGCTCAGCCCGCGGCTGGCCAACCAGATCGCTGCCGGCGAGGTCGTCGAGCGGCCGGCCTCTGTTGCCAAGGAGCTGTTGGAAAACAGCCTGGACTCCGGCGCCCGACGCATCGATGTGGAGGTGGAGCAGGGCGGCGTGAAGCTGCTGAAGGTACGGGACGATGGCAGCGGTATTTCCGCCGACGACCTGCCGCTGGCCCTGGCCCGTCATGCCACCAGCAAGATTCGCGAGCTGGAAGACCTTGAAGGGGTGTTGAGCCTGGGTTTCCGTGGTGAGGCCCTGGCCTCGATCAGCTCCGTGGCGCGGCTGACCCTGACTTCGCGTACTGCCAGTGCCACAGAGGCCTGGCAGGTGGAAACCGAAGGCCGTGACATGCTCCCGCGGGTGCAGCCGGCGGCGCACCCGGTAGGTACTTCGGTGGAAGTGCGCGACCTGTTCTTCAATACCCCGGCGCGGCGCAAGTTCCTCAAGGCCGAAAAAACCGAATTCGATCACCTGCAGGAGGTCATCCGCCGGCTGGCGCTGGCACGCTTCGATGTCGGCTTCCACTTGCGCCACAACGGCAAGAGCATCCTCAGCCTGCACGAGGCTCACGACGAAACAGCGCGTGCCAGGCGGGTAGGCGCCATCTGCGGCCCAGGTTTCATGGAGCAGGCGCTGCCGATCGACGTCGAGCGCAACGGCCTGCGCCTGTGGGGCTGGGTCGGCCTGCCGACGTTCTCGCGCAGTCAGGCAGACTTGCAGTACTTCTTCGTCAATGGCCGTGCGGTACGCGACAAGCTGGTCGCCCACGCCGTACGCCAGGCCTACCGTGACGTGCTGTTCAATGGCCGGCACCCGACCTTCGTGCTGTTCCTGGAGCTGGAACCCAACGGCGTAGACGTCAACGTGCACCCGACCAAGCACGAAGTGCGCTTCCGCGAGGGGCGCTCTGTGCACGACTTTTTGTACGGCACCTTGCACCGTGCGTTGGCCGATGTACGCCCGGAAGACCAGCTGGCCGCGCCTGCCGCGGTGCCAGAGGCCATCCGCCCCACTGGCCAGCAGGCCGGTGAATTCGGCCCGCAGGGCGAAATGCGCCTGGCCTCGCCGGTGCTTGAGCAGCCACGTGCCCCGCAGCAGTCGTTCTCCAATGGCGGCAGTGGCGCGGGCTACCAGTATCAGTACACGCCACGCCCGTCACAGCCGGTGCCGGCTGCCGAAGCGCAGGCGGTGTATCGCGAGTTCTACAAGCCGTTGGAAAACGGTGCGCTGCCGGCGACGGCCCTTCCCGAAAGCCAGGGGGACATTCCGCCGCTGGGCTACGCGCTGGCGCAGCTCAAGGGCATCTATATCCTGGCCGAGAATGCCGTTGGCCTGGTGGTGGTGGACATGCATGCCGCGCACGAGCGCATCATGTACGAGCGCCTCAAGGTAGCCATGGCCAGTGAAGGCCTTAGCGGTCAACCGCTGCTGGTGCCTGAGACCCTGGCCTTGAGCCAGCGTGAAGCGGACTGCGCCGAAGAGCACGCGCAGTGGTTCCAGCGCCTGGGCTTCGAGCTGCAACGCCTGGGCCCCGAGACCCTGGCGATCCGCCAGATCCCGGCCTTGCTCAAGCAGGCCGAGGCCAACCGCCTGGTGCAGGACGTGCTCGCCGACCTGATGGAATACGGCACCAGTGACCGTATCCAGGCGCACCTGAACGAACTGCTCGGCACCATGGCTTGCCACGGCGCCGTGCGCGCCAACCGGCGCCTGGCCATTCCCGAGATGAATGCCCTGCTGCGCGACATGGAAAACACCGAGCGCAGTGGCCAGTGCAACCATGGCCGTCCCACCTGGACCCAGATGGGCCTGGACGATCTGGACAAACTCTTCCTGCGCGGTCGATGAAATGAGCGGCAAGCCCCCTGCAATATTCCTGATGGGCCCGACGGCGGCCGGCAAGACCGACCTGGCTATCGAGCTGACCAAAGTGCTGCCCTGCGAGCTGATCAGTGTCGACTCGGCGCTGGTCTATCGCGGCATGGATATCGGTTCGGCCAAGCCGTCGAAAGAAATCCTCGCTGCCCACCCGCATCGGCTGATCGACATTCGTGATCCGGCCGAGAGCTATTCGGCCGCGCAGTTCCGTGCCGATGCGCTGCAAGCCATGGCCGAAATCACCGCGCGTGGGAAGATCCCGCTGCTGGTGGGCGGCACCATGCTCTATTACAAGGCGTTGATCGATGGCCTGGCTGACATGCCGGCAGCGGACGCTGCGGTACGCGCCGAGCTGGAAGCCCAGGCCGAAGCATTGGGCCTGGCCGAGCTGCACCGCCAGCTCGCCGAGGTTGACCCGGTGTCGGCGGCGCGTATCCACCCCAACGACCCGCAGCGCCTGATCCGGGCGCTGGAGGTGTACCGGGTGAGTGGCGAGAGCATGACGGCCCATCGCCAACGTCAATTCGCGGAAAGTCGCGGCGCAGACGCAGGCGCTGACGGGCATTTGCCCTATACTGTCGCCAGTTTGGCGATTGCTCCTACAGATCGTCACATTTTGCATCAGCGAATTGCGTTACGATTTTCGCAGATGCTGGAACAGGGCTTCGTTGACGAGGTCCGATCGCTGCGAGCCAGAAGTGACTTGCACGCCGGGCTACCGTCTATACGGGCAGTGGGATATCGGCAAGTCTGGGATTACCTGGACGGCAAGCTGACTGAGAATGAGATGCGTGAACGCGGTATCATTGCAACCAGGCAGCTGGCCAAGCGGCAGTTCACCTGGTTGCGTGGCTGGCCTGACGTACACTGGCTTGACAGCCTGGCCTGCGACAATCTGTCCCGCACCTTGAAATACCTTGGGGCCATCTCCATATTGAGCTGAGTCCCTGCTGATTGCCGTCTATTCTTGCGAAGGGGCGGCCTAATTTATCGTTTTTATTGATTTTCTATTATTTATCCTTACAGGAGTGCGGCATATGTCAAAAGGGCATTCGCTACAAGACCCTTACTTGAACACCTTGAGAAAAGAAAAGGTTCCGGTATCCATCTACCTGGTCAACGGCATCAAGTTGCAGGGTTCGATCGAATCGTTCGACCAGTTCGTGGTACTGCTGAAGAACACCGTCAGCCAGATGGTCTACAAGCACGCCATTTCGACCGTTGTACCGGCCCGTCCGGTCCGCCTGCCAAGCCCGACCGACGGCGAGCACGGCGACAGCGAGCCAGGCAACGCCTGATAGGAGCCTGCATTGTTCTTTGAGCGCCACGGTGGTGGTGAGCGGGCGTTGCTCGTTCACTTGGAAGGTCATAACCCTGAGGCGCGCGAAGACCCGCAGGAGTTTCAGGAATTGGCATTGTCGGCCGGTGCCGACATCGTTTCGCTGGTCACGGTGACAAGGCATCAGCCTTCCGCCAAATACCTGATTGGCAGTGGCAAGGTCGAAGAGCTGCACGACCTGGTCCATGCCGAACAGGTAGACCTGGTGATTTTCAATCACACCCTCACGCCCAGTCAGGAGCGCAACCTCGAACGTGTGTTCGAGTGCCGTGTGCTTGACCGTACCGGGCTGATCCTCGATATCTTCGCCCAACGGGCGCGTACCCATGAAGGCAAGTTGCAGGTCGAACTGGCCCAGCTTGACCACATGAGCACGCGGCTGGTGCGCGGCTGGACTCACCTTGAGCGACAAAAAGGTGGTATCGGCCTGCGTGGCCCGGGTGAAACCCAGCTGGAAACCGACCGCCGCCTGCTGCGGGTGCGTATCCGCCAGATCAAGTCACGCCTGGAGAAAGTGCGCAGCCAGCGCGAGCAGGCGCGTCGCGGTCGCCAGCGCGCAGATATCCCCTCGGTGTCGCTGGTGGGCTATACCAACGCCGGCAAGTCCACGCTGTTCAACGCCCTGACCGAATCCGAGGTGTACGCCGCGGACCAGCTGTTCGCCACCCTCGACCCGACCCTGCGCCGGCTCGAGCTCAACGACCTGGGCCCGATCGTGCTGGCCGACACCGTGGGCTTTATCCGCCACCTGCCGCACAAGCTGGTCGAGGCATTTCGGGCTACGCTCGAAGAGTCGAGCAATTCTGACCTGCTGGTGCATGTCATCGACGCCCATGAGCCCGAGCGCATGGAGCAGATCGAGCAGGTCCTGGCCGTATTGGGCGAGATTGGCGCCGAAGGCTTGCCGATCCTCGAGGTGTATAACAAACTCGACCTGCTTGAAGATGTCGAGCCGCAGATCCAGCGCAATGCCGATGGCAAGCCGGAACGGGTCTGGGTATCGGCACGCGATGGGCGTGGCCTGGAGCTTGTAGGCCAGGCGATTGCCGAGTTGCTGGGGGACGATCTGTTTGTCGGTACCCTGTGCCTGGAGCAGCGATTTGCCCGCTTGCGCGCGCAATTCTTTGCCTTGGGTGCGGTGCAGAGTGAAGAGCATGATGAAGAAGGGCGCAGCCTGCTGAGCGTGCGACTGCCCATGGTCGAACTGAATCGCCTGGTCAGTCGTGAAGGCATGGAGCCGCAAGTGTTTGTCGAGCAACACACTTTGCAATAAATGCCCGTCGAGGTCGCCGGGCAGCAGTGACAGGCATTCTGTAGCATTGGACGGCGCGCCGTGGGCGCGTCTTTGCTTTATCAGATGGAGAGCGCTATGGCTTGGAACGAGCCGGGTGGCAACTCGAACAATCAGGATCCCTGGGGCGGCCGCCGTGGTGGCGGTGGCGGTGGTGGTGACAAGAAAGGTCCGCCGGATCTGGACGAGGCCTTCCGCAAACTGCAGGACAGCCTCAATGGCATGTTCGGTGGCAGCAAGAAACGTGGCGGCGGTGACCGCAATGTCGGCAAGGGCGGTGGCCTGGGGCTGCTGGGCATAGGCCTGGCGGTGCTGGCGGCCATCTGGCTGTACAGCGCCGTGTACGTGGTCGACGAGCAGGAGCAGGCCGTGGTGCTGCGCTTCGGCAAGTACTATGAGACGGTCGGTCCCGGCCTGAACATCTACTTCCCGCCGATCGATCGCAAGTACATGGAAAACGTCACGCGTGAGCGTGCCTACACCAAACAGGGCCAGATGCTGACCGAAGACGAGAACATCGTCGAGGTGCCGCTGACTGTCCAGTACAAGATCAGCAACCTGCAGGACTTCGTGCTTAACGTCGACCAGCCTGAGGTGAGCCTGCAGCATGCGACCGACAGCGCCCTGCGCCACGTGGTGGGTTCCACTTCGATGGACCAGGTGCTGACCGAAGGCCGTGAGCAGATGGCCGTGGATATCCGCGAACGCCTGCAGCGCTTCCTCGACAACTACCGTACCGGTATCACCGTGACCCAGGTCAACGTACAGAGCGCGGCAGCCCCGCGTGAAGTGCAGGAAGCCTTCGACGACGTGATCCGTGCCCGCGAAGATGAACAGCGTGCCCGCAACCAGGCCGAGTCCTACGCCAATGGCGTGGTACCGGAAGCCCGTGGTCAGGCCCAGCGCATCATCGAGGACGCCAACGGTTACCGCGACGAAGTCATCGCCCGGGCCAAGGGTGAGGCCGACCGCTTCACCAAGCTGGTTGCCGAGTACCGCAAGGCACCTGACGTAACCCGTCAGCGCCTGTACCTGGAGACCATGCAAGAGGTCTACAGCAACACCAGCAAGGTCATGGTGGCCACCAAGGATGGGCAGAACAACCTGCTCTACCTGCCCCTGGACAAGATGGTCGAAGGCAGCCGCAACCCGTCCGCGCCAACCTCCAGCGTGTCGCCATCGGTCAACGATGCGGCCGCCCGTGCGGCGCAGGACCTGCAACAGCAACAGCCGGTGCGTACTAGGGAGAGCCGCTGATGAGCAATAGATCGCTGATCGCCCTGATCGCCGCCGTGGTTCTGGGCATCGTCGCCTGGAACAGCTTCTACATCGTGTCCCAGACCGAGCGTGCAGTGATGCTGCGTTTCGGTAAGGTGGTCCAGGCAGATGTCCAGCCAGGCCTGCACGTGAAGGTCCCCTACGTGAACCAGGTGCGCAAGTTCGACGCCCGCCTCATGACCCTCGACGCCCCGACCCAGCGGTTCCTGACCCTGGAGAAGAAGGCGGTGATGGTCGACGCCTACGCCAAGTGGCGCGTCAAGGATGCCGAGCGCTTCTACACCGCCACCTCCGGCATGAAGCAGATCGCCGACGAGCGTCTGTCGCGTCGTCTGGAAAGCGGCCTGCGTGACCAGTTCGGTAAACGTACCCTGCACGAAGTGGTATCCGGTGAGCGTGACGCGCTGATGGCTGACATCACCGCATCGCTGAACCGCATGGCCAACAAGGAGCTGGGTATCGAGGTGGTCGACGTGCGCGTCAAGGCCATCGACCTGCCGAAGGAAGTCAACCGCAGCGTGTTCGACCGCATGAGCACCGAGCGTGAGCGTGAAGCCCGCGAGCACCGTGCCAAAGGTAATGAGCTGGCAGAGGGTATTCGCGCCGATGCTGACCGTCAGCGTCGTGTACTGCTGGCCGAGGCTTACCGCGAAGCAGAAGAAACCCGCGGTGACGGTGACGCACAGTCGGCCGCCATCTATGCCAAGGCCTACACCCAGGACGCCGATTTCTACGCGTTCTACCGTAGCCTGCAGGCGTACCGCGAGAGCTTCTCGAGCAAGAGCGACGTGCTGGTCCTGGACCCGAAGAACGAGTTCTTCCGCTACCTGGACAAGAGCAGGCCGTAATGCTCAGGCCCTGATTTTCGTGCAGCGGCGCCCCGCCTGGCAGCTAAAACACCAGGCGGGGTGCATCCTGAATGAAAAGGGGTGTATGATGAGGCAGCCGGGAAATTTCCCGGCTTTTTTGCGTCTGCAAGGTTGATTGGCAAAGCGCCAGTTGACGGTTTGGTCAGCTCGCAAGGCAATTTGAGGGTATCGGGTACGGTGGCTGCGCTGGGATCAGTGCTGCCCGCTGCTGTGCGCGATACCGGCTTTACTGACGGCTCGCCTGCTGGCAAGCCGCCCGGACCAGAGGGGAAATGGCGTAATGGCAACGGTAGACCGCTGGCTACTGCCAGATGGCATCGAGGAAGTACTGCCACCTGAGGCTGCGCGCATCGAGATCGCGCGTCGCCAGGTGTTGGACCTGTTCCAGAGTTGGGGCTACGAGCTGGTCGTCACCCCGCATATCGAGTACCTGGAGTCGCTGCTGACCGGCGCCGGCCAGGACCTGGATCAGCGCACCTTCAAGGTGGTGGACCCGCAGTCCGGCCGCCTGATGGGCTTCCGCGCCGACTTCACTCCGCAGGTGGCACGTATCGACGCCCACACCCTGCGCCGTGAAGGCCCGAGCCGCCTGTGCTATGCCGGTAGCGTGCTGCACGCGCAGCCGCGTGCGCTGTCTACTTCGCGCAGCCCGATCCAGCTGGGTGCCGAGCTGTACGGTGATGCCAGCCCGACCAGTGACGTGGAAGTCATCAGCCTGATGCTGGCCACGTTGCAACTGGCCGATGTGCCGGATGTGCACATGGACCTGGGCCACGTCGGTATCTACCGCGGCCTGGCCCGTGCTGCCGGGCTGTCGGGTGCGGTCGAACAGCAGCTGTTCGACGCCATGCAGCGCAAGGCCGTAGATGAAGTGCAGGCGCTGACGGCGGACCTGCCGAAAGACCTGGGCAACATGCTGCGCGCCTTGGTCGAGTTGTGCGGTGGCCGTGAAGTGCTGGCCGAAGCCCGCGTGCGCCTGGGCCGTGCCCCGGCCAGCGTGCTGGCCGCGCTGGACGACCTGTTGGCGATCGCTGACCGCCTGGCGTCGCGCTACCCGGACCTGCCGCTGTATTTCGACCTGGGCGAGCTGCGCGGTTACCACTATCACACTGGCGTGGTGTTCGCCGTGTTCGTGCCGGGCGAAGGTCAGTCGATCGCCCAGGGCGGGCGTTACGACGACATCGGCGCCGATTTTGGCCGGGCGCGCCCGGCCACCGGTTTTTCCACGGATTTGAAGACCCTGGTCACACTGGGGCGAGCGGAGGTCGTATTGCCAACTGGCGGCATCTGGATGCCGGACAGTGGCGACGCGGCCCTCTGGCAGCAAGTCTGCCAGTTGCGCAACGAGGGCCAGCGTGTGGTCCAGGCTTTGCCTGGCCAGCCGTTGAGTGCTGCTCTCGAGGCGGATTGTGATCGGCAATTGATTCAGCAAGACGGGCGCTGGCAGGTTCTGCCGCTGGCCCAGTGAGTTTCTGCGTCGGCAGTAGGCCGGCAACCAAGTTTGCGTGAATGAGGACCAATGTAATGGGTAAGAATGTCGTCGTCCTGGGCACCCAGTGGGGTGATGAGGGCAAAGGCAAGATCGTCGATCTGCTGACCGAACATGCTGCCGCCGTAGTGCGCTACCAGGGTGGCCACAACGCGGGCCACACCCTGGTGATCAACGGTGAAAAGACCGTTCTGCACCTGATTCCGTCCGGCATCCTGCGTGAAGGCGTACAGTGCCTGATCGGCAACGGCGTGGTCGTTGCCCCGGATGCGCTGATGCGTGAAATCACCAAGCTGGAAGAGAAGGGCGTACCGGTGCGCGAGCGCCTGCGCATTTCCCCGGCTGCGCCGCTGATCCTGTCGTACCACGTGGCCCTGGACCAGGCCCGCGAAAAAGCCCGTGGCGAAGCCAAGATCGGCACCACCGGCCGTGGTATCGGCCCAGCCTACGAAGACAAGGTTGCGCGCCGCGGCCTGCGCGTAGGCGACCTGTTCCACCGCGAACGTTTCGCCGCCAAGCTGGGTGAGTTGCTGGATTACCACAACTTCCAGCTGGTGAATTACTACAAAGAGCCGGCCATCGACTTCCAGCAGACCCTGGACGAGTGCATGGCCTACGCCGAGCAGCTCAAGCCGATGATGCTCGACGTCACCGCCGAGCTGCACAACCTGCGCCGCGCCGGCAAGGACATCATGTTCGAAGGCGCCCAGGGCTCGCTGCTGGACATCGACCACGGTACCTACCCGTACGTCACCAGCTCCAACACCACTGCTGGCGGTATCTCCACCGGTTCCGGCGTTGGCCCGATGTACCTGGACTACATCCTCGGTATCACCAAGGCCTACACCACCCGCGTGGGTTCCGGCCCGTTCCCGACCGAGCTGTTCGACGAGACTGGCGCCACCCTGGCCAAGCGTGGCCACGAGTTCGGCTCCACCACCGGCCGTGCCCGCCGTTGCGGCTGGTTCGATGCCGTCATCCTGCGTCGCGCTATCGACGTGAACAGCATCTCGGGCATCTGCCTGACCAAGCTGGACGTGCTGGACGGTCTGGAAACCATCAACATCTGCGTTGGCTACAAGAACGAGAACGGTGCTGTCATCGACGCACCTTCCGATGCCGACAGCTACATCGGCCTGGAGCCGGTGTACGAAGAGATGCCAGGCTGGAGCGAATCGACCCTGGGTGCGAAAACCCTGGAAGAGCTGCCGCAAACTGCGCGTGACTACATCAAGCGCATTGAAGAGCTGGTAGGCGCGCCGATCGACATCATTTCGACCGGCCCGGACCGCAACGAGACCATCGTGCTGCGTCACCCGTTCGCCTGATCTGCCCTCCAGGCTGATCTGACGCCGTGGCCCTGAAAGGGGCTGCGGCGTTTTTGTTTGTGGGTTACACCTGTGCCGGCCTCTTCGCGGGCTTGCCCGCTCCCACAGGTATTGCGCATGCTTTGGAATTTGTGCGGTTCCTGTGGGAGCGGGCGAGCCCGCGAAGAGGCCGGCACAGGAAAAACCCATTGCTCAACCTTGGCACATATCCCTGCTGCCCCCGGCACAACCCTTGCTGTAAGAAACGTCTGACGATGCCATCAAAATAGTGGCGCCAGAAAACACGAGGGTTACACCGTGTCTGCCATCCTCTCACTGTTACGAAGCCGCCTTTTGCGGCCTGTGTTTGTTGCCCTTGGTATCGCCCTTTTGGTGCAGGTACTGGTTGCCGTTGCGCTCACCCGCAGCACGGTCACTGCGCTGGAAGCCGACCTTGGCCAGCGCCTGGGCGATGACAGCCGCCAGCTCGCCAGCGACCTGGAGCAAGCCGGGCAAGACGTGCGCTCGGGCCTGGACGGCCTGTCCAGCAGTACCCGCCAGCGCTTGAGTGCAGGGTTGTCCGAACGCCTGCAAAACGAGCAACAGCAACTGCGCAGTACCCTGGAAAAAAACCTCAAGGACTCCGCCAACGACATGGCAGAGCTGCTTGCTTCGGTCGCCCCGCGGGCAATCTGGGACAACGATGTGCCAGTGCTCTCCGACTTCGCCCGCCGCGCCCAGCGCAACCCCAACGTGCTGTTCGTTATCTACGACGACGCCCAGGGCCAACACCTGACCCGCTACCTGAACCGGCAAAATCCGATCAACCAGGCCTTGATGGACAAAGGCCAGGGCGAGCGCGCGCTGGACAAGGTAATCGATGCAGCCCGTCGTGATCCGGCTGTGTACTTCGTCGAAGCGCCGATCAACCCCAATGGCGCAGAAATCGGCAAGGTGGTGATGGGGGTTTCCACCGCAGGCATCGACCAGGAGCTCAAGGCTCTGGACCAGCGCTTCGCGGCGCTGATTGCCAGTGGTGAGCAACTGGTTGGCGACAGCCTGGTCGGTGCTGCCGCCGACAGTGGCAAGACCTTGCGCGAGCGCCTGGAAAAGGCACAGGGTAGCGCTGCGGCCATGCAGGCCAACACCGCTCAGACCGTGCGCGATGCTGCGGCCGAGTTGCGCTGGCGTATCGGCCTGGGCCTGGTGGTAGTCGGCCTCGGCGTGTTGTTGGTGGTGGCCGTGGTGCTTGGCCGCCGGGTGCTGAGCAAGTTGCGTTTGTTGATTACCGCCCTGGACGACCTGGCGGCGGGCGAGGGGGACCTGACCAGGCGTGTACCACTCGACAGCCGCGACGAGATTGGTGACATGGCTTCGGCAGTGAACCGCTTTGTCGACAAGCTGCAACCGATCGTGCGTGAGGCGGGTGAGGTGGCGCAGCGTACCGGCGTGGAGATTGGCGCGATGGCCCAGCGCAATGCCGGCGCCGATGCCGCTGCTGCGTTGCAGCGTGATGAAGTGGCTGCCAGCCTGCGCGACCTTTCGAGCATGGCCGATGAGGCGCAGGCCGAAAGCCACGCGATGCAGGCGGCTTTGCAGCAAGTGGTGGATATCCGCCAGGCCACGGACGAGAACAGCCGCACTTCGACCCAGCTGGCCGGTTTGATCGAAAACCTGGCCGGGCAGGTAGACGCCGGCTCTCAGGTGATCGAGCGCCTGGCCAAGCAGAGCGAGCAGATCGAAGTGGTGTTGACGGTGATTCACGGTATTGCCGAGCAGACCAACCTGTTGGCCCTGAACGCCGCCATCGAGGCCGCTCGTGCTGGCGAAACCGGCCGTGGTTTTGCCGTGGTAGCCGATGAGGTACGGGCGCTGGCGAGCAAGACGCAAAGTTCCACGGGGGATATCCAGGCGCATATCGCTGCGCTGCAGAAGGGTGCCAAGGAGGCTGTGGCCACCATCAGTCAGGCCGGGCTGAAGGCCAGCGAAGGGCTGCTGGTGCTACGTGACAACGAGCGCCGGCAGCAGTCGGTACAGGCTGCGGTAGAGCAGGTGCACGCGGCCATCGGCCTGGCGACCCGCGCGGCCGAGCAGCAGGCGAATGGTGCCCAGGCGGTGCGGGGGCGGGTAGAGACCATACATGCCCAGGCCGAGCGCTCGGCAGAGGTGGTGATGCAGACCACGGCCAGCAGCAAGGTGCTGGATGAACTGGCTGCGCAACTGCGGGCGAGCCTGGGCCAGTTCAGGGCATAGCACGATCGTTGTGGGAGCGGGCGTGCCCGCGAAGCAGGCGACTCGGTGGATGGCACCGGCTTTGCCGGTGTTCGCGGGCATGCCCGCTCCCACAAAGACTGCGACACCGGGTTCTCTCCTCAGTGAAAGGTGTTGCTATGATGGCGGCGACACATGGCAAAGGGAGTTGTTCATGTCTGCCCAACTGGTCGCCGCCCCGGCCAATCTGGATTTTCTTCATTGCGACAGCGTGCACATCGCTGCCCCCATGACCGCCCTCCAGGCCTACTGCGCCATGACCTCGCAGGTCCCCGGCTGGTTGGCCCAAGCCTTTCGCCTGCGCGACTTCATCTCGCGCCGATTCGACGTCACGGCTATCCACGGTTTCTCATCGCGCAGTCCGGAACGGGTGCCGGCAGTGGGTGAGCATCTGGATTTCTTCGTGGTCGAGGCCATCAGCGACCAGCAATTGGTCCTGACCTCACGTGACACGCACCTGGCGGTGATGGTGAGCATGGATCTGGGTGAGCAGGAGGGTGGCCGACAGCGCTTGAGCGTGACCACTTCTGTGAAATGCTTCAATCGCTTCGGCCGGCTTTACATGTTGCCGGTGGGCAAGGCCCATGGGCCGATTGTGCGCCGTATGCTGCGTAACATCTGATGGCCCTTTCGCGGGCGCGCCCGCTCCCACAGGTACTGCGCAGGCCCTGAGAGCGGCGCGGTACCTGTGGGGGCGGGCAAGCCCGCGAAGAAGGTTACGCCTTGTTCAGGTACATCCGCGTTGTGAGCAGGTAAACCGGCAACCCCGACACCACGATCAGCAACGCCGCATAAGGCGCCGCCGCCGCAAACTCGACGTTGGCCGTGTGCGCCCACACCTCGGTCGCCAGGGTGGTCATGCCAGTCGGGCTGAGCAGCAGGGTTGCCGTCAGTTCCTTCATGGCATCCAGGAACACCAGGGCAAAGGCCGCTGCCATGGCCGGGAAGATGATCGGCAGGGTCACCCGGCAGAACGCCGTGAAGCTGCTGGCACCGAGCGTGCGTGCGGCCTCTTCCAGCGTTGGTGAGGCCTTGTTCAGAGCGGTGCGCACCGGCGACTGCGCCAGCGGCAGGAACAGCAGCGCATAGGCCAGCAACAGCAATGCCGTGGTCTGGTACAGCGCCGGCACGTAGTGCAAGGCGAAGAACACCAGCGTCAGGGCAATCACCAGGCCGGGCAGGGCGTGCAGCAGGTAAGGCAGGCGCTCGGCCCAGATTGCCAGGCGGCCTTTGTAGCGCACCACCAGGAAGCTGATCGGCAGGGCCAGCAACACGCAGAACCCGGCACCGCCAAGCGACACCGACAGCGAGGTGAACAGCGCCTTGGAAATGGCCCCTACCGGGAACGCCGCCGACGAACCCACGCTCAACCAGTAGCCGAGCATGGCCAGCGGAATACCACTGCCCAGCACGGCCAGGCCCACGCAGAACAGCTGCGCCGGCACCGCCCAGCCACGCAGCCGTACCGGCTGCGCGCGGCGAGCCACACCTTGGCCGATACGCACATGACGGGCCTTGCCGCGTACGCGCAATTCCAGCCACAGCATCACCAGGCACATCGCCAGCAGCACGGCAGACAGCATGGCCGCGTTGGCATTGCTGAACTCCAGTTCGAACTGCTGGTAAATCGCCGTGGTGAAGGTTTGCAGGCCTAGAATCGACAGCGCGCCGAACTCCACCAGCATGTGCAGGGCAATCAGCAGCGCACCGCCGAGCATCGATGGCCACAGCAGCGGCAGGGTCACCTTGATGAACACGCCCCAGCGGCTGCAACCCAGGGTGCGCGCCGACTCCTCAAGCGAGGTATCGAGGTTGCGCAGGGTGGCGGCCACCGGCAGGAACACCAGCGGGTACTTGGACAGGGCCATGACCATGATCGCCCCGCCAAGCCCTTCAAAGTCCGAGCTAAGCGACACCCAGGTAAAGCTGCTGACGAACGACGGCACGGCGAAGGGCAGGCACAGCACCACGCCCCACAGTCGGCGGCCGGCCAGGTTGCTACGCTCCAGCAGCCAGGCCAGGGCCAGGCCAACCACCATGCAGGTCACTGTCACCCCGACCATCAGCATCAGGGTGTTGCGCATCAGCCCCCAGACAAACGGGCGCCACAACAGGTGCAAGGCTTCGCGCCAGCCGGCTTCCCAGGCTTTGATGGCAACATACAGCAGTGGCAGCAAGCTCATCGCCACCAGGAACAGCACAGGCAGCACCACCCAGATGGACGGGCGCTTGCGGCGCGGTACGAAGCGTACCGGCACCGGCTCGGACAGGGCGGCGGTCATCAGAGCAGGCCGACCTCGCGTTCAAGCTCGATGGCTTCCTCGGCATTGCCCAGGTCGGCCGGCGAGATCTTAGGCGGGCGCAGGTCTTCGAACGGCTTCAGGCCGCGGTCGGACACCATGCCCTTGTGCAGCGGATACTCGGCGGTGGTCTGGGTGATCACCCGCTGGCCTTCTTCGCTGGCCATCCAGTTGAGCAGCGCCTGGGCTTCTTTCGGGTGCTTGCTGGCCTTGACCACCGCCGCGCCGGAAATGGTCACCAGGTTGCCGGCATCACCGTCGGCCAGGTAGTACAGCTTGGTGTCCAGCTTGCCGCGTTCGCGTTCAAGCGCGTACCAGTAGTAGTTGTTCACCAGTACCGCAGCCACTTCGCCTTTTTCCACGGCTTTGAGGGCGACCATGTTGTTGGTGTAGGTCTTGCCGAAGGCTTTCAGGCCGGTCAGCCATTCTTCGGTGGCTTCACGCCCGTGCATTTTCAGGATGGCCACGGCCTGCTCCTGGAATGCACCGCTGGTGGGAACGTAGCCAACGCGGCCTTCCCACTCAGGGTTGGCGAAATCCATCACCGTGGTCGGCAGGTCTTTTTCGTCGATCTTCTTCGGGTTGTACACCACGATGCGCGTACGGGCGGTGATGCCCATCCAGGTACCGTTGGCGCCTACGTACTCCTTGGGCATCATGTTGGCGGTGGCGTCGTCGATCTTCGCCAGCAGGCCCAGTTCGCCCAGGTTGTTCAGGGGCGGGGACTCTTCGGTGTAGATGATGTCGGCGGGCGAACGGTCGCCTTCCTCGATGATCTGGCTGGCCAGCTGGTTGCTGCTGCCCTTGCGGATATCGATATGGATGCCGGTCTTGGCCTCGTAGGCCTTGGCGATGGCTTCGCCGATTTCCTTGTGCTGACCGTTGTACATGGTCAGGGTGACCGGTGCGTCTGCCATGGCGGCCGGAGCGCCGATGACCAGGCTCAGCACGGCGGCGGCCAAGGTGCGTATCAGCGGTTGCGGGCGGATCGTCATGCGGGTACTTCCTCGCTTACGGCTACATATTTGGAAACAATGGTAAACGAAATCGTTTCTCAAGTGGCCGCGTGACGAGAAATTCATGGGCAGACCATGGTGCAACCTTTGAAAGTTGTGTTGGATTCTTCGCGGGCATGCCCGCTCCCACAGGTAATGCGCTGCCCTCGAAATCAGCACTATTCCCTGTGGGAGCGGGCGAGCCCGCGAAGAGGCCGGCACAGGTTTACGCTTTATGGGCCACCACTGCGGTTACCGGCGCAACCGGATACCTCAGGCCATCCTGCTGCTGCACATCGACAAACCCAATGCTACGCAACCGCTGCGCCAGCTCCCCGGCCGGCAACACATGTCGCCCCTGCATGCGCATGTGCAGGTAATAAGGCAGAACCCGCGCCGCAGTCTGTTGGTCTTCCGGCACCTCGGCATGGCAGCACATCAGCACCCCTCCGGGATTCAGCGCCCCATGCAGCCGCCGCAAAAGCCCATCAAGGTCATGGGCAAAGTGGAAAACCGACGAACACCAGATCAGGTCATAGCCCTCGCCAAAATCATCCCGGTCCAGATCACCGCCGATAATGCCAAGGCGCTTCTCCAGCCCGGCACGAACAATGTTCTCCTGGGCCACCGCAGCAGTTTCGGCAAAGTCGAACACCGTCCCGTGCAGATCCGGCAGCCGCTTGGCCAGTGCGATGGCAACCAGCCCGGGGCCGCCACCCAGGTCCAGCATGCGCTGCAGGCGCGGCGCTTGCGGCAAGCACTCGAGCAGCGTGCACGCCACATCGACAGTAACCGACTGCTGTTCCTGGGCGATCTGCACGCGTGCTGCCTCGGCCCAGCGCCGGGCCATTTCCGCGGTGGGGGCCGTTGCCGGTGGCAGCCCATTGCGCAGTGCCTGCTCCAGTGGCTGGCCAGCCTGGCCCAACACCTGATGGCGGAAGAGCAGGGCATCGCCGCAATAGTCACCGGCCCCTCGGCTCAAGAAGCGTCGGGCAGTTTCGCTATTGCGGTAGTGGCTGCCCTGTTCGTCACGTTCGAGCAGCCCTTGGGCCCAGAGCATCTCCAGCAGGTAGCCAGTATTGGTGGGCTCAAGGTCCAGTGTCGTCGCCAACCGGGCAGCGGTGGAGTACTGCCCGAGGTGTTCGAACAGGCCGATCGTCAGCGCCACGCGCAAGGCATCGGCGGCCAAGCCTGCCAGTTGCAGGTCCCAACACGCTTGAAGCGGGTGAGGGGTGGTCAGGTCCGTGCTCATCGTTCGCTCGCTCCATGAGAGAAAGCTCAATGCTAGATAGGAATCATTCTGGATTGCAATGAGGGAGATAGCGGGGAGGCCGCGATTACACAAATCGCAGGCAAGAAAAAACCCACTAGCAAGCTAGTGGGTTTTTGTATGGTGCCCAGGAGAAGACTCGAACTTCCACGACCTTGCGGTCACTGATACCTGAAACCAGCGCGTCTACCAATTCCGCCACCTGGGCAAAGCTTTACATCATCTGTTGAAGGCGACTATCGTCAGCTTTCACACAGTAGTAACAGATCCTTGGTCATCTGTTACTTGAAAATATTTGGTGCCCAGGAGAAGACTCGAACTTCCACGACCTTGCGGTCACTGATACCTGAAACCAGCGCGTCTACCAATTCCGCCACCTGGGCACACATTCGAGATTATTTGATGCTTTACAGCGCCGCTAATCTCTACTACAACTTCGGGCTTGTCCGTCGTTGTGGTGCGCACTATACGGACGGTCCGGGGGGCTGTAAACCCCTCAAGCAAAAAAAATTTCAAAAAATTCAACTTGTTGATTCCACAGGCCTATTCCTGCTGTCTATGCACAGCAGCAGGGGCTGTCCAAGGCCGACATTTCCGGTTTCAATACGCCTATGCCAGAATTCCTATCTATATACCCCAAGGTGAACCCCTTCTGATGGCCGATTGGCAATCCCTCGATCCCGAGGCCGCTCGCGAAGCGGAAAAATACGACAACCCCATTCCCAGCCGTGAGCTGATCCTGCAGCGCCTTGCCGACCGTGGCGAACCTGCTGCGCGCGAGGAGCTGGCGAAAGAGTTTGGTCTGTATGAAGAAGACCAGATCGAAGCCCTGCGCCGCCGCCTGCGTGCCATGGAGCGCGATGGCCAGCTTATCTATACCCGGCGCGGCACTTATGCCCCGGTAGACAAGCTGGACCTGATCTGCGGCCGCATCTCCGGCCACCGCGATGGCTTTGGCTTCCTCATCCCCGATGATGGCAGCGATGACCTGTTCCTCGGCCCGTCGCAAATGCGCCTGGCCTTCGATGGTGACCGCGCGCTGGCGCGGGTCTCCGGTACCGACCGCCGTGGCCGCCGCGAAGGCGTCATCGTCGAGGTCATTTCCCGCGCCCACGAAAGCGTGGTCGGCCGCTACTTCGAAGAAGGCGGCATTGGCTACGTAACCCCGGACAACCCGAAGATCCAGCAGGAAGTGCTGGTAACTGCCGGGCGTAACGGCGGCGCCAAGATTGGCCAGTTCGTCGAGATCAAGATCACCCACTGGCCAACCCCGCGCTTCCAGCCGCAAGGCGACGTGGTCGAAGTCATCGGCAACTACATGGCGCCGGGCATGGAAATCGACGTTGCCCTGCGCAGCTACGACATTCCGCACGTCTGGCCTGATGCCGTAGTCAAGGAAGCCCGCAAGTTCCGCTCCGAAGTCGAAGAGAAGGACAAAGAGAAGCGCGTCGACCTGCGCCACCTGCCGTTCGTCACCATCGACGGCGAGGATGCGCGAGACTTCGACGATGCTGTCTATTGCGAACCGCTGGGCAAGCTACGCCTGTTCTCCGGTGGCTGGCGCCTGTACGTGGCCATTGCCGACGTGTCCAGCTACGTGCGCCTGGGCTCGGCCCTGGATGTCGAGGCGCAGCAGCGCGGCAACTCGGTGTACTTCCCCGAGCGCGTGGTGCCGATGCTTCCCGAAGAGCTGTCCAACGGCCTGTGCTCGCTGAACCCGCACGTCGACCGCTTGGCCATGGTCTGTGAAATGACCATGAACAAAGCCGGCCAGATGGTCGACTACCAGTTCTATGAAGGCGTCATCCACTCCCACGCCCGTCTGACCTACAACAAGGTCAGCAGCATGCTCGAGCACGCCCGCACCCGTGAGGGCAAGGCGCTGCGCGAGGAGTACAAGGAGGTCGTGCCGGACCTGAAGAACCTGTACAACCTGTACAAGGTGCTGGTGGATGCCCGTCACACCCGGGGTGCCATCGACTTCGAAACCCAGGAAACCCGCATCATCTTCGGCGACCAGCGCAAGATCGCGGAAATCCGCCCGACCGTGCGCAACGACGCCCACAAGCTGATCGAGGAATGCATGCTGGCGGCCAACGTCGCCACTGCCGAGTTCCTGCAGAAGCACGGCGTGCCGGCCCTGTACCGTGTGCACGACGGCCCGCCGCCGGAGCGCCTGGAAAAACTGCGCGCCTTCCTCGGTGAACTGGGCCTGAGCCTGCACAAGGGCAAGGATCCGTCGCCGAAAGATTACCAGGCCCTGCTGGCGAGCATCGCCGGGCGCCCGGACTTCCACCTGATCCAGACCGTAATGCTGCGCTCGCTGAGCCAGGCTGTGTACAGCACCGAAAACAACGGCCACTTCGGCCTGAACTACGAGGCGTACACCCACTTCACCTCGCCGATCCGCCGTTACCCGGACCTGCTGGTGCACCGCGCCATCCGCAGCATCATCCGTTCCAAGGTCGATACCCCGCACGTCAAGCGTGCCGGCGCCATGAGCATCCCCAAGGCACGTATCTACCCGTACGACGAGAACACCCTGGAGCAACTCGGCGAGCAGTGCTCGATGACCGAGCGCCGCGCCGATGAGGCCACCCGTGACGTGGTCAACTGGCTCAAGTGCGAGTTCATGAAGGACCGCGTGGGCGAAACCTTCCCGGGCGTGATCACTGCGGTGACCGGTTTCGGCCTGTTCGTCGAGCTGACCGACATCTATGTAGAAGGCCTGGTGCACGTCAGTGCGCTGCCGGGCGACTACTACCACTTCGACCCGGTGCACCACCGCCTGTCCGGCGAGCGTACCGGGCGCAGCTTCCGCCTGGGCGACACCATTGAAGTCAAGGTCATGCGCGTCGACCTGGACGAGCGCAAGATCGACTTCGAAGTGTCGGACAAGACCCTCGCTGCGCCGATCGGCCGCAAGCAGCGCGGCGCTGCGTCGGCAACCGACAAGGCTGAACAGCAGCCGGTAACCGAAGCGAAAGCCACGCCCAAGCCGCGTAGCCGCAAGAGCGAAACCGCCGAGGCGTACTTCCCGAAGGACGCCGTGCAGCGTAACGCCGAGGTGCGCAAGAGCCGCGAAATGAAAAAGGCGCTGATGAGCGAGGCGCGCAGTGGCGGCCATGCCAGCAGCAAGTCGGACAAGGGTGGCAAGGCCTCCGGTTCCGGCAAGCCGACCAAGCACCGTAAAGGCCCGCCGAAGTCCGGTGCGCCACGCAAGAGCAAGAGCAAGTCATGAGTCAGCTGGAAAAGATCTACGGCGTGCACGCCGTGCAGGCATTGCTGCAGCACCATCCGAAGCGGGTCAAGCAGATCTGGCTGTCGGAAGGGCGCAGCGAACCACGCCTGCAGGCGCTGCTGGCGCTGGCTGCGGAAAACCGCGTGCAGGTTGGCCAGGCCGAGCGCCGTGAGATGGATGCCTGGGTCGAAGGCGTGCACCAGGGCGTGGTTGCCGAGGTGAGCCCGAGCCAGGTGTGGGGCGAGCTGATGCTCGAGGAATTGCTTGAGCGTACCGAAACGCCGCCGCTGATCCTGGTGCTGGACGGTGTCACCGACCCGCACAACCTCGGCGCATGCCTGCGCACGGCTGATGCGGCCGGTGCCACGGCGGTGGTTGTGCCCAAGGACAAGTCGGCAACCCTTACCCCGGTGGTGCGCAAGGTCGCTTGCGGCGCTGCCGAGGTGATTCCGCTGGTGGCCGTGACCAACCTGGCGCGTACCCTGGAGAAGTTGCAGCAACGCGGCCTGTGGGTGGTCGGTACTGCCGGCGAGGCCGAGCAGGAGATCTACCAGCAGGACCTGACCGGGCCGCTGGTGATGATCATGGGTGCGGAAGGCAAGGGCATGCGCCGGTTGACCCGCGATCATTGCGACTTCCTGGTGAAGTTGCCGATGGGCGGTAGTGTCAGCAGCCTGAACGTTTCGGTGGCGACCGGGGTTTGCCTGTTCGAGGCCGTGCGTCAGCGTCAGGCCAAGCGCTGATCTTTAATCTGTGCCGGCCCATTCGCGGGCACGCCCGCTCCCACAGGTTCACTGCTGCCTCTGGCATTGCAGATTTCCTGTGGGAGCGGGCGTGCCCGCGAATGGGGCTTGACGCAATGTGAATATGTTTCAGGCTGTTCAAATATTCACCAATCACCTTGCTTGTGCGCCACGCCTTCTCTACAATTGCGCCCCTTGCCGAGCTGGCAGGCGCGCATGTGCCTCCCCTCCGTGCAAGACATACAGTGTCATTCACTCCTTGTCTGACCAGATTCCCTGGCAGACTACTAACCCGTAAGGAGCATTCATGCGTCATTACGAAATCATCTTCCTGGTTCACCCGGACCAGAGCGAGCAAGTCGGCGGCATGGTTGAGCGTTACACCAAGCTGATCGAAGAAGACGGTGGCAAAATCCACCGCCTGGAAGACTGGGGCCGTCGTCAACTGGCCTACGCAATCAACAATGTTCACAAGGCTCACTACGTGATGCTGAACGTTGAGTGCACCGGCAAGGCCCTGGCCGAGCTGGAAGACAACTTCCGCTACAACGATGCCGTTATCCGTAACCTGGTCATCCGTCGCGACGAAGCCGTTACCGGTCAGTCCGAGATGCTGAAGGCTGAAGAAAACCGCAGCGAGCGCCGTGAGCGTCGTGAGCGTCCTGAGCATGCTGACTCCGCCGAAGGCGACGACAGCAATGACAGCGACTCCAGCGATAACGCTGACGAGTAATCCACGGACCTTTAGAGGAGCCTATTAAATGGCACGTTTCTTCCGTCGTCGTAAATTCTGCCGCTTCACTGCTGAAGACGTGAAAGAGATCGACTTCAAAGATCTCAACACCCTGAAAGCTTACGTATCCGAAACCGGCAAGATCGTTCCAAGCCGTATCACCGGTACCAAAGCTCGTTATCAGCGTCAGCTGGCTACCGCTATCAAGCGCGCCCGCTTCCTGGCCCTGCTGCCCTACACCGACAGCCACGGCCGCTGAGACCGGGTCGTCGACAAGCAGTAAGGGATTAGCATGCGAGCGTTAGCAAGTTTCATCATGCGCGGTCGTGTGCAGGCCACCCTCGTGGTGGTCATCAGCGCGGTGCTGCCGCTGCTGTTCTGGTTGAGTGCCGCTGCCGGCAGCCTTGTGCTGCTGCGGCGTGGGTTCAAGGATGCTACATCGGTCATCGCTGGCGGCTTGCTCGCCGGGCTGGCCGTGTGGGTCATGGGCGATCCCATCACCTTTCTGGTGATGGCGGGTGCCCTGGCCCTGGCCGCCATGTTGCGTGCCGAGCACCCCTGGAGCCGGGTGTTGCTCGCCAGTGCCGTGTTCGCCGTGGCGTTTAGCCTCGTGCTTGATCTGGCGCTGGCGCAAACCTTCGATGTGCTGGCCAAGGCGTTTGCCGAAGCCATGCCGAAAGTCGACGGGCAACCGGTGCTCTCCGGTGAGCTGATCCGCCCTGTGCTGGTCGCCTCCACAGCAGTGACGGTGCAATTGTTCAGTGTGCTGGCGTTGATGCTGGCGCGCTACTGGCAGGCAGCGTTGTACAACCCTGGAGGCTTCGGTCGCGAGTTTCGCGAACTGAAGTTGCCGAAACAGACCATGGCGGTCTTGTTGGCAGTGATGGTGGTGGCGCCGTTTATCGGCCCGCAGTTCATCATCCTGGCATCAGCGTCCAGCCTGGTACTGGTGCTGGCCGGCATCGCCTTGATGCACGGGCTGGTGGCACAGGGCCGACTGGCTGGTTTCTGGCTGGTGGGCATGTACGTGACGTTGCCGCTGATCATGCAGCTGATTTATCCGTTGCTGGTGGTTTTGGCCATTGTCGACAGCCTGATTGATTTTCGCGGTCGCAAGTCCCCCAAGGGGAATGACTCCGCGAACGGTGAAGGTTAAAAGTTAAGAGGTTTTACCAAATGGAACTGATCCTGCTGGAAAAAGTCGCTAACCTGGGCAACCTGGGCGACAAAGTAAAAGTTAAGGCTGGTTACGGCCGTAACTTCCTGCTGCCATTCGGCAAGGCCACCGTTGCCAACGCCGCCAACCTGGCTGCGTTCGAAGAGCGTCGCGCCGAGCTGGAAAAAGCAGCCGCTGACAAGAAAGCTTCGGCTGAAAGCCGCGCTGCCCAACTGGCCGAGCTGGAAGTGACCATCACTGCCACCGCTGGCGACGAAGGCAAGCTGTTCGGTTCGATCGGCACCCACGACATCGCTGACGCCCTGACCGCCTCTGGCGTTGAAGTGGCCAAAGCTGAAGTTCGTCTGCCGAACGGCACCATCCGTCAGGTTGGCGAATACGACGTAGCCGTGCACCTGCACAGCGACGTTGAAGCCACCGTACGCGTGGTTGTCGTAGCTGCCTAAGCTGCGCTGACTGGCTGGCTCCTTGCGGGCCAGGCGGTTAACATCGGGCACGGTCCTGTTTTTTACAGGCCGTGCCCTTTGTTTTTTTCGTCCTCCAGAATTCTTTCGTGGCCATGAACGAGATTACCAACTCCGAACAGCTTGACCTGCAAACCGCAGCCCTGAAGGTGCCGCCGCATTCCATCGAGGCCGAACAGGCCGTACTCGGTGGCCTGATGCTGGACAACAACGCGTGGGAGCGGGTGCTGGACCAGGTGTCGGACGGCGATTTCTACCGGCATGACCACCGCCTGATCTTCCGTGCCGTGCACAAGTTGGCCGACGCCAACCAGCCATTCGACGTGGTGACCCTGCACGAGCAACTGGACAAGGAAGGCTTGTCTTCGCAAGTCGGCGGCCTGGCGTACCTGGCCGAACTGGCCAAGAACACCCCGTCGGTCGCCAACATCAAGGCTTATGCCGCGATCATTCGCGAGCGTGCAACGCTGCGCCAGCTGATCAGCATCAGTACCGACATCGCCGACAACGCCTTCAACCCGCAAGGGCGCAACGCCGAAGAAATCCTCGACGATGCCGAGCGACAGATCTTCCAGATCGCCGAGGCCCGGCCGAAAACCGGTGGCCCGGTGGGTGTCAACGAACTGTTGACCATGGCTATCGACCGCATCGACACGCTGTTCAACTCTGACAGCGACATCACCGGTATTTCCACCGGTTACACCGACCTGGATGAGAAGACCAGCGGCCTGCAGGCGGCCGACCTGATCATCGTCGCTGGCCGCCCGTCGATGGGTAAGACCACCTTCGCCATGAACTTGGTGGAAAACGCTGTACTGCGCACCGACAAGGCGGTGCTGGTGTTCTCGCTCGAGATGCCAGGTGAATCGCTGATCATGCGTATGCTCTCGTCCCTCGGCCGTATCGACCAGACCAAGGTACGTTCCGGTCAGCTGGACGACGACGACTGGCCGCGGCTGACCTCGGCGGTGAACCTGCTCAACGACCGCAAGCTGTTCATCGACGATACCGCCGGCATCAGCCCCTCGGAAATGCGCGCGCGTACCCGCCGCCTGGCCCGTGAGCACGGCGAAATCGCCATGATCATGGTCGACTACCTGCAGCTGATGCAGATTCCGGGTTCGGCCGGTGACAACCGCACCAACGAGATTTCCGAGATTTCCCGCTCGCTCAAGGCCCTGGCCAAGGAATTCAACTGCCCGGTCATCGCCCTGTCGCAGCTGAACCGCTCGCTGGAGCAGCGCCCGAACAAACGCCCGGTGAACTCCGACTTGCGTGAATCCGGTGCAATCGAGCAGGACGCCGACGTGATCATGTTCGTGTACCGCGACGAGGTGTACCACCCTGAGACCGAGCACAAGGGCGTGGCGGAAATCATCATCGGTAAACAGCGTAACGGCCCCATCGGCTTCGTGCGGCTGGCGTTCATCGGCAAGTACACCCGCTTTGAGAACCTCGCGCCGGGCATGTACAACTTCGATGATGACGAATAACTCATTGAGCTAGCAGGGCCCCCTGTGGAGCGGCCTTGCGTCGCGATGGGCTGCGCAGCAGCCCCGGCACTTTTTGCATCTGCGCTGAAATCCTGGGGCTGCTGCGCAGCCCATCGCGACGCAAGGCCGCTCCTACAAGGCCTGCGCTTGCCTTTTTCTCCAAGTAATAATCAGCTTTTTCCCGTTGCGTGTAGGCCGTTTCTGAAATAGCTTTCAACCGCCTTTGCGCCATTGCGGTGGTTTTCTGGGCGGCCTAGTCTGGCTCTGTCGTTGCCAAAGCAGCGACCGGGCCTGCAAGCCCGCAGACGATTACTACCGCTATCCGGATTGCTGCCACTCGGCAATTTCGGTCAATGGTGGCTGCGTACGGGAGATCCTCGGATCTGCCGGTTTTATCGTCTGTCCGGTCTTGCAGACCCGTACGTAGCCGCCACCCATCAAATGCAAGTGATGTCGTGGCGGTCTTTTCGGAATCAGACGAGATTACTCCATGCTCAAGATTGTCCCCGATCCGCCCCGCGATCCCCCTTTTGATCAAGACAACCCGATGCAGGGGCAGATGCCTGCTGTAAGGCTTCGTTGATATGTCGCCTGGGCGGGCCCTTTCGCGGGCATGCCCGCTCCCACAGGTACGGTGCACGTCGCGAAGATTGTGGTGACCTTGTGGGAGCGGGCGTGCCCGCGAAGAGGCCCGGCCAGACGGTCGAGAATTTCGAGGGGATTGAACAATGACAACAGAAGACACCCAATTCACCGTCGGCAAGACCACTTTTTACCAAGGCGAAAAATGGCACCCACCCCTTGTTCCGCATCGAGCCCGGGATCCCGTGCCGGGAGGCCCGCGAGCAGTCTTCGGAGTTGATGGGGTATGTGCGCGAACTGACTATCACTGGGTTGATGGATGAGAAGCCGATGATGATCTGGGCTGCCCATTATTTGAGTGCGATGGCCAAGGCGCTGATGGATGATGCTGAGTTGGGGATGAGGCAGTAGGGCTTGCCTTTCGGTTGCGTGAAGGCATCCATGTGTTCGCCACAACAGTTTCTGCGCCTATGAGATCGAGCGCCGCCCGCGCGGCGCTTCGCGGGGCAAGCCCGCTCCCACATCTGTTTCAGGCCAGTCCCGCTTGTGTCATTGGCGCGCGCCCCCTTGTCTGTCCCATTCGATATTGAAGGTATCGCCCCTGCTTTTCTGCAATTCCCAGCCATGCACCCAGGGAGCGAGTGCGGAGGAAGCAGGAGTAACTGGCCCGAAACAGATGTGGGAGCGGGCTTGCCCCGCGAAGCGCCGCGCGGGCGGCGCTCGATCTCATAGGCGCTGCAAGGGTTGTGTCGAACACCTGCCAACCCCACTACAACCCCCAAGCCAGCCATCCGGCACCCCGCCCACCCCAACCGTCGCCCCACCCACCAATCCCCCACGAATCCAGTCGGATTTGGTCAAAATTTGTGCTATATTCCGCGCCCGCGATTTCCCTGTACACCAGAACCGGTCACTGACATGCAAGCAGCCAAACCACTCTACGACTATCCCAAGTACTGGGCCGAATGCTTCGGGCCAGCACCTTTCCTGCCAATGAGCAGGGAGGAGATGGATCTGCTCGGCTGGGATTCCTGCGACATCATCATCGTGACCGGGGACGCCTACGTCGACCACGCCTCGTTCGGCATGGCCATCATCGGCCGTTTGCTGGAAGCCCAGGGCTTTCGCGTGGGCATCATTGCCCAGCCGAACTGGCAGTCCAAAGACGACTTCATGAAGCTCGGCGAGCCAAACCTGTTCTTCGGCGTGGCCGCAGGCAACATGGACTCGATGATCAACCGCTATACCGCAGACAAGAAGATCCGCTCTGACGATGCCTACACCCCGGGTGGCCTGGCCGGCAAGCGCCCGGATCGTGCCAGCCTGGTGTACAGCCAGCGCTGCAAGGAAGCCTACAAGCACGTACCGATCGTGCTGGGTGGCATCGAGGCTTCGCTGCGCCGTATTGCTCACTACGATTACTGGCAGGACAAGGTCCGCCATTCGATCCTGATCGACGCCAGCGCCGATATCCTGCTGTACGGCAACGCCGAGCGGGCCGTCGTCGAAGTGGCCCAGCGCCTGTCCCAGGGCGAGAAGATCGAGCACATCACCGATGTGCGTGGCACTGCGTTCATTCGCCGTGACACGCCTGCAGACTGGTTCGAGATCGACTCCACCCGCATCGACCGCCCAGGCCGCGTGGACAAGATCATCAACCCGTACGTGAACACCCAGGACACCCAGGCCTGCGCCATCGAGCAGGCCAAGGGCGACCAGGAAGACCCGAACGAAGCCAAGGTGGTGCAGATTCTCGACAGCCCGCGCGTGACCCGCGAAAAGTCGGTCATCCGCCTGCCATCGTTCGAAAAAGTGCGTAACGACCCGGTGCTTTACGCCCACGCCAACCGCGTGCTGCACCTGGAAACCAACCCGGGCAACGCCCGTGCGCTGGTACAGAAGCATGGCGAAGTGGACGTGTGGTTCAACCCGCCACCCATCCCCATGACCACCGAGGAAATGGACTACGTGTTCGGCATGCCGTACGCCCGTGTGCCGCACCCGGCCTATGGCAAGGAGCGCATCCCGGCCTACGAGATGATCCGTTTCTCGGTGAACATCATGCGTGGCTGCTTCGGTGGCTGCACCTTCTGCTCGATCACCGAGCACGAAGGCCGCATCATCCAGAACCGCTCGCACGAGTCGATCCTGCACGAGATCGAAGAGATGCGTGACAAGGTGCCGGGCTTCACTGGCGTGGTCTCCGACCTTGGCGGCCCGACCGCCAACATGTACCGCATCGCCTGCAAGAGCCACGACATCGAGAAGCACTGCCGCAAGCCGTCTTGCGTGTTCCCGGGCATCTGCGAAAACCTCAACACCGACCATAGCTCGCTGATCGAGTTGTACCGCAAGGCCCGTGCCTTGCCGGGTGTGAAGAAGATCCTGATTGCCTCGGGCCTGCGCTATGACCTGGCCGTGGAATCGCCGGAGTACGTCAAGGAACTGGTCACCCACCACGTGGGCGGCTACCTGAAGATTGCCCCGGAGCACACCGAGCGTGGTCCGCTGGACAAGATGATGAAGCCGGGTATCGGCACCTACGACCGCTTCAAGCGCATGTTCGAGAAGTTCTCGAAAGAGGCGGGCAAGGAGCAGTACCTGATCCCGTACTTCATCGCCGCGCACCCGGGCACCACCGACGAAGACATGATGAACCTGGCCCTGTGGCTGAAGGGCAATGGCTTCCGTGCCGACCAGGTGCAGGCGTTCTACCCGTCGCCGATGGCCTCGGCCACGGCCATGTACCACTCGGGCAAGAACCCGCTGCGCAAGGTGACCTACAAGAGCGAAGGGGTTGAGATCGTCAAGAGCGAAGAGCAGCGCCGCCTGCACAAGGCGTTCTTGCGCTACCACGACCCGAAGGGCTGGCCGATGCTGCGTGAGGCGCTGGAGCGCATGGGCCGCGCCGACCTGATCGGCCCGGGCAAGCACCAGCTGATCCCGCTGCACCAGCCGCAGACGGATACCTACCAGAGCGCGCGCCGCAAGAACTCGACGCCAGCGGGCAGCCACAAGGTGGGCAAGGACCAGAAGATCCTCACCCAGCACACCGGCCTGCCACCGCGTGCCAGCGATGGTAGCAAGCCGTGGGACAAGCGCGAGAAGGCCAAGGCCGAGGCGTTTGCGCGTAACGAGAAGGCGGCCAAGGAGCGCAAGGAAGCGGCCAAGGGCGGCAAGGGCAACAAGAAGCCGCGTCAGCCCGTCATTCCGCGCTGATTTCGGGGGCCGCTTTGCGGCCCATTCGCAGGCAAGCCAGCTCCCACAGGTACAGCGCAAGCCTCAGGCTATGCGCAATCCCTGTAGGAGCTGGCTTGCCTGCGATTGGGCCCTGGTAGGCACTAGATAGTTTTACCCACAGGTACAGCGCAAGCCTCAGGCTATGTGCAATCCCTGTGGGAGCTGGCTTGCCTGCGATTGGGCCCTGGTAGGCACTAGATAGTTTTACCCACAGGTACAGCGCAAGCCTCAGGCTATGTGCAA